>URHP01000015.1 GCA_900547645.1 uncultured Eubacteriales bacterium
CATCCTCTCCGACGCAGCCGACGAACGCGCTCTCCGCACCAAGTTTCCGGGCAGCGCACGCCACGTTGAAGGGCGCGCCGCCCGCTCTTCTCTCATAACAGAACGTGCCGCGTACGGTCGTACCGATCATATCGGCGAGCAACTCGCCCACACAAAGGATCATAACCGCTCCTATTTCCCGCGCACGTACGCCTTTCCGCCGAGCAGCAGGATCATTTTGACCGCCGCAAGCGAATAGTCGTCCGCCTCCACTTCGAGCGTCTTGTTGAGTACGCCGCGCGCCAGCACCTTGACGGCGGTCGCCCTTTTATCGAAGAAAGGTATGCGTTCGCGCATCTCCTCAATGGTGACGCGCTCGCCGTCCGCAAAATATTCGCCCAGCGTATCGATATTGACGATGGTCTGGCGGTAGGTATCGCTCTTTTGCTCGGCGGGCAGCACAAGCGCCTCGTCGTCCGCCATCAACTGCTCGGCTGCCGCCACGCTCACGCGGTGTTCCGCGGCGGGATCGGGCAGCGGCGCGGGCGCAGGAGCTTCCTCGCTCTCCCGCACGTCCGCGGGCTCGTCGTCTTCAAGGTCCTCTTCGTCGACGAGCAGCTCCGTTCCGCCCGCGCCCTCCGACGCGCGGCGGCGCACTTCCACGATGCGCACCAGCCCGCGGTCGATGAGCGCCTGCGTGCTTTCGAAGGGAAGGGACGCAAAATCCTCCGCATGCGCTTCGCCGCGCTGACCGCCCGCGGCTTCCACCGCCGCCGCGATCAGCTCCTTTGCATAGCGGCAGCGCCTTTCACTGCGAATGCGGTACAAAAGCGGCGTCTTTTCAAACTTGGCATGTTCCGACGCGTCCTCGACAAGGTACTTGCTTCCGATATATTCGGACGGATCGAGCGCGAGATAGAGCCGCAGCGTCTTGCCGCGGATGACGAGCTTCGCAACCGTCCCCCTGCCGAGACGAAATGCCTCATGCTGCCAGCTCCGCCGCGCGGACACTTTGCGATAGGAGAGCAATTCGTTCCTGAGCGCGGAATACCACTCCTTGAGCGCGCCGTCTCCCTGAATGAGTTTCGCTTCAAAGCTCTTGTCGTAACGGATCCGCACGAACCAGCCGTCTTCGTCGGTATATACCACGCGCGCAGGCTTGTCCGCGGCGGCGGCAGCGGGCGCGGTCTTTTCCGCAATCGCCGTCTGTGCAGGCGCGCCGTCGGAAACGGCGGCGTTCTCCCCTCTCTCTTCGTCCGGCTGACCGGCGGCGGGCTGCGGTTCGTCCGCACGTTCTTCAGGTGCGGCGAACTCCTCCGCCGGCGGAACGTCCTCCTCCGGTTTTTCCTGTAAAGGGGAAACTTCCCCGGCAGACGCTGCAGGCTCTTCGGGTGCGGCGGGCTCCTCCGCTTCCCGCACTTCTTCTGCAGGTGCGGAAGCAGGCGGTGCGGCCGCCGCGGAGGCCGAAGCATCCTGCGGCTGCGCCTCTGACGGCTCCTGCGCGGTTGCAGACGGCGTTTTCAATGAAACGTCATCGGGATTTTCGTCCTCATGCTTCTTTTTTCTGCCCGAAAAGATCGCAAACAACAAAATGAGCAGCGCGATCAGGAACGCGCACACCGCAAGCAGAATGATATGCAGCGTCGTGATCGCAAGGAAACCGAACGTCATATTTTTTCCTCCTGTTTCTATCAGCTACTATTATAGCACGCCGATCCCCTCCCTTGTCAACCCCTGCGCCGAATTTTTTATGAAAGAATGCGCATTTCAATACGTCTGCAATAAAATACTCCCCGTCGGATATGCCCGACGGGGAATTTTTTTCCTGGATCGCTTTTTGCCATAAGCTGCAATTATAGCAAAATACAGATGACGCCGCCCTTGCCCTCGTTGACGATCTTAGTGACGGTGCGCCGCATCTTCTTTTGCGCCGGCTCGCCCATGGAGCGGTTTTTGACGGAAAGTTCTTCGCCAAGCATCTCTTTGAGCGTCCGTCCGAACATGTTGGTGTTCCACGCGCGTTCCGGTTCTTCCGCAAGGCTTTCAGAGAGCTGTTTGACGAACGCCGCGCTCTGCTCCTCCGTTCCGAGTGCCGGACGCACTTCGCCGCGGACGTCCACGCGGATGATATGGTAGCTCGGTGCATCCGCGCGCAGACTCACCCCCACGCGCCCGCTCCGCCTGACGAGCGACGGCTCCGAGAGATTCATCTCTCCGTCTTCGGGCGGCACAATACCGTAGCCGTATTCTCTGGCGTCGGCAAACGCCTGCCCGACACGGTCGTACAGTTTTTTCGCCGCAGAAAGCGCCGTGCAGTAGCGCATCAGCGTAAGGTCATCCGTGATATCCTCGCCGCACTGTTCTCCGAGCACCGAGTAGAAGATCCCCTCTTTTGCCTCCACGCGGCAGTGTACGCAGCCCGTGGCGGCGTCAAGCTGCACCTCGGACGGAGGGAGCAGCCGCGCGCTGTCCGCATACAGCGTATCGAGAAGGGCGCAGTCGCTCATCTTGACGAGCTTGGGCGCGACGCCGCGCACTCCGCCGAGGATCTCCGAAATGAGCGGACTGTCCGCGTCGAGAATGCGCATCCAATCGGGCAGATCGATGTCCACGCAGGCGACGGGAAATTCATACAGTACGCGTTCGAGCACGGAGGCGAGCTTTGCCGCATTCGCCTCCTCAATGTTGAGCGCAAGCACGGGCGCACAGTATTTTTCTTCCAGCTCGGCGCGCAGCTCTTCCGCGTCGGAAGGTTCGCGGCAATTGAGCAGAATGACGTACGGCTTTCCGAGGGCGCGCAGTTCCGTCTGGGCGCGTTCCTCGGCGGCTTCGTAAGCGGCGCGCGGAAGATCGGTGACGCTCCCGTCCGTCGTGACGAGAATGCCGATCGTCGAATGATCGCGGATGACGCGGCGCGTTCCGTCTTCCGCCGCCTGCCCGAAGGGAACGCTCTCATCGCTCCAGGGCGTCTTGACGAGACGGGGCGCGCCGTCCTCGTCGAATCCCGTCGCCCCCTCCACGGGAAAGCCCACGCAGTCGATGAGCCGCACGCGCGCCACGGCGTCCTTCACCTTCAGTTCCGCCGCCTCTTCCGGCACGAATTTGGGCTCGGTCGTCATGACGGTGCGCCCGCTTGCCGACTGCGGAAGTTCGTCGGTGTACCGCTTCTTTTTTGCGCCCGTCACCTGCGGGAGCACGAGCTCCTGCATGAATTTCTTGATGAACGTGGACTTGCCCGTTCTGACCGGACCGACGACGCCGATATAGATGTCGCCGCCCGTCCGCGTCGCAATGTCCTCATATACGCCGAATGATTTCATACTGTATTCCTGCCCTCCGCAAAATAGCTTTGCTGAAATACTGTATGACAGCGCGCGGCAGAATATGACAAGAGTGAGCACCGAAAAGCGTGCACCGCCCGACAGCCCTGTTTTCCGCCGCCTTTCATCGCCGTCGGGCCCACCCGAAAACCGCCGGCAAATCAAATACCCCGAAGGTTTCCCTGCGGGGTATAGATACGGGCTCATCGCCCGAAACTGCTTTGAAATACGAACTTACTCCAATTCGAACGCGCCCGTATAGAGCTGGTAATACTTGCCCTTCTGCTCGATGAGCTGATCGTGCGTGCCGCGTTCGATGATCCTGCCGTGTTCAAGCACCATGATCACGTTGGAATTGCGGACGGTGGACAGCCTGTGAGCGATGACAAACACCGTTCTGCCCTCCATCAGTTTATCCATGCCGTGCTGGACGATCGCTTCCGTGCGCGTATCGATGGAGCTCGTCGCTTCGTCAAGGATCATGACGGGCGGATCGGCGACCGCAGCCCGCGCAATGGACAAGAGCTGCCGCTGCCCCTGAGAAAGGTTGGAACCGTTCTGATAGAGCATGGTGTTGAACCCTTCGGGAAGACGCTCGATGAAGTCGTCCGCGCCGACGAGTTTCGCCGCAGCGATGCACTCTTCATCCGTGGCGTCCAGCTTTCCGTAGCGGATATTGTCCATGACGGTCCCCGTGAATAGGTTGGTATCCTGCAAGACCATGCCCAGCGAGCGGCGGAGCTCCCCTTTCTTGATCTTATTGATATTGATGCCGTCGTAACGGATCTTTCCGTCCGCAATATCGTAGAACCGCGTCAGAAGGTTGGTGATCGTCGTCTTGCCTGCGCCCGTCGCGCCGACGAAGGCGACTTTCTGTCCGGGCTTCGCGTACAGGCTGATGTCGTGCAGAACGATCTTTTCGGGGACATAGCCGAAATCGACGTTGAACAGCCTTACGTCGCCTTCGAGCTTGGTATAGGTGACGGAGCCGTCCGCCTTGTGCGGGTGCTTCCACGCCCACATTCCCGTGCGCTCCGCGCATTCGACGATCTGTCCGTCCACTTCCCGCGCGTTGACGAGCGTGACGTATCCTTCGTCCGTTTCGGGCTGTTCGTCGATGAGCGCAATGATGCGCTGCGCGCCCGCAAGACCCATGACGACGGAGTTGACCTGGTTGGAAACCTGACCGATATTGTTGGAGAACTGCCGCGTCGTCTGCAGGAAGGAGACGATGAGCGCAGGATAGAAGAGCGCGCTCTCCAACGCTCCGACCGCAGTCCCGATGCTGACATTGGCAAATTCGTTTGCCGCCAATACGGCGCCCAACAGCGCAACAATGACGTACATGACGTTACCGATGTTTGCGATAATGGGCATCAGCATATTGGCGTAGCGGTTCGCCTTGTCCGTCTGCTCAAAATGATAGCCGTTGACCTTGTCGAAGTCTGCCTTGGTCTCTTCCTCATGGCAGAACACCTTGATGACCTTCTGTCCCTGCATCATTTCCTCGACAAAGCCCTCCGTCCGCGCGACCGCACGCTGCGTGGCAAGGAAGTACCTGCTGGCGCCGCCGCCGACGAGTTTGGTGACAAATACGATGGCAATGATGCCGACGAGAATGATCAGAGAAAGATAGACGCTGAAATAGAGCATGATGCCCAGAAGCGTCAGACACATGATCCCCGAAATAAGCAGCTGCGGGATCGACTGCGCGATCATCTGGCGGAGCGTATCGATATCATTTGTGTAATAGCTCATGATATCGCCGTGATTGTGCGTATCGAAATAGCGGATGGGCAACTCCTGCATGCCGTTGAACATCTGCTCGCGCATTTTTCTCAGATATCCCTGCGTGATGATCGCCATCAGCTGATTATAGACCGCGCAGGCAACCAGCGACACCGCATACATGCCGATCAGCAATCCCATGATGCCTGCGACGTCCGACGAAACGTCCGCCCAGGTAAGTTTCTGCGCAAGCCCGTTCCCGAGCAACGCATACAGATCTTCCATAAACAGCGCCGGAAGCGACGTGATCGCTGCATTGATGACAATGCACACGAGCGCGATGGGAAGCATCACGGGATAGTAACGGAACAGCGACTTTATAAGACGCTTTACAACGCCCTTTTGGACGGGAGGACGTTTTTTTGCATCAGTCCTTGCCATTTCCGTCACCTCCTTCCGCAGCAGCAGGCGCATCACTGCCCTTCATCTGCGAAATATACACTTCCTCGTAGATCTTATTGGTCTTCAGCAGCTCTTCGTGCGTGCCGATGCCGTTGATCTTTCCGCTTTCGAGAACGATGATGCGGTCGGCATCCTCCACCGAGGAGATGCGCTGCGCAATGATGATCTTCGTGGTCGAAGGAATATATTCGCGGAACGCCTTCCTGATCAGGGCGTCCGTATGCGTATCGACCGCCGACGTCGAGTCGTCCAGAATAAGGATCTTGGGATTTTTCAAAAGCGCGCGCGCAATACACAGACGCTGCTTCTGTCCGCCGGAGACATTGGTGCCCCCCTGTTCGATATACGTATCGTACTTATCGGGGAAACTCTGAATAAATTCGTCCGCCTGCGCAAGTTTGCACGCCTCGACGAGCTGGTCATCCGTGGCGTCCTTGTTTCCCCAGCGAAGGTTCTCCTTAATGGTACCCGAGAACAGGACGTTCTTCTGCAACACGACCGCGACCTGATTTCTGAGCGCCTCCAGATCGTATTCGCGCACATCGCGCCCGCCTACTTTCACGCTGCCTTCGGACACGTCGTACAGACGGGAAATGAGGTTGACGAGCGATGTCTTGGAAGAACCCGTACCGCCGATGATCCCGATCGTCTCGCCCGAATGAATGTGCAGATCGATATTTTCCAGCACATTCTTTTCCGCGTTCGACGCATATTTGAAAGAAACGCCGTCAAAATCGACGGAACCGTTTGCAACTTCATAGATGGGATTTTCGGGATTGTCGAGCGTGCTCTTTTCGTTGAGGATTTCGCAGATACGGCGCGCGCTCTCCATCGACATGACGATCATGGCAAAGACCATGGAGAACATCATGAGCGAAGAAAGGATCTGCATGCCGTAGACGATAAGCTGCGAAACCTCGCCCGTCGTCGTAGCGCCGGCGCTGTCCATGATCACATATGCGCCGATATAGAGCACCGCGCAGATGACGCCGTAAAAACAGAACTGCATGATGGGAGAGTTCCACGCAAGCAGACGCTCGGCGCGGGTAAACTCTTTGCACAGAGCGCCCGACGTTTTGCCGAACTTTTCCTTTTCATAGTCCTCGCGCACATACGATTTGACCACGCGGATCGCCTTGATGTTTTCCTGCACCGACTCGTTCATATCGTCGTACTTGGGGAACAGACGCTGGGACATAGGCAGAGCTTTCCACATGATGAGCATGAGCGCAATGACCAGAACGGGAATGACCGCAAGGAAGATCCATGCAAGATTCCCCCCCAGAACGAACGCCATGACCGCCGCAAAGACGATCATCACGGGGCAGCGCACCGCGATACGTACGATCATCATGTACGCCATCTGCAGATTCCAGACGTCCGTCGTCATACGCGTGACGAGCGAAGGCGTAGAGAATTTGTCGATGTTTTCAAAGGAAAACGTCTGGATATTGTAGAACATATCCTTACGGATGTTCTTTGCAAACCCGGCGGAAGCGCGCGCGCAGAACGCGCCCGCGAGCGCCCCGAATACAAGAGACAGCAGCGCCATCGCAACGAGAATCCCGCCGTACATCCATACCTGCCTCATATCGATCGCAGTGGGAACGTTCTGATCGATCACGTTGATAAGTTCTGCGATGACAAACGGAATCAGACATTCGAGTACGACCTCGATCGTCACGAAGAGCGGCGAAAGGATGGACGCCGTCTTGTATTCCCGGATGCATTTTGATAAAGTTTTTAGCAAAATTATACCTCCGGTAAAAATGAATTTCCAACAATCATCCGCGCTGCACACATGCGTGCGAAACGGAAAGAAAAAGAAAGGACGCCAAAATCTTACAATTTCAACGCCGATTTCATTCTTATCATTTTATCATTTTTTAATTTAACTGTCAACATTCCGAAACGAGATTTTCGATGCTTTCACACAAAAATCATTTTTCCGGACGATCGGCAGCTTCCCCTCGCAGAACTTACTCCTGATCGAGCAGCTCCTGCATGAATGCGACAATATCCGTGCGACCATCCCTGCAGTAACGGATCGCGCTCGAAGGATGGCGGTTATAGACGCCCGTGAGCAGATAGGGAAGATCATATCCCCAGACTGCGCCCTCCTCCCGGAGCGCGCGCATATAGCCCTGCTCGAGAAAGCGGAGAATGTGAATAAGCTTATATTTTGGATTTTTCAGAAACGCCAGCAGCAGTTCCAGCGCGCAGTTTCCGGCGCCGCGCCCCATTCCGTCCACCGTCGCGTCGAGATAATTCACCCCCATCGCCGTGCATTCGATGGTGTTGGCAAACGCAAGGTTCTGATTGTTATGGGCGTGAATGCCGATCTCCTTGCCGTACTTTGCGCCCGCTTCCAGATACTTTGCCGCAAGCACGCGCATTTCCTCGGGGTACACGGAACCGTAGCTGTCCACGATATAAATGGCGCGCACGGGGCTCTTTCCCAGCATTTCGAGCGCGATGGAAAGTTCTTTTTCCGTCTCGCGGGAGACCGCCATGATGTTGACCGTCGTCTCATACCCCTTCTTTTCGCAGTACTCGATCATTTCGACCGCCGCAGGGATCGTATTGATATAGGTCGCGATCCGGTACATGTCAAAGGGGCTGGACCCTCTGTCGCAGATGTCGCGTGCAAAGTTGCACCGCCCGACGTCCGCCATGCAGGACAGCTTCATGTCCGTCTTGTTCTCGCCAAGCACGGCAAACACGTCGTCCTCGCGGCAGAACTTCCATTTCCCGAACTTTTCCCTGTCGAAAATATCGGCATCCGACTTATAGCCGAGTTCCATGTAATCTACGCCCGCCACGGCATTCGCCGCAAACAGGGCGCGCACAAATGGATCCGAAAAACGAAATTCGTTGACCAGACCGCCGTCGCGCAGCGTGGCATCGAGCACACGGATCGCGGAGCGGCAGGAAAGCAGCGTTCCCGTCTCCTCGCGTTTCGTCGTCATAGGCTTCCTCACTTGTTGTGCCTGCGCACCAACTCGGTGCACAGATCGGAAAGGGACACACCCTTTTCTTCCATGAGGACGAGCAGATGATAGATGAGATCGGAGATCTCGTGCGTGAGCTCCGCCTTGTCGTCGTTTTTGGAGGCAATGACGGTCTCCACCGCCTCTTCGCCCATCTTCTTGGCGATCTTGTCCACGCCGCGGCTGAAAAGATATGCGGTGTAGGAGCCTTCGACGGGATGCACTTTGCGGTCTTCCACGACGCGCGCAAGCTCGCCCAGGAAGGTAAGTCCCGCCCTGTCGCCCTGCACTACGGAATCGAAGAAGCAACTCCTGTTGCCCGTATGGCACGCGGCGCCCTTCTGTTCCACCTGCATGAGCAGACAGTCCCTGTCGCAGTCAAAGGCGGCGGAGATCACCTTTTGCGTATGCCCGCTCGTCTCGCCCTTTTTCCAGAGCGCCTTGCGCGAGCGGCTGAAGTAGTGCGCATAGCCCGTCGAAAGCGTCTTTTCGAGCGCTTCGGCGTTCATGTACGCCTGCATGAGCACTTCGCCCGTTTCATAATCCTGTGCGATGGCACAGATGAGCCCGTTTGCATCGAATTTTACGTTTTCCATATCACAACCCCTCCCTGCGGACGGAAACGCCCCGCTCCGCAAGATAATTTTTCAAGTCCCGCATGTTGATGATGCCGAAGTGGAACAGCGATGCCGCCAGCGCGGCGTCCGCCTTGCCCTCGGTGAGGACGTCGTAAAAGTCCGCCATCCTGCCCGCGCCGCCCGACGCGATGACGGGAACGTTCACCGCTTCCGCCGCCTGCCGCGTGAGCTCCAGATCGTAACCCGACCGGGTGCCGTCGCGGTCCATGCTGGTGAGCAGCACCTCGCCCGCACCGCGCTCCACGCCCTCGACGATCCAATCGACCGCGTCTTTGCCCGTATTCACCCTTCCGCCGTTGAGATAGACGTCGTATCTGCCGTCGGCGTTGCGCTTGGCGTCCACGGCAAGCACGACGCACTGCCGCCCGAATTTCATCGCCGCGTCCGTGATGAGCGTCGGATCCTTGATCGCCGCGGAATTGACCGCGATCTTATCCGCCCCGCACGAGAGCATTTTACGGAAATCTTCCACCTTGCGGATGCCGCCGCCCACGGTGAGCGGCAGAAACACCTGCTCGGACGCGCGCGAAATGACGTCCCACATGGGCGTATCGCCCCGATAGCTTGCCGTAATGTCCAAAAAGACGATCTCGTCCGCGCCGAACGCGTTATACAGCTTCGCCGTTTCCACGGGATCGCCCGCATCCGTCAGGCTGACGAAATTGACGCCCTTGACGACGCGCCCGTCCTTCAGGTCCAGACATGGTATGATCCTCTTGCGTACCATCACATCTCCTCGATCGCCGCGGCAAGGTCGATCATACCCGTATAAATAGCACGCCCGAGAATGGCTCCGTACACGCCCTGCGCCCTGAGCGCACGCAGATCGTCGATGCCGCGGATGCCGCCCGACGCGATGACGTTGAGTCCCGTCTCGCCCATCTTCACGGTATCGGCAAGGTTGACGCCCGTCATGGCGCCGTCCCTGCCGACATCGGTGAACACGGCGTCCGTCACGCCCAGCGCCTTTGCCTCACACCCGAATTCAAACGCGTCCTTATCCGCGATTTCCGTCCAGCCGCGCACGGCGAGACGGCCGTCCTTCGCGTCGATCCCCGCAACGATCCTGCTGCCGTACTTTTCCACCGCTTCATACAGGATCTCGGGATGCTCGACGCACACGGTACCGAGCACCACGCGGTCCGCACCCGCACGGAAGCGGCGGTGGATCTCCTCCATCGAGCGCAGCCCGCCGCCCGACTGCACGGGAACGCCGAGCTTTGCGATGCGCTCGACGACTTTATCGAACCCGCTCGCTTCGCCGAACGCGCCCGAGAGATCGACGACGTGCAGGATCTTTGCGCCCGCATCCACCCAGCGGCGGGCACATTCCACGGGATCGCCGTAATCGGTGACGGCGTCCCGCTTCCCGTACAGAAGGCGCACGGCGCGCCCCTGCAATATGTCGATCGCGGGATATAAGATCATGTCACAACCTCATAAAATTCCTGAGTACCTGCAGTCCCGCCGCCCCGCTCTTTTCGGGGTGGAACTGCACGCCGTATGCGTTGCCCCGCGCGATCGCCGAAGCAAACGTGCGGTAATATTCCGTCCTGCCGATCGTGTCCGCTTCGGCAACGTCGGCATAATAGCTGTGTACAAAGTAGAACTGCGTGCCTTCCGCAATGCCCGCAAACAGGGGCGAGCGCATGCCTTCGACGGCGTTCCAGCCCATGTGCGGGATCTTGCCCTGCGTAAAGCGGACGGCGCGCCCTTCGATCAGCCCGAGCCCCTTGTGCACGCCCTCTTCCTCGCTCTGCGCAAGCAGGAACTGCATGCCGAGACAGATGCCGAGCACGGGCGTATCCGCAACGCGGCGCAGCACATAGGAGGAAAGCCCGCTCTCCTCCAGATTGCGCATTCCTGCGGCAAAGCTGCCCACGCCCGGAAGGATGAGCCGTTCGCACCCGTCCAGCACACGCGCTTCCGAAGAGATCAGCGCCCCGCCGCCGAGATATTCGACCGCCTTTTGCACGGAGCGCAGATTGCCCATGCCGTAATCGAGAACGCCGATCATTCGAGCATCCCCTTGGAAGAGGGTACCGCATCCGAAATCACCGTCACCGCGTCGCGGATGCACAGCGCGAGCGCCTTGAAGACCGCCTCCGCCATGTGATGACGGTTCCCCATGCGCAGGATGCGCACATAGAGATTGCACGCGGCGTGTGTGGAGAACGCGCGCAGGAACTCTTCGACGAGCTCCATATCGAAATTGCCCACCTTTCCCGTGAGCGTATCTTCGAAAATCAGGCAAGGCCTCCCGCTGAAATCGATCGCGACCTGCGCGGCGACCTCGTCCATGGGGACCAGCCTGTCCGCAAAGCGGGCAATGCCGCGCTTTGCGCCGAGCGCCGTCTTCACGCAGTCGCCGAGCGCGATCCCCACGTCTTCGACGGTATGGTGCGCGTCCACCTGCAGATCTCCCTTACAGGAGAGCGTCACGTCCATGTGCGAATGCACGGCGAGCAGTTCGAGCATATGGTCGAAAAACCCGACGCCCGTGCCGATCTCCGCCTTTCCCGTGCCGTCCAGATCGACGGCGAGCGAAATGTCCGTTTCCCTTGTCGTCCGTTTGACCTCAGCCGTTCTCATGCTTTCTCCTTTAACCGGATCGCGACCGCGTTTGCGTGCGCGCCGAGCTGTTCGCTCTCGGCAAGGCGGATGATGTCCGCCCCGTCTTCAAAGAGCGCCTCTTTCGTATAGGAAATCACGCTCATCTTGCGCGTGAATACGTCCTCGTTGAGCACCTGGAAGAATTTGGCGCTGCCCGACGTGGGAAGGATATGGTCGGGCCCCGCAAAATAGTCGCCCACGGGTTCGGGCGTATAGCCGCCCAAAAACACCGCGCCCGCGCTCGTGATGCGCGGCAGCAGCGAACGGGGATCGCGCACGTACAATTCCAGATGTTCGGGCGCGACCTCGTTGACGAGTTCGCACGCCTGTTCGAGGGTATCCGCGACGATGATCCCGCCGCTCGCGGCAAGCGATCGTTCCGCGACCTCCCTGCGCGGAAGGCGGGCGAGCTGCCTTTCCGTCTCTTCCGCCGTCCGTTCCGCAAGGGCGCGGCTCGTTGTGACGACGATGGCGCGCGCCAGCACGTCGTGCTCCGCCTGGGAAAGCATATCGGCGGCGACGTACGCGGGATCTGCGGATTCATCCGCGACGATCATGATCTCGCTCGGTCCCGCAAGCATGTCGATGCCCACTTCGCCGTACACTTCCTTTTTGGCGAGCGTCACATAGATGTTGCCGGGTCCCGCAATGACGTCCACCTTTTTTACGCTCTGCGTGCCGTAGGCAAGCGCGGCGACCGCCTGCGCCCCGCCCATCTTGTAAATTTCATGCACGCCACACTCCCTTGCCGCAACCAGCGTGAGCGGCGCAACCACGCCCCCCTTGGCGGGCGTTGCCAGCACGATGCGCTTTACCCCCGCTGCCCTGGCGGGGAGCACCCCCATCAGAACGGAGGAAGAGAGCGGCGCGGTCCCGCCCGGCGCATAGATGCCGGCGGACGCAACGGGACGCACGACATACCCCGTCGTCCTTCCGTTCTCCGTCACCACGTTGTCCTTCCGCCCCGTGCGGGAATGATATGCGTAAATATTGCCGATCGCCTTGCGCAGGCTCTCCAGAAGTTCCGCGGGAACGGCGCGGTACGCCGCGTCGATCTCCTCTTCCGAGACGCGGAAATTTTCGGCGGTCAGCTCCGTTGCATCAAACTTTTTTTCATAGGCGAACACCGCCTCGTCGCCGCGCGCGCGCACATCCGCCAGAATGGAACGGACGGCGGCGAGTTCCTTTTCCCGCTCCGTAAACGCGCGCTCCAGAAGCTGCGCGCAGTCGTCCGCACGATAAATTTTCATGAAACCGCCTCCCGAAGCCTTGCGATGAGCGGCAGAAGCTCCGCCGCCTTGGTCTTCAGACATACCTTGTTTGCGACCAGCCGCGCCGTGATGCCCGTAAACACCTCTTCCAGCACGACGAGCCCGTTCGCTTTCAGGGTGGAACCCGTCTGCACCACGTCGAAGATGACGTCGGCAAGTCCCGTGACGGGTGCAAGCTCGATGGAACCGTGCAGCGGGATGATCTCGATCTCCTCGCGGTCGGCAAACACCCGCCGCGCCGTATTGACGTACTTGGTCGCCACCCGCAGATGGGGATTGGTGAGCACGTCCTTTCGCTCGGGATAGCCCGCGATACACAGGCGGCACTCTCCCATTTTCAGATCGAGCATCTCATAGAGATCGCGCCCCTCTTCGATGAGCGTATCCTTTCCGACGATCCCGAGATCCGCCACCCCAGCCTCCACATAGGCGGGAACGTCCGCAGGCTTGACAAGGAAGAACCCGTACCTGCGGTCGGCGCTCTCCAAAACGAGTTTCCGCGTGTCCTCCGCAAGAACGGAAGTATCCACGCCGCACTTGGCAAGAAGCTCCGCGGATTTTTCCGCAAGCCTTCCCTTGGGAAGCGCAAACTTGATCATATGCGGCGCACCCCCTCTTTGGCGACATAATACTTTTCGGGAGCGGCGCTGTCCGACAGCGCCCCCTCGCCGTATTCTGCGGCAAGCGTGACGCGCTTGCCGGATGCAATGAGCCGCCTGCACAGCGCGTCGGCAGCCCCTTCGGCGCCCTCTTCGCAGGCGACGGCGGCGTCCGGCGTGCGTTCGGCGGGAAACTTCCCCTGCCGTTCGAGCGCCATGAGCACGCGCTTGAGCCCGATCGCAAATCCCACGGCCGGGATATGCTTGCCGAAATCGTCTGCAAGGCTGTCATACCTGCCGCCGCTCAGAACGGGAGCGCCGACTTCCTTGACCAGCCCCGAAAAGACGATACCCGAATAATAAGAAAGGCTCTTGCCCGTGCCGAAATCAAAACAGACGCTCTGTTCATAGCCCATGTCCGCAAGGATGCGGTGCACCTGCTTCAGGTGCGCGATCGCAGCCTGCGCGCGGGCGCTCTGCGTCAGTTTTTCGGCGCGGCCGAACACCTCCGCGCCCCCGAACAGCGTGGGAAGCGCGCGCACCGCGGCAAGCGTCTCCTCGCGCGCGCCCGCGCTTCGGAGCAGCCGTTCGGCATTCAGCCCGTCTTTGGCGTTGAGACAGGCGCGGACCTCCTCCGCCTGCGCATCCGAAAGCCCGCATTCTTCCAGAACACCCTTCATGTAGCCGACATGTCCCACGTCGGCGATACAGTCGGAAAGCCCTGCTTCCCGCATGCAGTCGATGGCGAACGCGATGGTCTGCGCATCGGAAAATGCGCCCTCCTCACCCAGCCGTTCCACGCCCGCCTGGATGATCTCGCGGCTCTTCACGCCGCCTGCGTTCTGCGCATCCCATTTGTCGAGAAAATAATAAAGGCGCGCCTTGGGAGCGGCGAGTTTGGTCGCCGCAATGCGCGAAATAGAGAGCGTCGCATCGGGGCGAAGCACAAGTAGCCGTCCGTCCGAATCGGTGAACTTGAACATGCGCTCCTGCGGAAGCGCGTTGCGGATGCCCGCATACGTATCGTAATATTCCACCGCCGCGGAGAGCACCGGTTCATAGCCGTGCGCTTCGAAAGCGCGCGTCAGCCGCTCGCGTACGCCGTTCAGCGCGCGGCATTCCCGCGGCAGAATATCCTGTACGCCCGTCGGTAGCTTCTTCAAGGACATAAAATCGCTCCGTCAATGTATGTTTCGGATTTATTATAGCATTGAATTGTGAAAAAAGTCAATGAAATCATACAAAAAAACGGTGCCGCCCGCAAAAAGCACACCGTTTCTGAAATTCCGATATTTCCGTCCCCCGCTACAGCAGGGATGCCGCCGCCAAAGAAGGCAGCACGATCGCACAAATAAGCGTTTTTAGTCCCGTCAAGGGGGAGACGTTATTGCAGTTCTTCCTTGAATTTGTCCATGATCTTGCCTTCGATGCGCGAGATCTGCACCTGAGACACCCCGATGCGGCGGGCGACTTCGCTCTGCGTCAGATCGCGGAAATAGCGCAAAAAGACGATCTTCTTTTCGCGCTCGGGAAGTTTGCCGATCGCCTCTTTCAGGACCAGCCGCTCGATCATGTCCTCCTGGTCTTCCTGCGCGGGCAGACGTTCGGCAAGCGTCGTACCCTTTTCATCCTTGTAATCTCCCTGCTCGTAGATGGAGACGGGCATACGGGCGGATCCGAGCGTAAAGACGACTTCGTTTTCATCCATGCCGAATTTTTCGGCGAGCTCGCCGATCGAGGGCTGTTCGCCCCGCTCCGCAACGCACTGTTCGATGTAGACGTTCATATCGCGCGCCGCCTTTTTCATCAGACGCGATACCTTCACGCTTCCGTCGTCGCGCAAAAAGCGCTTGATCTCGCCCGCGATCATGGGAACGGCATAGGTGGAAAACCGCACGCCGAAGCGTTCGTCAAATCCCGTGATCGCCTTCAGAAAGCCCATGCAGGCAAGCTGATAGAGATCGTCGTATTCCACGCCCTTTCCCAGATAGCGCCGCAGGATGCTCTTCAGCAGGGAGGTATTGTTTGCAAGCAGTTCCTCTTTCGCGGACTGCTCCCCCTCTTTGGCACGGCGGATGAGCGCAAGCGTGCGTTCTTCATCGAGCATCTTCCGCAGCCTTTGCGCCGAACTGCTTGCTCATGCGCACCGTCGTGCCCTTGCCCGTTTCGGACAGGACGGAAAAATCGCTCATGAACGTCTGCATGATGGTAAATCCCATTCCCGAGCGCTCCTCATCCGGCAGCGTCGTATAAAAGGGAGTGAGCGCCTTTTCCAGGTCGTCGATCCCCCTCCCGCTGTCGGATATTTCGATATGTAGGCTCGCGCCCTCCGTCCTGCATACGAGTGTGATCCAGCCCTCCCCGTCGCGGTACCCGTGCACGATGCAGTTGGTGACCGCCTCGGAAACGGCGGTCTTGACGTCGGAGAGCTCCGAAAGCGTGGGTCCGAGCGGCAACGCAAACGCCGCAACCACGTTGCGGGCAAAGACCTCGTTCTCGGAACGGGAGAGAAATTTCAGTTGCATTTCATTCATAAAAAACCTCGTTCGCGGCTTGCGTTCCGCCGTCCGGAGCCCGTCCGTACCTTTCATACCTTTCGGGGCTCCGCCCACAATCCTCAGATCTTCGGCATGAGGGAGTAAAGTCCGCTGAGCTGCAGGATCTTATCTGCGCCCGCGTTCGGATTTTCAAGATACATGCTCATGCCGTAGCGTTTCAGCCGCTTATACCGCCCGATGAGAAATCCGATGCCCGTCGAATCCATGAACTTCACGCCCGCAAGATTGAATACGGCGCGCGAAAGCCCCGCGCTTTCGTCGATGAGTCCGTCCGCTTCGGCGCGGGCGTCCGCGACCGAATGCTCGTCGAGTTCCCCCGTAAGATAGATGTAGAGGCTATCCCCCCTGCGCGTCGCCTGCGTTCTCATGCAACCTCCGTAACTGTGCGATAACGATATTATAACGGCATGCCTCCCGCCGATTTTGCAAAAGCACGTCGATTCCCCGCGAAAAAACGCGAATCGGATTAAGACAAAAAACGGGCGTCCGTTTCGGACGCCCGCCAAAGCACATTTAATATATATGAAAATACGGTTCTATACCGCTTGCGCGGCGTTTCTTCATGTCACCCCTATCACGCAGGAAAAGCGACACCCTGTCGGAAAGAGGTGGATTTTGCGGTTTCCCGCAGGCGGGAAGCTCTCCGCAAAGCATCGCCGCGCGGAAAGGTTGTACGGCTGCTTTTTTGCACCGCGCTCCGCGCGCGGCTCGCGCGAACCACCGCGAATGCGGCGTTTCTTCATGTCACCCCTATCACGCAGGAAAAGCGACACCCTGTCGGGTATCGCTTTTCCTGGTGGGAAGAGGTGGATTCGAACCACCGAAGTCGAAGACGTCAGATTTACAGTCTGATCCATTTGGCCGCTCTGGAATCTTCCCGTATATAAAATTGTATCGTTGTCGGTGGAGCCGGTGACCGGAATTGAACCAGCAACCGGCTGATTACAAATCAGCTGCTCTGCCAATTGAGCTACACCGGCAAGGTGGTGCCTTGGGGCGGAATCGAACCACCGACAGACGGATTTTCAGTCCGTTGCTCTACCATCTGAGCTACCAAGGCAAGATGCCTTTTTCAAGGCGCGAGCCTCACTCCTTGGGAATGGGGCTCTTAAAAAAATGGCGACCCAAAACGGGCTCGAACCGTCGACCTCCAGCGTGACAGGCTGGCGCTCTAACCAACTGAGCTATTGGGCCGTGTAAGCGGCGTCGCCGCAGATGCGATGCAAAATGGCTGCCGTGACTGACTTTTTGGTGGGCCTTCACGGATTCGAACCGCGGACCAATCGGTTATGAGCCGACAGCTCTGACCACTGAGCTAAAGGCCCGCAATTTCGGAGTGCCGCAATCGCAATGCTTGACTATCATAGTATAATCCAACAAAAAAGTCAAGTATTTTTTCCGCGATTTTCATACTTTTTTTGCAACTTTTTGCAAGAAAAAATGCCGCGCCTCTGCACGAAAAAAGAGCGATCTCTCCCGCCCGTCCATTGACTCAGACAAACCGGAGACGAATCGCTCTGTTCTTTTATTCCAGATATTCGTCAAGTTCCAGCCGGAAGCGCAGCCCGCGGGAGGTAAACATGACTTTGGGACTGAACTCAAGCGTGTGCGTACTGATATGATAGACGCAGGACTTTACGCCGTCCGTCTCTTCGGGGATCCCGCCCAACGAAAGGATCAGCTTGTCCGTATCAAGCGGATCGACCTTCCAAGCAAAGGTGAATTCCTGATAGACATCGGCGGAAGTATTTGCCCCGTCGACGATCACGACGGTCATGCGCCCGTGCCCGAAATCGTCCGGATCCGTGCGCAAAGATTCTTCGGGAAGTTCTTCCTGATCCAAAAACGCCCGGAATTCCTGCAAGCGGAAAGTCTTTGTGCCGTCCTGCACGGAATCAACGCCGCGATAGACGTAACCGTAGCCGAAATATCCGACCGTGTATTCCAACGAAAGCGAAGCGCCATGAAATTCGGCGGAGACCGTCTGCGGCTCAGCGGAAAGCGCGCTGACTTCCGCCGCATCTCCGAAAATTTCACGCAACGGAACTTTTGCCGCGACCTGATCGTTATAATCGGTACAGGAAGCATATATACCGTCCAGCTCAATCGCATTATTAAGGCTGAGCTGAAGCGCATCCGTATGTTCAAACCGCACCTGTTTATAGATGACTTTATACGGCACTTCCAAATGCTGGGAGCCCACCGAAACGGTCATGCTGTATTTCCCGACCTTCCCCGTATCGAATCCCGTGACGTCCGCTTCTGACAGGCGCGCCCGCCGCTCGTCGCCGTCTGCATTGCGGAAGAGCAGTTCGCCTTCCGGCATCGGCTGATTGACGTACAGTTCTTTGGTGCAGTCCACTTCGGAAAGGCTGTATTCCTCAAGATCGATGTCATCGAGCGCAGCATACCCCTGCCTGTTCCAAAAGACGACGGTAAGCGCGATCGCCGCCGCGATCGCGATCAGCAAAACGGCCGCACCGATCATGACCGAGGTCTTTTTGTTGAGCTTTGCCATAGAACCCCTCCGAACCCGCGGCATTGCCCCGCCGCACCCTAAACAGCAGTATTATACTATATGATTTGAAAAAAGTAAAGCCACTTTTTCAAATTGCACGCTTCCCCAAACAGACCTGCGGCAAAAAGCAACCCGTCGCCCGCAGATCATTGCCGCCATCTGCCGGGCAAATTCTCTTTACCATTTTTACTATAGCACAAAATCGACCCGAAATCAAGCCCCGGTTTGTGAAAAAAGAAAGCCGATGCGGGCTTTCTTTTTCCTGTTGAACACAGATCCACATTATCCGCGCCAGAGCGCAACCGAATCGACCGTAAAGCGCCCGTTCCCGCGCAGCACGACCGTATGTGCGCCTGAAGAAAGCACCTCCGACAGCCATACGCCGCCATGCAGTACAGAGCCTCCGAGGAGGATCCCCGCCAGCAAGAATGCAACAATTTTGTCGATCGCTTTCATATTCTTTCCTCAGTTTGTGAACGGATGATAAATTCATGCGCGCCCGGTCAACGGACGGGCGTGCATTCATTGACTTTTGCCGAAAAACGGCATATAATGTCTTGTATGCGGACGGCAACAAAAAAGGGGCTCGGGATCCTGTTTATCCTCGGCGCGGCGCTCTGCTTTGCGCTCATGAATTTATTCGTCAACCTTGCGGGCGATCTTCCGCTCATGCAGAAGGTCTTTTTCCGCAACGGACTGACCGTTGTCGTCGTATTCGTGATCCTTTGCTTTCAGAAGGAGCATTTCCGCATCCGGAGCAAGGCGTGCATTCCGTGGCATCTGCTGCGGTCCGGGCTGGGGCTTTTGGGCGTCGTGCTCAATTTTTACGCGATCGACCACATCGGCAGCATTTCGGACGCCTCCATCCTGAACAAGCTGTCCCCTTTCTTTGCCATCCTCTTTTCGGTGTTTCTGCTCAGGGAAAAACCTGCCATTCCCGAGATCATCTTCGTCCTGCTCGCCTTTGCGGGCGCCATGTGCGTGGTGAACCCGCGCTTTGACATGGAAGTGCTGCCCGCGCTCTCCGGCTTTGCGAGCGGCGCCTGCGCGGGATTTGCCTATACCTGCGTGCGCATCCTTGGAAACAAGGGCGAGCGCGGCATCATGACCGTATTCTTTTTTGCCGCCTTTTCCACCGTCGTCTCGCTGCCGCTGATGCTCGCCTTCTACCAACCGATGACGGGAATGCAGCTGGTGTGGCTGCTGCTTGCGGGCGCGGCGGCGACGGGCGGACAGTTCTGCATTACCGCCGCATACCGTCAGGCGCCCGCCAAGGAGATCGCCGTATTCGACTACATGCAGGTTTTCTTTGCGGCGATCCTCGGGTTTTTGTTCCTCGATCAGATCCCAAAGCCGCTCAGCTTTGCGGGATACGCGATCATCATCGGCGCGGCGGTCGGGCAATGGGCGTATCACTTTGTCCGGGCGCGCCGCGCGCAGCGTGCCTGCGCGCCCGCCGCGCAGGCGCCCGAACCTCCGCCGGAAGACGCGCCGCCGCCCGAAGAATCCGGGCGGGAATAAATTAGTTACAGACGCCGCGCCCGTGCAGTTTTGCACGGGCGCGGCGCGTTTCCGAACGGTTTTCTACCGAATGGGAACGATGGTCGGCGTCAGTTTGTCCCCGTGAACGACCAGATAACAGTACGACGGCGCGGTATAGTCCCCCGCCGCGCCGGGATTGACGCAGAGCACGCCGTCCACGTCTTCGATCTTTGCACGGTGGGTATGACCGTAGAGCGCGGCGTCGCATCCGAGTTCCTTTGCGCGCGCGGCAAGGCGGGAAAGCCCGCTCTTGACGCCGTATCTGTGTCCGTGGCAGCAAAAAATGCGCACGCGCTCCGCCTCAATGACGATCTCGTCCAGACCGTACGAAAAATCGCAGTTGCCCTTCATGACGTATGCCTTTTCCGGATTGTCCCGCGCGAAGTCGCGCACGTCCGCGGAGCCGTCCCCGAGATGCACGACAAAATCGTTCTCCGAAAACAGCGGCGCAAGCTTTTCCACATTCTTTTTTCTGCCGTGCGAGTCCGACAATACCACGAACGTCTTCACAATTTCGCCTCCAGCGCGGCGAGCGCGCGGGCGCGGTGCGAAACAGAGTTCTTCTCCGCTTCCGTTGCCTCGGCAAAAGATTTTTTCAGATCGAAGCTGTAAAACAGGCTGTCATAGCCAAACCCGCCCGCGCCGCGCTCTTCGCGCAGGATCTCGCCCTCCGTACGCCCTTCTGCGACCGTCTCCCGCCCGTCGGGAAAGACGAGCGCCACCGCGCAGGAAAAGTGCGCCGCACGGCTTTGGATGCCGCTCAGATTTTTCAGCAGCAGAGCGCGGTTTTCCGCATCTCCGCCGCCCGAATAGCGCGCGCTCCGCACGCCGGGCGCGCCGCCGAGCGCGTCCACGCACAGCCCGCTGTCGTCTGCGAGCGCGGGAAGCCCCGTTGCGCGGGACACCGCCCGCGCCTTGAGAAGCGCGTTTTCCGCGAATGTTTCACCCGTTTCCTCGACTTCGCCTGTAAAGCCCGCCTGTCCTTCGGAGAGGATCTCCCAGGCGGGAAAGATCGCGCGCATCTCCCTGAGTTTGTGCGCGTTGCCCGTAGCCGCCACCACTTTCATTTCAAATCTCCTTTTCATATGCGACGCGCGTCTCGCCCGTGGCGATCACGACCGTGCCGCAATGCGTAAATCCGTTCGCTTCCAATGCCGAGCGCATGGGAACGTTGCCCGCGTGCGTATCCACGCGCACCGACTTTGCCCCGACGGCGCGCGCATGCGCGCAGGCGGCGCAAAAAATCGCCGAAGCCACCCCGCGGCGGCGGAAATCGGGCGATACCGCCACGCGATGCAGCGCAACGTACCGACCGCTTTGCAGCCACGCGCCTTCGATCCGGTCATATGCCGGTTCGCAGGGGACCAGCACGAAGGTCCCCGCGATCATGTTTCCCTCCCGCACAACGTACAGTTCCCCGCGCGCAAAATGCGCCGCGGTATCCTGCGCCGTAGGCGGAAAGTTCTGCCACTGATCCAGCCCCTGCGCCCGCAGGTAAGCGCGCGCCGCCTCCAGGATCTTACCGACGGCGGGAAGATCCTCCCGCCGCGCAAGCTCCGCCGTCATTCGTCCGCCTCGATCGAAGCAAACCGGAAGGCGTCTACATCGAACAGCCCTCTGTCCGTGAGTTTCAGGTGCGGAATGACGGGCAGCGCCAGAAACGCAAGCGTCATAAAGGGATCGTAACCCTCCTTCACGCCCATCCGGCGGGCGAGCGCCGCGAGCTTTGCCGTTTCGCGCGCGACCGTCTCGGCAGGCGCGGAGCTCATCAGCCCCGCAACGTCGAGCGCAAACACCTCTTCGACGCCCTCGCCGACCAGCGCCATGCCCCCGCCCGCGCGCTTCAAAAGCGCCACGACGCGCGCCATTGCCGCGTTATCGTCGCCAAGCACGACGAGGTTATGCGAATCATGCGCGACGGAGATGCCGAGCGCGCCGCCGCGGAACCCGTAGTTCTGAACGAGCGCAAGCCCGAGATTCCCGCTCGCAAAATGCCGTTCGACGACGGCAAGTTTGCAAAGACCGTCCGGAAGGATCACGTCCCCGCCCCTGCTTTCGACCGTCACGATCCGCTCTTCGGTCACCAGCTCGTTGGGGCGCACATACATTGCGCGCGCACGTCTGCCCTTCAGCGCAATGCGAAAGCTCTCCGCCGTCACGTCGCCCGCATGAACGGTCCCGCGCACCGCATCCGGCAGATAGGGCTGCGCAGAAAAACGCGCCGAACCGTTCTCCGCCACGAGCACGCCCTGTTTCCAGACGGCACGGACGCGGTACTCCTTCACGTCGTCCACCGCCACCATGTCCGCATAATACCCGGGAGCGACGGCGCCATGTCCGCGAAGCCCGTAACATTCGGCAACATTCTTTGTCGCCGCACAGACAGCCCACAGGGGCGGCACGCCAAGGGCGGCGAGCGTGCGCAGCGCGTCATCCATATGCCCGCGCTCCATCAGATCCGCGGCATGCTTATCGTCCGAACACAGCAGGAAGCGGCGGAAATTTTCCGCCGTCATCAGGGGCGCGCAAAGGGCTGCGTTATTCGCCGAAGATCCGCAGCGGATCTGGACATACATACCGCGCGCGATCTTCTCCGCGACTTCGGCGGCAGATAAACTTTCATGATCGGTCGCGATCTGCGCGCAGAGATAGGCGTTGAGCGCATCCCCCGTGACGCCGGGAGCGTGACCGTCGGCAATTTTTCCGAACGCCTGCGCCGCCTCCAGCTTGGAAAGCACTTCTTCCTCCCCTGCGAGAACGGCGGGATAGTTCATCATCTCTCCCAGACCGAAAAAAAGCCCGCGCTCCAATTCCTCCGCCGTGGCGCGCGCATCGAGACGCGCGCCGCTCGTT
This sequence comes from uncultured Eubacteriales bacterium, assembly GCA_900547645.1. Classification (GTDB taxonomy): domain Bacteria; phylum Bacillota; class Clostridia; order Christensenellales; family Borkfalkiaceae; genus Gallimonas; species Gallimonas faecium. Next base: position 23,072 of record URHP01000015.1, read on the forward strand.
TCAAACGGCGTGGCAGGCACACAGGAAGGCAGCTGCATAAAGACGTCCATGGGCGTGACCTGCCCTGCGCGCAGACGGGAAAACGCCTCCGCGAGATACTCCGCTCCCTGTACGCCGCACACGTTGACCAGCTCGTGCGGATCGGCGACGATGCCGCTCGTCCCGTGCGCGACCGCAAGGCGCGCAAACGCTTCGGGCGTGAGCATGGAACTCTCCACGTGAATGTGGGAATCGAGAAATCCGGGAAGGATCACGCACCCGGCCGCATCATACGTTTCCCTGGCGCGATACCCCTCCCCGATGCCGACGATCACGCCGCACCTGACGGCGACGTCGCCCTGTCCCACCTCTCCCGTAAACACGTTGAAGACGCGTCCGCCGCGGATCACAAGGTCGCATTCCGCGCGCTTCATGGCGCAATCGACAAGCTCTTTCATGTTCGGATATTTCATGTCCAAATTATAGCAGAAATTCCCCCGCAACGCAAGACAATCCAACCGAAAACTGAAAACAAGACTTCCTTGATAAAGTTTACTCGCTTTGTATCCTTCACGGACTTGTTTCACAGGATGACATCCTGAACGGTTAATGATTCTTACATATAATTACTTCTTTCACCGCTGACACGGTTATTTTCGCATGCCAAATTTTTCATAATTGACAATTCGCTACACTCGTTCATAACAATCACGAAAGCAGAAATATAAAACAATATGATAAGGAGCGTTCAGAAATATCCGAACACTCCTTCACTATACTTATAATAACTTCTTTTTCTTTAATATTTCCTCTCCTGTTTTATACTTTGTTCTTTTACAATAATATTTTAATATTGCAAGTTGTTGAATTCGAGACAAAGCCATAAAATCAATCTTAAAATAATCATCAACTCTTCTAAGATTGAGATTATCATTAACCAGCCAAATTCGTTCTTTCCCCAAATTCAACATTACAGACAAGCACAATTCCGGGGAAATTTCGGGTTCGAAAATTATATTGTTTTTATTGAAAAATATAATTTTCAATCCCCGATAATATTCCCCTTTATGCCGCCATAATCCGTCACAAAAAACGACCTGCGTAATTTCATCATATGATATTTCACGAAATTTCTTAGAAAAAATCCATGGGTAATACTGAATACATGTACTTGTAAAGGTCACGATATCCGAATAATAAAGAAACAATAGGACAAACAGCACCGTTACTATCGGCATTATAATCCCATACCACTTTAATCCGATCAACATGGCAAGATTTAAGGCGCCATCAACACCGCCTTCGATATCAGACGAATGTACAAAATAACTAAACCCAAATGAAAGCAACAGAACGCCAAAAAATAAAGTTATATATATACCGACAACAAATCGTAACCGTTCATTATGTGCCCATAATTTCTTTTTTACCATTGAATGCCGTTTAACCCCCTCGAAAAAGATGCTGAAGAAATTGATTGCAAAAGCGTAATCAGCCATTCCTTCCAAAAGCCTTCTCCAAAATTCAAGCCAATTACTTGATTCCACATTTGCCCGAAGGCACTTTTGAAAGATTTTGAAAAGATATCAACACCATTATTATAGTATCCCGTCACTATTCTTTTACTCACAGTCCCGACAAATTTATGAGTTTTATTCAAAACTTGCCGGCTACCAGCACTGATAAATTGACCTCTTGTTATGCCACTGACTGCTCCAGAAACAAGCGCTGAAAAACCAATTGCAACAAAATCCATTGCAGCAAATTGCCAATTATTCTCAATACCTGTAGTAAGTATTCCATTTACAGCAGTTAAGCCTACATTGATCAATCCCGTTGCAACAGGGCCCAATCCGGGAATCATCCACAATGCACCCGAAGCAGCTCCAAACAGTCCATCTATTACAGCGACGCCCCAATCAACTTCTCCTTCATTATTGATTGCCTGCGTCACCGCGGAGGCGCCAAACGAGACACCAAAGCCAATCAATGCTGCAATCAAGAAGACCAAAAATGCATGACCTGTAGGATCCACATTCATTACAGGATTATTCCCGCAATAAGCGTAAAGGTTCAAGCCGTTGATGGTCTTGGGATCAAGGTATTCTATGCCGTCAATGGTGATGAATCTTCCGGTTTCCGGATCGTAATAGCGCGTTTGCAGGTAATACAGCTCGGTTTCCGTATCGTAATAATAGCCGCGATAACGGAACGGGTTGCGGTTCCCGATATGGCTTGCATCGGCAATGTCTGCGCCGTTCGCATCCCGCACCGCATGGTTCCCCCATGCATCGTACACATATCTTACCACAACATTCCCGCTATTGTCAAGAAGGACTATGATATTTTCCTACACATGAAAAATCCCTGCAAAAAGCGTACCTGCAGGGATTTTTTGTTATTTGATTTTTGCACGCATGCGCATGGAATTGAGCACCGCAAGCAACATGACGCCCGTATCGCCGAACACGGCGATCCACAGCGGGAGCAACCCCAACAGAGAAAGAATCATAAGGACCACTTTGATCGCGATGGAAAACACGATATTTTCAATGACGATCTTTTTTGTCTTTTTGGCGCCCTTCACCGCTTTGGGCAGCGCGTTCAGGTTGTCGGTCGCCAGCACGAAATCGCTCGCTTCGATCGCTGCATCGCTTCCCAAGCCGCCCATGGCGACGGAGACGTCGCTCACGGTCATGACGGGCGTGTCGTTGATGCCGTCGCCCACATACATGAGCTTTCCGCCCTGCCGGAGCTGCTGCGCGCGCTCGGGCTTTTCCTGTGGAAGCAATTCGGAGCAGATCTCGTCCACGGGCAGCCCCGCGAGCGCCGCCTGTGCGCGCGCCTTGGTGTCCCCCGTGAGCACCGCGATCGTTCCGACGCCCGCACGCTTGAGTCCTTCGAGCGCCTCCTTTGCCTCGGGACGGAGCCGGTCTTCGATCTCCACGCTTCCGAGGAACGCGCCGTCTTCCGCAACATACACGACAAGCGCGGCGCTGTGAACTTCCTCGCAGACGATGCTCTGTTCCCGCATGAGCTTGTAGCTGCCGACAAGCACCGCTTTCCCGTTCACGAAGCCCTTCAGCCCCCGCCCCGCAAGTTCTTCCACGCGCTCTGCCGCAGGGCAGTCCACCCCTTCGAACGCCTGCGCCAACGGGTGAGAGGATGCCCGCTCCACAGCCGCAGCAAGCTGTAAAACCCTGTCCTGCCCGTTGATTTTCCCGACGGTAAACTTTCCTTCCGTAAGCGTTCCCGTCTTATCGAATGCCGCAGTCTTTACGGCAGCGAGATTATCGAGATACACCGCACCCTTGG
>URHP01000016.1 GCA_900547645.1 uncultured Eubacteriales bacterium
TCTACACAAGGCTATTCGTCGGCAGCGTCAGATGTGTATAAGAGACAGGGTATGTCGCGGCTCAGCCGGTAAAGCGTTTTCAAAGGGACGTATGTGCCGACGAGGGCGCGGCGTAGAGATTGAACTCCCCGTCCAGATCGAAATTTTCGTCCTCGTCGAAGGCGGCGAGCTTGGACACGGATACCTCGTAGGCGGTCATGGTGACCTGCTCGGTCTCCGAAAGGCGTTTGACGTACTCGCGGCTCTGGATGCGTCCCGAGAGCGCCACCCGATCCCCTACCTTGAGATTCTGTACGAACCTTGCGTTCCTGCCCCATGCGATGCAGGGAATGTAGTCCGACTTGTTGTACGCGCGGTTGACGGCAAGCAGCAGATCGGCGATCTCACGGTTAAAGGGCGTCGTGCGGTAGACGGGCGGTTTGCAGATATAGCCCGAAAGCACGATGGAATTGGGGTTCTGCGTGGGCGCGGCGTCCAGCAGCTCCCGCACGAACACGGTGAGCATGAGCCGCGACTTGCCCCCTTCCAACTTGTTGTAACTGCGGAACTGACCGAGCGCGCACAGCGTGGAACCGACTTTGAGGTCGTTCCCCTCGATGAGCCGTTCGGAGATCGTGACGGGCAGCACGTCCGCCTGTCCCGAGAGCCGCATCACCCTGACGAAGAACTCATAGAATCCCTCGCCGTACACCTCGTGGGAAAACGTCGCTTCGGAGACGATCTCCCCCATCAGAAACACCCTGTTGTTCTTTTCCGCTGCGTGATCCATAGATACCTCCAAGTATTTCGGTTTTGTTTTTTCGTGTTTACTGCGCCGTTTCGGGGATCTGTCTGCCCGTCACGTCGATGGTATAGTTTTCGCGGTAGACCAGCTCGCCGACCGGCACAAACGCAAAGCCCTTTGCGCGGAGCGCGTCGATGACGATGGGAAGCGCTTCGGCGGTATGCAGTCCGTTGTTGTGGCAGAGGATGATGGAACCGCTCTGCGTGCGCGAAACGATGCGCTGCGCGATGTCCGCCGCCGAAAGGTCCTTCCAGTCGAGCGAATCGACGTCCCACTGCACGGGCAGGATGCCCATGTCGTTGCAGGTATCGATGAGCAGATCGTCATAGTCGCCGTACGGCGGACGGAAGAGCGTGACTTCCTTGCCCGTCGCCGCCGTGATCGCCGCGCACGAACTTTCCAGCTCGGCGCGGATCTCCGCCTCGGACAGGCGGGACATATATGAGTGCGTTGCGCTGTGCGTGCCGACTTCGTGTCCCGCCTCGTCGATCTTTTTGAGATAGTCGGCATGCTCTTCCGCCCAGAACTGCACGGTGAAGAAGGTCGCCCGCACGCCCGTTTCGGCAAGACAGGACAGAATGGCGTCCGTATGCTCGGTTCCCCATGCGCAGTCGAAGGAAATGGCGATCTTGTTGTCCGTCCGCTCCACGCTGTACACGGGAAGCGACCGCGCGCCGCTCCACCAGACTTCCTCCGCATCTGCGGCATAGGCAAGCCCGCTGCCGAGCAGGAGCGCACCGCCCAGAAGCGCAGCCGAAAGCACCGATTTCAACCGAAGCGTGACAAACCGCATTGCACAACACCTATATGATAAAATATTCCCGACGGAAAAATTTGGCAGGATCGCCCGTATTCTGTCCGTTTTCGTCGTTTTTGCCCCGCCGCCTTCCCGGCGGCCTTACGGACACGCTTTACCATATGCCGCCCGCCGCACGGATATGCCTGAATGCGTACGTCCCTTTTTCTTTCTCCGTCCGAAAATCTTGCATTCCGGGGAAAGATGGGCTATAATAGGCGCATAGAACCGCCAAGGAGAGGACCATGACGCAAAAAGAACGCATGAAAAACAGCATGCTCTACGATCCCGCAGACGCAGAGATCATGCAGGAACAGACGGGCTGCGCGCACTATCTGAAGGAATATAATTCGCTCGGGCAGGGCGACGAGGCGCGCATGACGGAACTGATGCACGAGATGTTCGCCGAGGTCGGCGAAGGCTGCTATATTCAGCCGCCCTTTTACGCGAATTGGGCAGGAAAAAACGTACACCTCGGGAACAAGGTGTACGCAAATTTCTGCCTGACGCTCGTGGATGACGCGAATATCTACATCGGCGATATGACCATGATTGCCCCCAACGTGACCATTACGACGGCAACGCACCCCGTGCTCCCCTCCCTGCGCGAAAAGGGCATTCAATACAACGTTGACGTACATATCGGGCGGAACGTATGGATCGGCGCGGGCGCAGTCATTCTGCCCGGCGTGACGATCGGCGATAACAGCGTGATCGGCGCGGGCGCGGTGGTCACGCGCGACATTCCCGCAAACGTCGTCGCCTTCGGCGTGCCGTGCAGAGTCGTGCGCCCCATCGGCGAACGCGACCGGGAATTTTACTACAAGGACAAGAAGATCGATCTGTAAACCCTGAACGGCGCGCGGCAAAGCGCCCGCACGCCGCGATCCCCGATATAACAAAACGCGTCCCGAAAGCGATGCTTTCGGGACGCGTTGCAATATAAGATCCGTGATATGATTGCGTGCAGCCGCAGGAAAGCGGTCCGGCAGGAAACCGACCGCCGACGGCCGCACTCGGCCGCCCGTTACTTTCTTCCGAACGGCGCCTTGTCCTCCACGCTCGTAAAGGTGAGGGCGTTCACTTCTTTGGCGCCCGCGCGCAAAAGGACGGCGGCGAGCTCGTCCGCCGTTGCGCCCGTCGTATAGGTGTCGTCCACGATGAGCAGCGTCTTGCCCCTGACCGCGGCGCGGTCCGCAACGCGGAAGCAGCCTTCCAGATTCTTTGCGCGCTCGCTGCGCGAGAGCGATTTCTGCGGCGGCGTATCCCTGCGCTTTTCCGCCGCGCAGAGGACGGGCACGCCGCTCCCCTCCGAAAGTTCCCGCGCAAGCAAAAGCGTCTGATCGAACCCGCGCCGACGCTTTGCGCGCTTTGTCATGGGCACGGGAACGAGCGCGTCCGTACCCGGGAACGCGGCAAGCAGCGGCAGCATCCATTCCGCGAGCGTACACGCAAGATAGCGCTCGCCGCGTTTGAAGCGCAGGACGAGCCGGGCGGCCTCCCCTTCATGCGAAAAGCAGGAACGCACCTTGCCCGCCACGGGACGGCGCTGTTTGCAGGCGGCACACACGCCCTCCTCGCGGACACGCCTGCCGCAGACCGGACAATGCCGCCCGATCGCGGGGAGCGCGGCGCGGCAGGAATCGCAGACATGCTCCCCCGCAAAGACCTCGCGCCCGCACACGTCGCAGGTGAAATTGTGCGTCCGCTCATATCTGCGCAGACGCGCGGCAAGCCGCGAAAGCAAAGACATGGTGCCGTCCTCCGGATAAAAATGCGGCGGACGCAAAACGTCCGCCGCGCGCGACCGCATTGCTGCGATCAGAAATCGTCGTCCTCTTTTTCCTCTTCGTCCTCGTCATCGTCCGGGAGCGAATAGATCTCGTCGCCCGTCACATAGTCGAGGTCGTCCTCGTCGTCCGAGTCGGAATACTCTTCCTCCGCCTCCTCGTCCGCTTCGTCGTCTTCAAACTCCTCGCCGAATTCTTCGCCGAGTTTATCCATCTCCGAATCGAGATCGGCGTCGGTATCGTCGTCGAGATATTCGCGCCATTCGTCGTCCTCGTCGGGATCGGGTTCTTCTTCCTCGTACTCCGCCTTCTTGCGGCACTCTTCGCACATTTTTTCGCCCGCGCGCATCATATTTTCGCCGCACACGGGACAGAGCTCGGTGGCAATCTCGTCGTCGGCTTCATCCAGATCGTCGGACGTCGCCAGCCCCTTCATCTCTTTCAGGCAGACGTCGCAATACTCCTGTTTTTCCGCGTCGATATAGTTGAGTTCGCAGCGCGGACACTTGATATAACGAACCATTTCTTTTCCCCTCCTTGCGTACTGTCGGAACCTCCGACTCACAGGCTAATAAATTATATTAGTATTTATTTTTTTTGTAAACCGTTTTTTTATGCGTTTGGCAAAAAAATCACGCGGAATCCGAACTTTTTTACGGAAATCCCCCTCTTCGGTGCACACCGCCGCATCCCTTTGCATTTCGTGCGCCGCAGACGGCGGTTTCGGGGGATTACCGCCCCTCCCGGGAAGGGGTTCGCGCGCCGCCGATGGCATCGGGCAGAATGACCGGATCAAGGTCTCCCGCGAAAAGCAAAAACGCTCCCCGAAGGGAGCGCTTTTGGGTTTGTTATTTCTGATTTTCGGGCGTATCGTCCGATGCCGCGGGAGCATCTGCAGACTGTTCGTCCGCCGGCTGTGCGGGCGCTTCTTCCGAAGCCGCTTCCGGCGCGGCATCCTGCGCCGCTTCTTCCGCGGGGACTTCCTCGGCCGCGCCCTCTACGAACTGTTCCGCTTCCTCTGCGGGCGCTTCGGTCGCTTCCTCCGTCTGCTCGGGCGTGAGTTCTTCCTTCACGCTCTCCGCCTGCGTATAGACGTCCACGTCGCGGTCGTCCGTCGTATCGACCGCCATAAGGTTCTCGTCTGCCGGTCCCTTCTTCTTGTTCTTCGCGCGGACAATGAAGAAGATCGCAAGCCCTGCGCCGATGACCACCACGCCGATCCCGACGCCGATGAGCGCCCACGCCCATGCGGGAAGCCCTTCTTCCGTCGTTTCCTCCGTGTAGCGCTCGAGCGTTGCCTGCCAATACTCGGCATAGCTCTCCTCGTCCGCTTCCGTCATCGTGCCGAGCAGATTGGTAAAGTAGCTCAGCTTCGCCGTGGTCAGATACTCTTCGCCCATCGCGGCGATCGCGTCTTCGTCCGTGCCTTCCGTGAATGCCTTGAACGCGTTCTGCTCGTCCTCGCTGTAGAGGTAGGTATTGCGCTTTCCGAAGCTCTCCGCCTCGGCGATGTTGTCATAGAACTGCTGCGTCTCGCCCGTGTAGAAGAAGTACCGCAGCGCCGTCGAAAGTTTGGTGTTGCCGTCCTCCGAGAGCTGCGCAAGATAGCCGTCCGAATCGCCCATCATCTGATCGTACACGTCGTTGACCGCTTCCAGCTCGGCGTTGTCCTTGAGACCGTCTTCCCCGTTCAGGTTGACCGTCCAGATATAGGTGTAAGCCGTCTCGCTGAATGTTTCGGCGTTGGCATAGAACAGCACGCCGTCCACGACCTCGTAATTGTACCAGCCGGAGACGTGCTCGACGTCGAGGACGCGCACGGGCTTGTATGCCGCATACGCCTCGCCGACAAAAGATTCGTTGAGATAGTTTTCCTGTGTTCCGTTGTAGACGGCGCGCTCTACGGAGAGCCCGTTGTCCGTCGTGACGGTATAGTACACATAGTCGTAGGTCGGATCCGACGTGGCGTCGAGCGCCACAAGCACCGCGCCCGACGCGCCCTTGGCAATGCGCAGGCTGGTATCGTCGTTTCTTCCGATGACCGCCTTCGTGCCCTGCCCGTCGTTGACGACGTCCACGCGGCGGATCTCGCCCGCATCATTGACGTACAGATAGTGATGCTTGACGTTGGTGTCCGCATCCTCTTCGATATAGAAGTATGCCGACGTAGAGGCGTTTGTCGTGTCCGTCGAGCCGGCGACCACTTCGAGCGCGCCCGACGTGCTCTGCCCGATCCCCGTGCCGTACACCGAATTTCCCGTGACGGAATTCCAGCCTTCGGCGTCGATCTTATCCGTTGCAAGATAGTACAGCGCACCCGAGGAAGTTCCCGTCGAGCCGGTGCTCGGCGTCTGCGTACGGGTGAAATAAATGCCGTCGTTGGTATAGGACTGCAGCGTATAGCTGTATTTCCAGATGGTGCGGTTGTCGTTCTCCCCCGTGGTCACGTGGTGGTTGAACTGCGTCACTTCGTCATACGAACTGATGCCGTCGAGGACGATCTCGCCGAGGTTGTAATAGGGGACCTCGCCGTTGTTGTTCTCGTCCAGCCATTCCTGATCCCACGTATATTCGTAGGGAGACTGCGTCGCATCCGCGCGCACGCGGTAGATCTGATTGTAGCTGTACGAGACGGGCGAATCGCTGTCCGACTTGTCCGAAACGTCCATCGTATAGTAGATATACGGATCGGTCTTGTCCGAACTGTTGACGGTGTACGCCGTGACGCTGCGCGCGAGTTCCGTTCTGACCTGCTCCGCCGTATTGTAGGAATACAGCGTGTCGTCCATTTCGTAGATCACGTACACGGTGCCGTCCACCTCTACAAAGCGGTAGGTCGCGGCGTTGTCCGAAATACGGAAGTAGTCGCGGATGTCCGAACCGTTGAGCGCGGCGCTCTTGAAATCGAGATAGGTGTTGTCCACCGTGCCCGCCGTATTGCCGACGTTGTTGGGCGTTGCGTAATAGATGCGGTCGCCGTAAATGAAGATGCCCGACGTATAGTCCGCAGCGACCATCAGCGAGGGAATGACCGTCTCCGTCTTGCTGTTGTCGCCCGCCTTGATGTCCGCCATCTTTGCCCGCATGAGCGAGCCTTTGACGGGCGTGCCGTAGGTGTTGTCCGACGTGTACGACTCGACACCGTTGATGAAATAGACGTAGTCTCCCTTCTGCACGACGAACCCGCCCTGCGAGACGACCGCGGCGTCTGCCGCAGGCACATCGGCAAGCGGCGTGAATTCATATCCGCAGGCAGACAGCGCAGCCGCGGAGACCGCCATGGTCGCGGCGGCGGTGAAGACACAGATTTTTTTAAAAAGATTGCGCATGAACTTTTTCCTCAAATCCCTGTCGGGATTTTTCGTTCTAACGATACGCCTTTCATTATATACTAAAACAGGGCTTTTTGCAATCAAAAACCCGCGCCGCATGCGCTTTTCTTTGAGAAAATTTGCAGAAAAGGGGATAAAATTATGGAAAAATTCGGGATATTTGAACTGCTTGACGCGCTCTCCGCCATCACTTCGGCGCAAAAGGACGCAGACGACAATCCGCCGGACGCTCCCGCAGAGCAGACCGCGGCGCAGGACGCGCCCCCTTCGCCGCCCGCGCGCGGCGCTTCCGGCACGGAGGCGGAGGCGCTCTCCGCCTTTCTCGCCCGCCACGACGCGATCAGCCGACGCATCAAAAAATAGCGGCAGATCGCCGGGCACACCTGAGTCAATATCATGGAGATTCCCGCGCCCCGCTCTGAACGGTGATGGTCAAAAGGGTTCGTGCGCCGCCTCCGTTTCCGTCCTTTTTAGGAGCGCGCCGACGCGCCCCTGCACGTTGTCTGCAGCACAAAAAATCAGGGCAGAAATTTCAGCATAAAAAAATCCCGGGCCGAAGCCCGGGGTTTTTTGAAATCATCTCTTGGAGAACTGAGGAGCGCGGCGTGCCTTTTTGAGGCCGTACTTTTTGCGCTCCTTGACGCGGGGATCGCGCGTCAGGAAGCCCGCCTTTTTGAGTGCGGGACGGGTTTCGGGCTCAGCCTGCAGCAATGCGCGCGCAATGCCGAGACGGATGGCGCCCGCCTGACCGGTGTAACCGCCGCCGATCACGTTGACGAACACGTCGTACTTGCCTTCCGCCGAAACTTCCGCAAGGGGCTGCTTGACCACGAACTGGTTGGTGCCCATCGGGAAATAGTCCTCGAGCGCGCGGTCGTTGATGACGATGGCGCCGCTTCCCGAGGGAATGAGCCTGACGCGGGCGATCGCCTTTTTGCGGCGTCCCGTGCCCCAGAACTGCAATTTCTTCTTCGCGTTTGCCTTAGCCATATGCTTACCTCACCTCAGAAAATTTTGAGCGCTTCGGGTTTCTGCGCCGCGTGGTTGTGCTCCGCGCCCTTGTACACGCGAAGTTTTTTGATCATCTGTCTGCCGAGGGAGTTCTTGGGAAGCATGCCGCGCACCGCCTCGTAGACGGCGAGGTCGCTCCGCTCCGCCATCAGCTTGCCGTAGGAAACTTCCTTCAGCCCGCCGATATAGCCCGTGTGATAACGGTAGAACTTGTTTTCCAGCTTCTTACCCGTGAGAAGCACCTTGTCGCTGTTGAGAATGATGACGAAATCGCCCGTATCCACGTTGGGCGTGAACGTAGGCTTGTTTTTGCCGCGCAGAACGGAGGCGACTTTGGAAGCAAGTCTGCCGAGCGGGACGTTCGTCGCGTCGACGACGTACCACTTTCTTTCGACCGTCTGGGCGTTTGCCATGTAGGTTTTCATAAGTCTCCGACTCCTTGATTGCAATACCTTCCGAAATGCTTCGGAACCGCTCTCGGGCGATCCGCAAAACGAGGAAGCGGACGGGGAAAAGCCCCCTTTCCGACCGATTACCTCATCATTATAGGCTTTCCGAAAAATTCCGTCAAGCTGTTTTGCATGACGAAAACAAGTTTTTTTCGGAAATACAAAAAATTTTTCCCGCCCGCAAATAATGACAAAAATCCCCCGCAGACAGGGATCGCGGGGGATTTTTTGCCTTTTTCAACGCTTGCGCGGCGGGAGTTTTTTTACCACGCGGGCGGGGTTGCCGACGGCGAGGCTGTCGGACGGAATATCCTTGACGACCACGCTGCCGCCGCCGATGACGACGTTCGAGCCGATCGTCACGCCGGGCATCACTTTGACGCCGCCGCCGATCCAGACGTCGTCCCCCACCGTGATGGGATAGCCGCGCTCCACGCCCGTTGCCCGCAGGTCGGCCTCCAGCGGATGATTGACCGAATAAAACCCGCATTGGGGCGCAATGTACACGTTGTTGCCGAACGTGATGGGCGCCACGTCCAGAAACACGCAGTCGTAATTGATGAACAGATGATCGCCCGCATGCATGTTGAATCCGTAATCGATGCGGATATTCTTTTCAACGAGGGGCTCCGCGCCGAGGGAACCGAACAGCTCGCGCAGGATCTTTTCGCGGCGCTCCGTCTCGGTGCGCTTTGTCTCGTTGTACTCGTCGCACAGCTCCACCGCACGCACGTGCGCCTGCCGCACTTCGGGATCGCCGTAATCGTACGACTCTCCCGCCATGAGTTTTTCAAGTTCCGTCATATCTTGCTCCTTTGTGCCGGCAAAAACGTACCGCGGTCAGCGCAGGGCGCATGCCGCGGCACATTTTCCTTAAGATCACGGGAATTCATTTCGTCCGTCCGAAAGGAATTTCGTGAACCGTTACTCCAATATCGCCTTGATCCTTCTGACGCCCGACGAGGAGGACTGCTCCTTGACGATCTTGAAACGCCCGAGTTCTCCCGTATGCGCAACGTGAGGTCCGCCGCACATCTCCTTGGAAAATTCGCCGATGGAATAGGTCTTGACGACGTCGCCGTATTTGGAATCGAACACGCCCACGAAATGCTGCGCGCGCGCCTCGTCCAGCGACATTTCCCTGTAGACGACGGGGAGGTCTTCCGCGATCTTCTCGTTCACGAGATCTTCGACCGCCTTCACTTCCTCGGGCGTCATGGCGCGCGGGAAATTGAAGTCGAAGCGCATGCGTTCGTCCGTAATGTTGCTGCCCTTCTGGTTGACATCGGGCGAAAGCACGGTTTTGAGCGCCGCGTTCAGAAGATGCGTTGCCGTGTGATATTTGATCGCCTGCTGCGAATGGCTCTCCAGCCCGCCCTTGGCTTCGCCCGCGTGGACGTCGCCGCGGCTCTTTTCCTGATGCTCGCGAAACGCCGCGTCAAAGCCCGCCTTGTCCACCGCAAGTCCGCGCTCTGCCGCCATCTCCTCGGTCAGCTCGAGCGGAAACCCGTAGGTATCGTACAGGCGGAACGCCTGCTTGCCGCCGATGACCGTCTCGGGAACATAGGCGGGATCCTTCTGCGCCATGAACGCGTTTTTGCGCGCGATCCCCGCAACGCACTTTTCAAATTCCGCCATGCCCTTTTCGAGCATCGTCTCGAAGCGGTCGGCCTCCTTTTTGATCTCGTCCAGGATATAGTCCTTTTTCTCGCTGAGGAGCGGATAGGCCTCGCCGTAGACCTCGTCGATGAACACTTCCGCAACGGCGCGCATAGTGGCTGCGGGCTCGACGCCCAGCTGACGGCAATAGCGGATGGCGCGGCGCATGAGACGGCGCAGGATATAGCCCGCCCCCGTGTTGGAGGGGAGAATGCCGTTGACGTCGCCGATCAGCATGACCGTGGTGCGGGTATGGTCGGCGACGATGCGCATTGCCTTGCGCGCGCTCTCGTCCGCGTCGTACTGCTTTCCCGTGAGCGCTTCGAGCTTTGCGACCGCGCCCGCGAACAGGTCGGTCTTGTAGCCGTCGTGCAGCCCGTTGAGAAAGAGCAGCATGCGGTCGAGTCCGAAGCCCGTATCGACGTTCTTGTTTTCGAGCGGGACGTAGCCGTCTTCCGTCTTGCGGTACTGCATGTACACGTCGTTCCCGATCTCGACGTAATCGTCGGGGAAGACGGGATCCGCCTTTTCGGGATCGATGGGATAGAACCACTCGTTGTCGGGACCGCAGGGCGTGCCGACGGTGCCCTCGAGCTCCCACCAGTTGTCCGACTTGGGAAGATAGAAGATATGCTCTTCCCGGATGCCGAGCGCCTTCAGAAGGCTCGCCGTCTCCTCGTCGCGCGGGGCGGCGTCGTTGCCCTCGAACACGGTGGAACACAGCTTGTCCCCGTCCAGCCCGTACACCTTGGTGAGGATCTCGTACGTCCAGGCAGTCTTTTCCTTTTTGAAATAGTCGCCGAGCGACCAGTTGCCCATCATCTCGAAGAAGGTGAAATGCGACGCGTCGCCCACCGATTCGATGTCCACCGTCCGGACGCATCCCTGCACGTTGCACAGGCGCTTGCCGAGGGGGTGCGGCTTTCCGAGCAGGTAGGGCATGAGGGGCTGCATGCCCGCCACGTTGAACATGACGCCCGTCGTCCCGTCGCCGATCAGGGATACCGCGCCCACGTTGACGTGTCCCTTGCTCTCATAAAATTTCAGCCAGCTCTCGCGGAGCTGTTTGGAAGTGATTTTCATTGCCGGATAACCTCTTGTTTCGATCGAAGTCATTTTACTTTGCAAATCGGAAATTGTCAAACGATTTTATCCGATCCGCGTAAGCTCATAGCCGTCCTTTGTATCCTTGACGGCATAGCCCATCGCCTTCAGCTGCTCGCGCAGTTCGTCCGAGCGCGCCCAATTTTTCTGTGCGCGCGCCGCCTTGCGCTCTTCGGCGACCGCGATGACCTCGGCGGGGACCTCCTCCGTCTTGACGTACTTTGCGCGGTACGCCGCGGGATCCTGCTTGAACAGCCCCAGCAGCGCGTACGTTTTGCGGATCTGATCGGTCATGCGGCGGGCGCGCGCGTCGCCCGCGTCCAAAAGGCGCGCGACTTCCTTGAAATACCCGAACAGATCGGCCAGCGCGAGCGCCGTGTTGAAGTCGTCCTCCATCGCCGCGTCAAACCGTTCGTCGATCTCCGCTTCCCCGCCCTGCCCGCCGGGGAACGCCTGTTCCGCCCGCTCGATCAGGGCGTAAAAGCGCGCGACGTGCGCCTCCGCCGCGGGAAACAGATCGTCCGTAATGTTGACGTCGCCGCGGTAGTTGGAGGAGAGCAGCGCAAACTTGAGCGCGTCGGGCGAATACCTGTCCATGAGGTCGTCCAGAAGCAGACTGTTCCCCAGGGACTTGCTCATCTTCTGCCCGTTCACCTTGATGAGCCCGTTGTGCATCCAATATTTCACGAACCGCTTGCCCGTGAGCGCCTCGCTCTGGGCGATCTCGTTTTCGTGGTGCGGAAAGATGAGGTCCCTGCCGCCGCCGTGAATGTCGATCCGGTCGCCGAACGCGGCGCGGATCATCGCCGAACATTCGATATGCCAGCCCGGCCTGCCCTTCCCCCACGGGGAATCCCAGCTGATCTCCCCTTCCTTTGCCGCCTTCCACAGCGCAAAGTCATAGGGGTGTCTCTTTTCGCTGTCGTTTTCGACGCGCACGCCGTCGAGCATGTCTTCCTTGTCCCTGCCCGAGAGCTGCCCGTAGGCGGGAAAGGCGTCCACGTCGAAATAGACGTCGCCGTTCGCCGCGGGATAGGCGTGTCCGTTTTCGATCAGTCCCCCGATAAAGGAAATGATATTGCCGATGTTTTCCGTCGCTTTGAGCCAGATGGTCGGCTCGCCCACGTCGGCGCGCTTCATGGCGGCGTCGATCTTCGCGATCATCATTTTCGCATACTCATCGGCGGGGATGCCCGTCTCCCGGGAGCGGGCGATGATCTTGTCGTCCACGTCGGTATAATTGCGGGCGTACGTGACTTCGTATCCCTTCTTTTCGAGAAATTTACGGAAAATATCGTACAGGATCGCCTGAAAGGCATGTCCGATATGCGCCTCGCCCGATACCGTGATGCCGCAGGCGTACATCTTCACCTTGCCCGCCTCCAGCGGCACGAATTCTTCCTTGCGTCTTGTCAGCGTGTTATAGATCTTCATAATCAAACCTCATGCTTCTTCGTCTTTCCGGACGCCCTTTGCGGCGTCTTCGTCCCGCGAAAGGCGGGAGCAGACCGTCTCGAGACGGTCCTCCAGCTCGTACACGCGCTCGCGGAGCGCGCACACTTCCCTGAGGATGGGATCGTCCTTTTCGGGCAGCAGATCCTGCGTCTTTTCCCCGTTGATGCGCACCACGCGCCCCGGAACGCCCACGACGGTGGCAAAGGGCGGGACCTCTTTCAGCACGACCGCGCCCGCGCCGATGCGCGCGCCCTCCCCCACGGTGAACCCGCCGAGCACCTTTGCCCCGCAGGAGATGACGGCGTTCTTCCGGATGGTCGGATGGCGCTTGCCCTTTTCCTTGCCCGTGCCGCCCAGCGTCACGCCCTGGTAGATGACGACGCCCTCCTCCACTTCCGCCGTTTCGCCGATGACGACGCCCGCGCCGTGATCGATGAACACGCCCGCGGCGATCTTTGCGGCGGGATGGATCTCGATGCCCGTCAGAAATTTGGCGAACTGCGAGGTCATGCGCGCGAGGAGCTTCAGATGCATGCGATAGAGCCTGTTCGCCCAGCGGTGCCAGGAAAGCGCATGCACCCCCGAATAGGTGAGCCAGATCTCGAATTTGTTGCGCGCGGCGGGATCGTTCTTCTTTGCCGCCGCGATGTCCTTGCGAAGCCTTGAAAAAAACAAAATTTCTCCCCCTTTCCCGGGCGTGCGGATTTCCGCCGCCGGAGCCGTGTGTCTGAGGGCGGGAAACGATCCGATACTATCAGTGTATCGCACCCGCCGGGAAAAAGTGACGCGCCCTTACGAAACCGCAGGCTGTGCGGATTCGTAAAGGCGCGGTCTGCGCGGTTCCACTTTACTTCGGGACGGAGCGTCCCCTCGTTGCGTCCGATAACGGCGGACTGCCGCGGGCATTGCCCCGGCCTTACCGAACGGGCGCACGTTCTTTTCGGCTGCAGGCGGCTTTCAGCATGCGCCGCCCTCTCTGAAGCAGTCGGGCAAAAGAAATTTTCCCGTTCTCGGCTGACGATATTTTCCGTTATTTTACAATACCCGTCCCGCAAAAGTCAAGCGTTTTGCGGGCGGAGACGCCGCGGCAATTATCGGATGGGCAGGTTGGTGATCCGGTACTCCGCAAGGCAGGCGTCCCGCATCGTCGGATTGAAGATGCTGTTTTCGATCAGATAGCGCACCACGACGTCGCGCACCTCGTCGTCGCGGAATTCAAAACCGGCGACGGCAAGCAGGTTGAGCACGTCCCGCCACTGCATGCCGCACACGAGCGCAAGCGCGAGGATGGTGTTCTTTTCGGGATACAGCCTGCCGCGGACGATGCGCTCCCAGAAGCGCGGCTCGATCGCAAGTTTTTCGCCCGCGCCCTGCGCCGTCTCGCCGCAATGGCGCAGCGCCTCGGGCAAAAGGCGTGCAAACGTGAGCTTGCGGAAGCGGTCGGAAATGCGATCGCGCAGCGAGGGAAACCCGAACGAAAACGTAAACGTCGTGTCGGCAAGGGTTTCCTTGAACTTTTGCAGCAGCGCGTCGCAGTCCTTCTGATGGCACAGCCGCATGCAGGAAGAATCGCGGCGGGCAACGTTTCCGTCCTGCGCGACATACAGCACGTCGGGCATGACGTACCCCTCGATAGCGCTCAGGCGCACATAATCGGAATAGAGCGCGCAGAAATATTCGTCCAGCGCGCGGAGATATTCGGTCTTCATGCTGCGATTATACCACACCCCGGCAGGAAAAGGCAAGCGTTCTTTCGGGCGGGCGGCGCCTTTTGCAGCGGACGGATTCGGAAACATTGTGAATTATTTTTTCACGAAAATTTATATTTGGTCAACTGTTTGAATAAAAATGACAATCAATCTTTTGATAACATAAAATAAATGAAAAAATACCGAAATATTCGCTTGCATTTTTTGAAAAAATCTGTTAAAATTTTACATAGAAAAACTACGGAGGATCATACATGAAACGGGACAGAATCGAAGAGATCGCCGAGCTTTTGGATAAGCGCGGCAAACTCACCCTGGAACAGCTCGACGAACAATTTCCCAACGTCTCGCAGATGACGCTCCGGCGCGACCTGTTCCAGCTGGAACAGGAGGGACGCATCATCCGCGTGCGCGGAGGAGCCATGTCCGTGAAAGAGGTGCAGAAGGTTTCGGGCGAACCTTACACCAAGAAGACGACCATCCACACGGACGAAAAGATCAAGATCGCGCAGAAGGCGGCGAGCCTGATCGACGAAAACTGCTCGCTCTTTATGGACGGCGGCACGACGGCGATGTACCTCGCCAAGGAAATGCCCGACAAAAATCTGCATATCTTCACCAACGGGCTGGCGGTCGCCATCGAGCTGGCGCAGAAGAAGAATTTTCACGTCACCATGCTGGGCGGACAGGTGATGAAAGACAACCTTTCCACCGCTTCCCCCGTCGCGAAGGCGTACTTCGACAACACGAACTTTGAGCTTGCCATCATCTCCGCCTCGGCGTTCACGCCCGAAAACGGCTTTTCGTGCGGGGCGCAGATCGAAGCGGATCTTCTGAAACTCGTGCGCGCCAAGGCAAAGGCAACGTACATGATGCTGGACAGCTCCAAGATCGGCAAGATCATGCCGTATACGTTCGCGCATATCGAGGACATCGACGTGCTGATCACGGACGACAACTTCCCGCCCGAACTCAAGGAACAGTTCACGCAGAAAGACATCGTCGTCATGTAACGCAACTGCATCAAAAAAGACGCGCGGACATCCGCGCGTCTTTTTTGCAGAAGACAACGTACAAGGGCTCGACGCCTTCGCCTCCCCGGAATGACGGAGATACGGAAATTCCACGGCGTTTTGCGCCTCAAATTGACTACTATGCCGTAAAAACAAAATGCCGCCCCGCGCAGACTGCGCGGGGCGGCGATCCTCCCGTCCGAAGATCATTTTTTCATAAGGTCGGCGCCCGACTGCCATGCCTGACCGACCTTTTCCCCAACGGCATAGTAGCCGCTGCGGAACGGATCGAATACAAAGGCATTGAGTTTTTCGGGAACGACTTTGCCCTTTTCGTCCAGAACTTTTTCGTCTGCGAGCACGTTTACGATCTCGCCCAGGACGCGGAATCCGTACGCCGTATGCCGGCACTCCGCGACCTTACATTCCAGCGTCAGCGGGAACTCCTCGACGACGGGCGCATCGACATGCGCGCTCTTTACGGCATGCAGCCCCGAACGCTCGAATTTATCCGCCATCTTATTGCCCGTGGCGATGCCGAAGAAATCGGCTTCCTTGAGATGCGGCACGTCTGCGACGCTGAGCGTGAACGCACCCCGCTTTTTGATGTTTTCACTCGTCTTGTGGTCCTCGTCAATGTTGAGCGCGACCATATTCTCGGCACAGATGCCGCCCCACGCCATGTTCATCACGTCCACTTTGCCGTCCTCGCCATACGTGGCGATCATCAGAACGGGCATCGGAAACGCATACGGTTTGACTCCGAGATCTTTGAGCATAAAACTGCCTCCCCATTGAGTTTCTGTTTATAGATACCCGCAGGTCAAGCCGTTCAAACACCGTTTACGCCTGAATCCCGAACACCGTTCCCGTCTGTTCCAATTCATGGCGGCACAGGTCGGCGGCAAGCAGCCAGACGTCCCTTTTCCCGGCGGAAAACAGCCGTCTGAACTTCCATTTGCGCACAAATCCCGCATACCGCTTTTCGGGCGAAGGGAACCGTTTTTCCCCGCGCACGCACACAAGAAGATTGCGCTCCTTTTCGCTCAGCACGCGGTATTCCAGATAGTTTGCCCCGTCCTTTCTGAAACGGTAGATCTGCGTACAGGTGGAATCCGTTCCCTTGGAATAGTCGCGCTCGAACGAGAAGCCCCGTTCAAGCAAAAAGGAAAAATACTGCGCAATGGTCTCGTCCTGCGTCATGGCTGCCTCCGATCGTCCGTCCGCGGACATGGTATGCGCCCCTTGGCAGCAGGCATGCCTGTGCCATAGCGTCACCGCGGACATGGGTATCGTTATGATTATATCATATTTCCCCGCCCGTGTCTACTCCCGCGGCACGATCTTTCGCCGCGAAAGACTCGTCATAAAGTCCCGTCGCGTTCCTTATTGAAAAGTTTCGTCCGGATGATGCAGGATCCATTTTCCGCAAGAACCTACACACGGTTCTTCTTTCAAAAATACATACCACTGATCGAAGATCAATGCCGTCGTCCTTCCGTCCCAGTAGTACTCTTCCATGGCTTCCGTCCATTTCATCCACTTTCCGAATGCATCGATGGCATCGGTAATGACATAGCAATCCCCTTTTCTGCCGATTTTACCTGCCAAAAAGTCGATCACGTCCTCCATACTCATTTTTGTGGCATCTAAAATAATATATTCTTTTTCTATGATCTCCGGTAATCTGTGCAGTAACTTATGCCGCTTCTTTTTGTTTCCCAATTCATAGATAAGCCGCTCTCTGTAAAATTTTTGCACAAACCTCCTGACAAATTCCTGTTCAAGCTCCCGCTCCATGGCGTCCCCCTATCCCTTACTGACCTTCCGCCGTTCAGAACGTCCCCTCCGCGGAAGATCCTTGTATCCATTATAGCACAGACCGGAGACATGTCAAGCCGTCAATCAAAACCTCTGCCCGAAAAAACCATAAAAAAACACCCCCGAAGGGGTGTTTTTGTGTTTACATGAAACGTCACGCCAGAACAAGATCGGAAAGAACGACCTCGTCCGTGCTTGCGGTGCAGTTCCACAGATAGCGCGCGCCCTTCATCGGCTTGTTTTCGGGGTTGTGGATGGCAAAATCAAACATCTTTTCCCCGTTCACGAGCAGCGCGGACGCAAGCTCGCCGTCGGCATAGCTGTAACGGTAGGAGAAGGTAATCACGCCGTCTTCATCCGTGACGGTTGTCTTTTCGCTTTCCGCAGCGGCTTCGATCGCATCGCCCATGGAAGCGGTATCGCTCCAGTTGATCCCGTGCAGCACCGCGAGCGTATAGCCGTTTTCCGTCTTGCGGATGCCGAAAATATTTTCGGTGGCATACCCGCTGACGGGGTTTCCCTCTGCATCTTCGGAATCCTCAACGCCGAAGGCAAGGCTGAACGTGGTAAAGTCGCCCGTTTCAAAGGCGCTTACGTCGAGCGTGAAGGAGAGCGTCGTCTCGTTTTCTCCATCAAAGGCAAATACCTTATCGGTCTCCCCCAGATAGGTGCTTGCGCCGCAGCCGTCCGCTTCGGACATGCCCAGCCTGACGCCGTTTTCCGTTGCGGTCAGCCCGCTGTTGTACACGGTGAACGCGTCCTTGACGGCGCTCGTCTTGCCGAGCGCGGGAATTGTCTGTTCCTCCCTGCCCTGATCGTCGGCGTCACAGTCGTCCGCCGTGCAGACGCGGGACTGCAGTCCGTCTTCAAACAGCGTCGCGGCTTTTTCGACCGTCCAACTGCCGTATGTATGGGTGTGTGCGGCTTCTTCCTCGCAGGCGGCAAGCCCCACAACGGCGCACGCGGAGAGCGCCAGAACAGACGCCAATGCAATTACTTTCTTCATGTCGGATATCCCTCCCTGTTGAGATACGACCATTATACCCTTTCGCGCTCTTCTGTCAAGCGTACGGAGCAAATGTTTTGAAATATCATATACATTCATGACATTTTGCGTCATTTCCTTAAAAATACTTTGCCGTTCTGCGGGAGCATTGACGAAGAGCGGCGGGAATGAGCGCTGAAGACAAAAATCCTGCCGTCAGGCTGAGCCTGACGGCAGGATCGTATCACCTTATTATGTGACTGCGCGGATTACTTTTCGCAATTCGCCTTCAGGGTTGCAAGGCAGTCGGAAAGTTCCTTGGGCAGCTTGTCGCCGAACTGCTTGTAGAATTCCTTGATCTCGTCCGCTTCCGCACTCCAGCGCGCCTTGTCGACGTAGAGGATGCTCTCCAGCGTCTCGCGGGAGTAATCAAGCCCTTCGAGGTCGATATCCTTGGCATAGGGAACGTAACCGATCGCCGTCTCCTGCGCATCCACGGCGTTGTCGCAGCGGTTGAGGATCCACTCCAGAACGCGCATGTTGTCGCCGAAGCCGGGCCACAGGAATTCGCCGTTCGCGTCCTGACGGAACCAGTTGACGTTGAAGATCTTGGGCGGGTTTGTGACCTTTTTGCCCATTTCGATCCAGTGTGCGAAGTAGTCGCCCATGTGATAGCCGCAGAAGGGCTTCATCGCCATGGGATCGTGACGGAGAACGCCCGTTGCACCCGTTGCGGCAGCCGTCGTCTCGGAAGACATGATGGAACCGACGAACACGCCGTGATCCCAGTTGCGGGACTGATAGACAAGGGGCGTGGTGGTTGCCCTGCGGCCGCCGAAGATGATGGCGTCAAGCGGCACGCCCTCCTTGGAGTTGAACGCCTCGGACAGGCAGGGGCAGTTGACGGCGGGCGCCGTGAAACGCGAGTTGGGGTGTGCCGCCTTGACGCCGCTTTCGGGCGTCCAGTCGTTTCCGAGCCAGTCGATGAGCTTTTCGGGCGCGGGTTTGGTCAGCCCTTCCCACCACACGGTGTTGTCTGCGGGATCGATGGCGACGTTGGTGAAGATGGTGCCCTTCTTGGTCGCTGCGAGCGCGTTGGGATTGCTCTTGTCATTGGTGCCGGGCGCAACGCCGAAGAAGCCGTTTTCGGGGTTGACAGCCCAAAGCCTGCCGTCTTCGCCCACGCGGATCCATGCGATGTCGTCGCCGACCGTCTCGATTTTATATCCCTTTTCCAGATAGTGCTTGGGAGGAATGAGCATGGCAAGGTTGGTCTTGCCGCAGGCAGACGGGAACGCCGCCGCCACATACTTCTTTCTGCCGTCGGGGAACGTCACGCCCAGAATGAGCATGTGTTCTGCCATCCAGCCCTCTGTCTTGCCGAGGTAGGAGGCAATGCGCAGCGCGAAGCACTTCTTGCCGAGAAGCACGTTTCCGCCGTATGCAGAGTTGACGGAAATGATGGTATCGTCCTCGGGGAAATGCATGATATAGCGCTTTTCGGGATCGACGCTGCACTTTGCGTGGAAGCCCTTGACGAAGTCGCCGTCTTCCCCGAGCTGATCGTAGCAGGCAAGCCCGACGCGCGTCATGATCGCCATGTTGAGCACAACGTAGATGGAATCGGTCACTTCGACGCCGATCTTGGAGAAGGGAGATCCGATCAAGCCCATCGAATAGGGAATGACGTACATCGTCCTGCCCTTCATCTGTCCGCGGGCGATGTCCGCGCACATTTGATAGGCTTCCTTGGGATCCATCCAGTTGTTGGTGGGGCCGGCGTTTTCCTTCTCGCGGCAGCAGATGAACGTACGGTCCTCAACGCGGGCAACGTCGTTCTGCGCGGTGCGGTGGTAGTAGCAGCCGGGAAGTTTTTCCTGATTGAGCTTGAGCATCTCGCCCGTTTCGCACGCTTCCTTGCGCAGCGCCGCAAGCTGCTCTTCGCTTCCGTCGATCCAGACGATCTTGTCGGGGCAGGCGAGCTTGGCGCTCTCTTCGACGAAGGCAATGACTTTCTTGTTCTTGGTGGGGTATGCCATATATTTTCCTCCTGCAAAAGATTCTTCCGTAAGCGGGACGCTGAAAGCTGTAAAAATATGCCGCTCGCGTCCCACGATATAGTATAGCACGAAAGAATCAACTTGTAAAGAAAATCAAGCGCATCCGTGAAAATTTTTTCACGGATGCGCTTTCCTGTTTTTGACGGACAGGAAATTTTTTCCCGTCCTTTCCGTTTTCCGATAAGCCGAAGTCGACGAAAAATCCCCTTGATCGGCGCGTGACGTTCAATGCCGATATGCCCATGAAACTGCCCGAAGACAGGCAAAGGACCCGCGCGCCATGCATTTGCGGCGCGCGGGTCCTTTCAGGTTTCCCCCACGTTTACGTATTCCCCCGTGTCGGCATCCTGAAAGACGATCCAGAATCCGTCCTCATCGGAAAAATGCGAGCCCGGCACAAATACGGCATGTTCCCCCATTGCCGCAGGACGGTTCCCCTCCGCCGCAACGCACAGCCAGCGCGGGATCCCTTCCTCATAGACGATCCCCAGCAGCGCTCCGCCCCGCCTTACCCATTCGGAACGGGGAAACACGGCAAGCAGGCGTTCGTCCTTCTCTCCTTCGGAAAATGCTTTGTCCAGCTTTTCCTTTATTTCGTAGTAATATGTAAGCGAGCCGCGCGGGCGCAGGAGCAGATCGCCCGCATCGCCGGAAGCCGCCGCCCCCGTCGCTTTTTCAGCTGCAGCAGCAGCTTTTTCATTGCCATCATCCGCGCGAGCGAAGTAGTCGCTTGCGGCGATCGCTTCATCGTCGTAGCGCGCGGCGGCGCGCCCGTCCTGTGGGGCGGGAGACTCGTCCGGAAGCGGATCGGGCACCGGCACGGCAGGCGCAAGCGGCACGTTCGGCGCGGGCGCAGGCGTCTGCACGGGCGGAACGGGGATGGGAATGACGCGCTTTTTTGAAGGCGCGTCTTCGAGGAGCGGCGCATACTTTTCGGGCGCCGCGCCGCATCTTCCGAAGGCGACGGGTTCGGGATCTCCCTTGACAAAACACAGGAGCGCGGCAAATCCCGCGGCGATCGAGGGCGCGTTTTCGATATGAATGGGCGTGTTCCCCTTGAGTTCCAGACAGTATGTCTTTCCGTCCGCCCAGACAAAGAGCGCATAGCGCCCGTCCCGCAAAGGAGAGAGCGCCGCAATGCGCGGCGTGACGGTCAGATCGCTTCCGAGCCGTTCCGCATAGACCGCGCCCGTCAACGCGCTCCCGTCCGCAGAAAATCCCTTGCGCACCTGCCGCAGCACGCATACCCTTCTTTCAAACGCCATATGACACCTCTTTCAAAGGCAGTATAGCACCTAGCAAACATAAAAACGTTCCCCTTTTTGGGGAACGCTGTCGTATTTTGTGGATTTTATCCTCCGTCCGCGCGCCGCCAGATGTAGAAGATGTATGTCTCCTTCAGCGTGGCGGCGGCAAGATCGGGGCGAACCAGCGCCTCGGCGGATACGAACACCGTTTCGCCGGTACTCTCGCCGACGTTGAAGTACTTTTTCTCAAGCTGCCAATCGGCAGGCTGTTGAAAGAAAACATTCGTCAGTTGCTCGCAGTACCCAAAAGCGCTGTAGCCGATCAACCGAACACTCCCTGGGATATACGCATAGCGGATGCTGCTGTAGCCAAAAGCAGCTTCTCCGATTTCTTCCAGCCCTGCTGGAAGGGTGATGCCGTCCAGACCCGTCCTCCAAAAGGCATATTCTCCGATCTTCGCGATCCCGTCCGGAAGAGAGATATCGGTAAGTGCGCTGCAGCCCGCAAACGCCCATTTTCCGATTTCGGTAACCCCTTCCGGCACATTGACTGCGGTGAGTGAGGAGCAGAAACAGAAAGCGTATTCTTTGATGGAAGTGAGCGTCGAGGGAAGGGTGACGCGCTCGAGCAGCGCGCAGTCGCGGAAAATCCAGCCGTCAAGGTCGGTGACGCCCTCCGGCACTGTGATACTGCCGCGGATGGCGCGCGGCGCGCAGATAATGCGCTTGAGATCTTTTGTATAGACGACGCCATCCCTCTCGCACAGCCAGGGATTGTCCTCGTCCACGGTGAACGACTGTAAATTTTTACATTCGTTGAAAATGTACCAGCCGTTTTCCGTAAGCCATCTCACCCGCTCCGAAAAATGGAAGGTGGTGATGGAACGGTCAAAGATATATTCCAGCTGCAGCCCTTCTTCATCGCCCTTATACAGGGCAATGTCATCCAATATGAAGTGTTTGTTCCGGTCGGAGACGGTCAGTTTCTTCTCCCCGATAAGTTTATCGAAAAGATTTTCCATCTCGTGGGAGATGATATTGTAAAATCTTGTCCCGTTCCGCGACGCAGGATCCGGATAGCCGTTCCCCCAATTTGCTATGCCGAACACCACCACATTCTCGCCGAACGTGATATGATGCAGGTGCTGCACCGTATCGAACGCGCCGAATGCTATGTAGGCCGTCTCATCGGGAATGGCGTAATCCTCCATGGAATTGGCGCCAGGAAAGGCAATGAGCGTCATTTTGTTTCTGCTGAACAGAACACCATCCTCCGCGCACAGCTGCGCGCTACCCTCTGCAACGGCATAACGTTCCACGGACGGAATACTCAAAGCTCTGTCCCATATAAAGCAAACCGTTGCGGGAAGATCGACCGCCGTCACCTGTATATTTTCCTGTACAACGGAACCAATCTCGTCCTCTCCGACGGAAACGACGCGATAGTCTCTTCCTGCAAAGGAAATCTCGTCTGGGATAACAACTTCCCCGCTCTGTCCGATGCTCACGAGGGAAAGTTCGCCGTCGCCGATGACGGAGTAGGTATTCTCTCCGTCCGCGATCGTCTCGCCGAGCACCCCGTCCGCATAGGGCTGCTGCGCACGTTCCGGAAGATCGTATAAAAAATCCACCCCTGCGCCGCTGCTCGTATCCGGCGTATGGTCCGCTGAAACGTCCCCATCCGTTGCACAAAAATAGTCATACTTTCTTCCAAGGAAAAAGCGGGGCGTATCGTCATACGTCAGATCGAACCAATACCACTGCCCGTCATCCATTTTTGCAAGATTCCACGCATGTTCCTCTCCCGATGACATACCCGTTGCAAGCACGTTTTCCACGTCGAACCAATCGAGTAACAGTTGAAATGTGCGCGCGTACCCTTCGCACACAGCGCCTCTCCCCTCAAATACGCCCACAACGTTATGCGCCCAGGCACGGTAATCCCCGGAAACATAGTCCACGCTGTCGATGATGGTATCGTGTAAAAAGAGAGCTGTTCCGTAGGCATCCCTTTTCCCGCACTCCTGAGCAAATTCCGTTACCTTCCTGTCGATGAGTGCGTTATAATACGCGCGGTCGGCAGCAAGCGCGTATTCCTCGTAAACGAGCAATTCGGCAGTGTCCCCCTTCACATTCATCGTATTGGAAAACCAATAATAGAGCGGATTGTCGTTCTTATATGTCTTCCAGACAGAGGCGACTTCATCCACCGTCAATCCAAACGACGCATAGTTGACGACAGCAAAGGGATATGCTCCGTCCTGTGCGGCAACATCTTCGCCGGAAGCGTGCAGCGCACGTACTTCATCATCAATACGCGCATAAAATTGCTGCAGGTCCTCTCCATTCGCAAGCGTTCCCAAAAAATTATAACCGTAAGCGGCATCCCTGTTTTTGTGCAGCGACTTATTACACCTTAAACAAGTGTTGTCCTTCAATTCATGTCCGAGAGGCGAAATCACGCGAAATGTCGTGTAATTACATTGCGTACAGCTCTCATATGCCGCATGTCCCGCCTTCGTACAGGTAGGGTACTCCCGTTCATGCTGTATAAGAACATGCTCCTGCGGCGCAACTTCCGTTACTTGACTGTATCCGCATACGCTGCATTCCGATTTGCGCGTACCCCCCTTCGTACAATCTTCTATCTGCTGCACGGTCTGCAGATCATGCTCCTCGACATCCTGCCGGCTTTCACACCCTTCATAAGTGCAGGCATGCCAATGCCGTGTACCGTCACACGTCCATTCCTGCGAATAAACGTGCGCATGATCTTTTTCCGCGGCGCAGGCAGAAACAGCCGCACACGTTCCCGCCAGCAATATAAAACAGAGCAGCAACCAAAACTTTTTCCTCATTTTTCCCCTCTTCCTAAGATCTGATTTTCAAGCCGTTATTGTTTACCCGATAAATTCTACGGGCACGCCGTGTTTTTGTGCGTAGCGCACCGTATAGGCGGCTCCGCCCGTTTCACGGGTGCAGTAGGCAAGCAGCAGATCCGCACGGTCCACCATGTAGCGGTTGCGCGCCAGCAGACAGCCCGCTTCGTACTTTTCCGAAAGAATATACTGCTCGTCGCACGCCTCCAGAAGACGGACGTATCTTTGTTTTTCCTGCTCGGAAAAACCGCGCGCCTGACTGCGGTAGGGAACGCATGCGACCAGCGCGATCTTATACTTTTCGCGCAGATCGACCAGACATTCGAGCGCGGCGAGATCGAACCCCGCCGCCATGCCGCACAAAAAACGGTCGTATCCTTCCCGGATCAGCGTTTCCAGTTCGTCATACAATGCATTTTTACAAAACGCCGAAGGGAGATCGCGGTGTCCCGTCAACGCACACGTCTTCATGCTTCCTCCCCTTCACAGCAGCGGTGATTTCCGCTCTTTTCCCTGTCCGCGCGGATACTTTGCAGGCGTTTCGCGCAATTTTTCTGCAAGCACCAGCATGCGGTCGCCGTACCCTTCGGGCAGCGTATACCGCACGGCGCGCACGTTTCCCCCTCCCAGAATGCGGACGGCGTTGCGCGCCGCATCCGTCTCGTCCTCGCTTCCCTTCCAGGCGATCATGCTTCCCCCCTTTTTCACAAGGGGGAGACAGTACTCCGCAAGCGTGGGAAGCGGCGCGACCGCCCGCGCGATCGCACAGTCAAACCGTTCGCGGAACGCCGCGTCCCTTCCGGCGTCCTCTGCGCGCATCTGACATACCGTGATGCGCAGTCCGAGCGCTTCCGCCACAGTCTTTAAAAATTGACACTTCTTTCCCGTACTTTCAATCAGCGTAAACGAAAGATCGGGGCGCACGATACTCAGCGGCACGGACGGAAAGCCCGCGCCCGAACCGACCTCTGCAACGGACGCCCCCTGCGGGATCCGACGCCCTCCTGCGAGGGAATCGAGGAAATGTTTGTGGAAAACTTCCTCCTCCCGGGTGATTGCCGTCAGATTGAACGCCGCATTGTACTGCAAAAGCATCCTGTAAAATTGTGTAAATTTCTCTTGATTTTGCGCGATCTGCGCCCTGCATTCGTCAAAATCGGGGATTTCTTCCTTCATACTCCGATTATATCACACCTTCTTTTTCTTTTCAACCGTTTGTGAAAAACCATATCTCCTTTTTTCCACATCGCTGTCGGATTGTGGACAACCCCTCTCTTTTTCGTTTTTTCTTTCTTCTCCTTTCCGGAGTCCCTTCCGTTTTCTTTCCACATTCCCTTTTTTCTCAACATGTTTCCGACAGCCTGTCCACACCCCTCTCCACCGCCGTTATTTTACACGGTTTTTCAAAACAAGGGCAAATCGCTTGAAATTTCCGCCGTTTTTCGCTATAATATGGGTATCTTCCGGACAAACCTTTTTTCTGAAAAAACTTGTCCACATTTCCACCGGCTCTATTATTACTCTGTC
This sequence comes from uncultured Eubacteriales bacterium, assembly GCA_900547645.1. Lineage (GTDB taxonomy): Bacteria > Bacillota > Clostridia > Christensenellales > Borkfalkiaceae > Gallimonas > Gallimonas faecium. The sequence goes on from URHP01000016.1 coordinate 25,622, forward strand.
TCTTATACACATCTGACGCTGCCGACGAATAGCC
>URHP01000017.1 GCA_900547645.1 uncultured Eubacteriales bacterium
GCGCTAGTCTCGTGGGCTCGGAGATGTGTATAAGAGACAGGAAGTCGTCGTGGTGGATAATCTTTGCAACGCGAACGAGGAGAGCCTTCGCCGCGTAAAGGAGATCACGGGAAAGGAGCTTGTTTTCTATCCCTATGACGTACGTGACCGCAAAAAGCTGGAAGAGGTCTTCTCTGCGCACAAAATTGATTGGGTGATTCACTTCGCAGGGCTGAAAGCAGTGGGCGAGAGCGTTCAAAAGCCCATTCTCTATTACGATAACAACCTCGTTTCTACGCTGGTCTTGCTGGAGACGATGACGAAATTCAACGTCAGGAATTTTGTGTTCTCCTCTTCCGCGACGGTGTACGGCGAGCCGGAGCGTCTTCCCTTGGACGAGGACTGCCGTCTTTCGACGACCAACCCCTATGGGACGACCAAGCTCATGCAGGAGCGCATTCTGAAAGATCTTTACCGCGCGGACAACACGTGGAATATTGCGCTGCTGCGTTATTTCAACCCTGTGGGAGCGCATCCTTCGGGACGGATCGGCGAGGATCCGAAGGGGATCCCCAACAATCTGATGCCCTACGTGGCGCAGGTCGCAAGCGGGAAACTGCAGAAAATCGGCGTGTTCGGCAACGATTATCCGACGCCGGACGGCACGGGCGTCAGAGATTATATCCACGTTGTCGATCTTGCGCGCGGACATGTTGCGGCAATCAAAAACCTCGATCAGCCAGGCGTCCATATCTATAATCTCGGGACAGGGAAGGGCTACAGCGTGCTCGATATGATCCATGCATTCGAAAAGGCTTGCGGAAAGACGCTTCCCTACGAGATCAAGCCCCGCCGTGCGGGCGACGTTCCCGCCTGCTATGCTTCGAGCGCCAAGGCGGAAAAAGAACTCGGCTGGAAAGCGCAGTACGATCTGGAAGACATGTGCCGCGATCAGTGGAACTGGCAGAAAAATAACCCGAACGGATACGAATCTTAACAATGCGATGCCTGCGTCCCCGGCTTTTGCCGGGGACGTATTTTCATTGTGAAAGCTGCAAAATCCGAATAAATGTTTGACATTCTGCGGCCGCGATGTTATAATGGTTTCGATAAATCGGGAAAAAAGCGCGCAAACTTCGGAATATGGAATATAAAAAGGTTTGCGTGGAAATTCTGGCGCGATTCTCGGAGGAGGGGAGCGTCCGTCCGTTGGAGCTTGTCTGGACGGACGGAAGAAAGTATGCCGTGGAACGGGTGCGCTTTGTGGAGCGTGCGCCTGCCCGCGTCAGCGCGGTCCTGCCTGTGCGCTATACGTGCATCATTGGCGGAAAGGAGAAATATCTGTACTTCGAGCCCGATCGGATGCGTTGGTTTGTGGAGGTCCGTATGTCATGAAAAAACGCTGTATCCTGCACAGCGATCTGAATAATTTTTACGCATCGGTGGAATGCCTGCGCCGGCCGGAACTGCGCAATGTCCCTGTTGCCGTCTGCGGCAGTTTTGAAGACCGCCACGGCGTTGTGCTTGCCAAAAATATGCCCGCCAAACAGATGGGGGTTAAGACGGGCGAAGTGTTCTGGCAGGCGCGCCAAAAGTGCCCCGATTTGATCAGTGTACCCGCCGATTTCCCTGCCTATGTGAAAATTTCCCGTGCAGTGCGCGCGATTTATGCCCGATATACCGACCGCATTGAGCCGTACGGCATCGACGAGTGCTGGCTGGATGTGACGGAAAGTCAATACTTATTCGGAAGCGGAACGCAGATCGCGGAGAGTATCCGTGAGGCGGTGAAACGGGAGATCGGCGTGACGGTCAGTGTGGGCGTGAGTTGGAATAAGATCTTCGCAAAGCTCGCGTCCGATCTGAAAAAGCCCGATGCGGTCACGCAGATCAATGAGGAAAATTTCCGTACGCGCGTTTGGGAATTGCCTGCGTCCGAACTTCTGTACGTCGGGAAAGCGACGGCGCAGCGGCTTGCCCTGATGGGGATCGCGACGATCGGCGATCTTGCGCGCGCGGACGAACAAATACTTGCGTCGCAGCTCGGGAAGTGGGGATCGACACTGCACGCGTATGCAAACGGGCTGGACGATTCGCCCGTCGCTCCGGAAAATTGCGCGCGGGAGATCAAGAGCGTCGGCAACAGTCTTACGAGCTACCGCGACCTGACGACGGAGGAAGATGTGCGCATGTTGCTCTATCTGCTTTCGGAGAGCGTGGCGGCGCGCGTCTCGGAAAAGCGGCTCGGGCGCGCCGCTACGGTGAAGATCAGCGCCGTGGACAATGCTCTCGGACATTACGGAAAGCAGGGAAAGCCGCCCGTGCCGACGCGGAGTGCAAAGGGGATCGCCGAGTATGCTTTTTCCCTCTTTCGCGCCCTGTATCCGTGGCGGAAGCCGGTACGTGCGCTCGGCGTGACGGTGTGTGACTTTTTAGGGGCTGCGGAACAGGTCTCGCTGTTTGAGGAGGACCGCCGGGAGGAGCGCGAGGAACGGCTGGACGCCGCGGTCAACCGTCTGCGCGGGAAATACGGAAGCGGCGCTCTGAAGCGGGCTGCGATCTTGCAGGATGAACGCTTCCGTACAATGGACATCAAGGGCGAGCATATCGTGCGTCCGGCAAATTCCGAAACGGAGGGCTGACGAAATTGATGCTGTCAGGAGATAAGAAACATGAAACGATCCTTTCAGTCGGTTTTGGATCTGGAAATCCATGATTTTTTTGCGTATATCAAAACCATCCGATACGGCTATCGGGATACGCTGGGGAGACTGCATGTATTGTCCCCGGCGGATAGTTACAACGAAAAAGACGGAAAATATGCGTTTTCTTCTCCGGAAGATGTTGTTGCCGATCAGAGCGGTTGGTGTTGGGATGTCGCCAATCTGATAGCGGAATACTGTGAATCTCACAATATTGAGCATAAAAACATATTTATGGAATATGATTCGGAGGAATTGCATCAAACGCATACGCAGGTATTTTTGCATTTCTGTGAGAAGTGGTACGAGGCGCCCGATAATTCGTCGCCTTGCGTGTTCGGCGCTTCCGCTTATTCCGATGCAGATACGTGCATTGCCGCCTTTGTCAGCACTTTTGTTACATATTTGAAAAGTGTGCTGAAGGAGAACTACCGCGATCAAAATTTGCTGGTCAAGGAATTTCGCTGTCCGATCAGCCGAGGGATTTCGGACGAGCAATATTTGGAATTGCTGCGGAACACAACATGAAAAAAGAGGCAGATTTTCTGCCTCTTTTTATCTGGGAACGCTATTGGATTCTGGCGGATCGGAGTTCATAGGCGCTCAGATTTTCGATCGCGTCTGCGTCTGCTTCCAGAATGCATTCGATGGGTTCTTGGTTGTAAAAACGGAAACTGACGGCGGTCCGGTCTCCGAGCATGATTTCCGTGATCGTTCCGTCGCTCAGGATCTGTACGTGGTTTTTGCCTGCGGGGAGAGGAGCGGTAAGTTCCCGTTCGTCCGCATTCGTGCAGAGACTGCTTCTCAGGATCCGCAGGAAGCCGTTTCGGAAGGCGAGCGTTACGCGCTCTTTTCCGTTTTTCCGGATAGCAATTTCAGTGTTTTTCTGCAGGTCGAAGGAAAGAAGCGTCCGTTCCGAAGTTCCCGCAATTTTCAGCCGCGTGTCTTCGCGCTCTGTCGGAAATTCGCGCTCTCGCAGATCGTACAGTGCGTCCGCAAAGCGGAATGTGACGCGGTTTCCGTCAAGCGTCATGATGCGGGGGATGGCAAGACAGCCGCTGTATGTTCCGTCCGGAGAGGCGGATCCGATCAGGCTCTCCTTTTGCCAGGCAAACAGGATATAGGCGCCGTCATCCCTGCGCGCAAGATTGCTGGCATAGTAGCAGTTGGCGCCGTGGTCGATATAGCCCTCGCCGCTGACGGTGAGTTTTTTTCCGTCAAACGTGCCGCAGACATATTTGACGACGTTTTCTTTGACCAAAGAATACAGCAGGACGATCTGATTTCCGAATACCGCCACGTTGGGGCATTCGAACATATCCTGCTCTGTATCGATGGTATAGAGCGGGGCGATGTATTGCCAATGGTTGAGGTCCTCGTCCTGTGCTTCGTAAAGAAAGATGCAGCTTGTTTTGCCGCGGATCCCCGCAAGGACCATGAACCATTTTCCGCCGAACGCAAATACGAACGGATCGCGCCATTCGGAGACGGGAAAGGGGTGGACGGAGCCGGTGACGGCATACCCGTTGCGGGTGATGGTTTCAAATGCCGTGTCGGCATCGCAGATGAGCTGTTTTGCGTGGTGCTGCGCGGCATCCTTTTCGAAGCCGATGGAAGTGTAGAAACATTTGCATCCCTTCGGCGTACGGACGCTGCAGCCCGAAAAGCAATAGCGCTCGCCGATGGAGGCGTCCGGTACGAGCTTGCATCCGTGACGCTGCCAGTCGATCAGATTTTGTCCGCTCGCGTGTGCCCATTGGATGTTTCCCCATTCGCATCCGTCGGGGTTATATTGGTAGAACAGATGATACGTTCCGTTCAGACAGATCGTCCCGTTCGGATCGTTCATCCAATTTTTTTCGGGAGAAAAGTGAATGCGCGGTTTGGTCATGTGAAAACGGCTCCTTGGCGGTTTTTGATCGCGGAATATGAAAAAACACGAGCCCATATCCGATGGCCCGTGTCTGTGGTGCGGTCGACAGGAATTGAACCTGCATGGTGTGAACCACAAGATCCTTAGTCTTGCGCGTCTGCCAGTTCCGCCACGACCGCATCTTCGCGACAGCTTTGTTATTGTACCGCAATCCAAGACAAAAGTCAAGTTTTATCCATAGAAAATTTCATAAATTTTCCGAAAATCGCAAACTTTTTTCGCATAAGCGCGCGTCTCCGCATAGGGGATCTGCGCGAGCGTTCTGCCGTCCGGAGAGTACGTTTTATCGGCAAGCCAGCTCCGCACGGTGCCTTCGCCGGCGTTGTAGGCGCAGATCGCAGAGGTCTCGTCCGGAAAGCGCTCCAAAAGGTAGGCAAGGTACATGCAGCCGACCGTCGCATTGTACGTTCCGTCAAGCAGTTTTTCCTCATGAAAGGCAACGCCGCGTCTGCGGCAGATATATTCGGCAGTGGAGGGACGGAGCTGCATGACGCCGACTGCGCCCGCCCGGCTGACGGCGGTCTCGTCAAAATTGCTCTCCGCTTTCATGATCGCATAGGCGAGCGCCGGGGGGACGCCGCTTGCGCGGACCGTTTCGGAATAGGGGCGCGGGTAGGAGGCGCGCAGTCCGAGGACAAGTCCGCACACCAGAAGGAATGCGGCACAGACGGCGGCAATGATCCTGCAGGTCTTTTTCATGGTTATCATAGAGTATGTGCAGGATCGCGGGAACTTTCCTTTTGATTGCCTTGCAGGGATCGTTCAGCGGACGCCGAGTTGCCTGAGAGCGAATTCGGCTTTTCGGCGGAGCGCTGCCAGATCGCCGTCGTTTTCGACGATCAGACAGTGTTTTTCTTCCAGCCGTGCGGGGTCAAACTGCCGGTCCATGCGCGCGAGCGCATCCTGTCGGGCGAGTCCGTCCCGCTTGTAGACGGCGGAAAGACGATCTTCCTGCTTGCGCCGCAGGGCGATGACCGCGTCGAACAGGGTTTCGTAGCCGCCTTCGAACAGCAGGGGAACTTCCGCAAAGACTGTGCCGCGGCATTGATCCATACGATCGATCAGACGGCGCATGATACGCGGGTGTGCAAACGCGTTGAGCGCCTCGCGTGCGCTTTCATCGGAAAAAGCCTTTCGGGACAGTTTTTTCTTGTCCGGAAGCCCCTCTGTCAGGCAATCCGGGAATAAACCGGCAAGATCGGTCAGATATTTTGGATCCTGCCATAATTCGCGGTTGATTGCATCGCAGGAGAAGACGGGGTAGTCCATCTCCCGTAAAATGCCGCAGAATGCAGATTTTCCGCTTCCCAATCCGCCCGTGACGGCAATCTTATTTCGCGTCATACCAACTTTTCCCCGTGCTGACCTCCGCAATGAGCGGAACGTTTAATGTGAGCGCGTTCTCCATTTCTTCTTTCAAAAGAGTCTTTGCGGCTTCCGTTTCTTCTTCGGGGGTGTCGAGGATCAGTTCATCGTGCACCTGCAGAACAAGTTTTGCCGTCAGCTTTTCACGCTTCAGGCGGTCGGCTACGCGGAGCATTGCGATCTTGATGATGTCCGCCGCGCTTCCCTGCAGCGGCATGTTCATGGCGGCGCGTTCGCCGAATGCGCGCTGATTGTAGCTGCCCGCCTTGAGTTCCGGGATAAATCGTTTTCTTCCCAGGATCGTCGTGACAAATCCGTCTTCTTTTGCGCGCCGTACGTTTTCGTCCATGTATTCTTTGACTTCGGGGTGGGTGGCAAAGTATGCGGAAATATATGCCTGCGCCTCTTCCGTGGAACAATTGAGGTCCTTTGCCAGCCCGAATGCGCTCATACCGTAGATGATGCCGAAGTTGATCGTTTTGGCGCGTCTGCGCAATTCGGGGCTGACTTCGCCGTGGGGCAGACGGAAGATCTTTTCTGCAGTAGCTGCATGAATGTCTTCGCCTGCGCGGTAGGCGTCTACAAGAACTTTGCATCCCGAAAAATGCGCCAGAAGACGCAGCTCGATCTGTGAATAATCGGCGTCTATAAATACATTTCCTTCGCGTGCGATGAAGAGTTTCCGCAGTTCTCTGCCCATTTCGGTGCGGACGGGAATGTTCTGCAGATTGGGGTTGGCGCTGGAGAGCCTGCCCGTCGTCGTCATCGTCTGATAGTATGTCGTATGAATGATGCCGCCCGCGGCAAGAGGGCGGATCCCGTCTACATAGGTGGACTGAAGTTTCTGTACTTCGCGGTATTTGAGAATGAGACGGGCGATCTCATGGTCCTCCGCAAGTTTTTCAAGTACTTCCGCGCTTGTCGAGTAACCGCCGCGGATGTTCTTTTTGATGCCGCGCGCGCTGAAGCCGAGTTTCTCGAACAGGATCTCCGAGAGCTGAAAAGGGGAGTTGAGATTGAAGGAAGAGACGCCCGCAAGTTTGAAGATGCGCTTGGACAGCGCGTCCATTTCTCCCTTGAAGCGGTCGGAAAAGACGGGGAATTTGCTCATGTCCACGCGGACGCCCGTCCGTTCCATGTCAAGCAAGACGTACGAAAGGGGCAGTTCCAGGTCGCGGTATAACTTTTTTTCTACTTCTCCTTCCCGCTGCAGCGCTTCCCGATAGGCGAGCAGGAGTGCATATGCACAGTCTTCGGCGGGCAGCGAGTAGTCTTTGGCAAGCTCTTTCGCGTCGGACGGACGCAGGTTGGAATCGGAAAGGTATCTGAGAAGCGAAACGTCCTCCGCTTCGCAGGCAATTTGCACGCCCACGCCGTCCAAAAAGTGTGCGACTGCTTTGAGGTCGTTGAGAACAGCTTTTTTTCCTGCGGAGAAGAGCGCTTCTAAAAGCGGTTTGAGTTCGGGAAGGAAAAAGCCCGGCACAAGAAAATTGTCCCTCAGGCGGAACAGATATTCGTGTGTGCCATCGGAAATGTGGATCCCTTCTTCCTCGATGCAGAATGAAAATTCTTTCCATTCCGCAACCTGCCCCGTCAGCGTATTCAGCTGATCTTCCGTGCAGTCGATTCGTTCGATCTGCGTCTTCTTTGTCTTCGGAAAATACTCGCTTTCGACCAGCGAGCGGAATTCAAGCTTGGCGAACGCCTCGCGCGCTTTTTCAGAAAAGGGGACGCGGATCTCGCATTCTTCCAGTGAAAGTGCAAACGGAACGTTGGTATCGATGGTCGCAAGTTCGCGGGAAAGATAGGCGTCGTCCTTGTATTCGGCAAGTTTTTTCTGCGTGGAAGCGGAAATTTCATTCAGATGTGCATAGACGCCGTCAAGCGTACCGTACTGCCGCAGAAGCGCGAGGGCACCCTTGGGGCCGATTCCCTTGACGCCGGGAATATTGTCCGAAGAATCGCCCATCAATGCCTTGAGATCGATGACCTGTTCGGGCGTAATGCCTTCCTTTTGATAAAAATTGGACAGTGTCAGACGGTCAAGATCGCTTACGCCGCGCTTGGTCATGCAGACGCTTGTGTGAGAGTCGATGAGCTGATAGCTGTCGCGGTCTCCCGTATAGATGAGCGTCTCCGTTTGTGGAAATTTGCGTGACAGCGTTCCGATCAGATCGTCCGCTTCATAACCCGCTTTTTCCAATGTGCGTACGTCCATGGCGGCAAGCAAGTCTTTGAGAACGGGGACCTGTACGACAAGGTCTTCCGGCATGGGCTTGCGCGTTGCTTTGTAGCCCGCATATCTTTTATGACGGAACGTCGGTTCATGTACGTCGAAAGTTACGACGAGGTATTTCGGATGTTCGTCTTCCAGGATCTTGAAAAGCAGTTTGACAAAACCAAAGATCCCGTTGGTGGGAAGTCCGTCTTTTGTCGAGAAGACGGTCATGGCATAGTAGGCGCGGTTTAATAGACTGTTTCCGTCGATGAGAATGAGTTTGTCCATAGCGCTATTGTACCATGCTTTGGTTAAATTTGCAAGAATATCGGAAAAATCACTTGCATTTTCTGAAAAACTATACTATAATTCACATATAATTGCCGTCGTGGTGAAACTGGCAGACGCAACAGACTCAAAATCTGTCGGGGGCAACCCCGTATCGGTTCGATTCCGATCGACGGCACCAAAAAGCCGCAGGAGATTTTACTCCTGCGGCTTTTTGGTCACCGCGACGGAATCGAAAATTCTTTCGATTCCGCGCGAGGAGGCGAGGAAGAGCCGGGCGAGAAAAGAACATGGACGCCGTTTCGCCGACGAAGCTCCCGACCGCAGGGAGGGATCGACGGCATCAAGAATTCGCGACGGAATCGAAAATTCATTCGATTCCGCGCGAGGAGGCGGGGAAGGCGCTCCTGTTTGTTAGCATGGGAATTATTGCGAAGCGGAACTTTGTATAACGTCAGCTTTGGTTATCGGTAAAAGCGGGATTGGCTTGATCCGGTTAATTTTGTCCCGGGAGCGTAACGTTGATCTCGCCTGCCCATTTGAATGCAATCTTTGCAAGGAGAACCGCAATAATTTCATTGATAATGGCAGCAGAAACAATTGTTCCGGAAATGACCGCTGCCAGCGACGGATCGATTGCGTCCTGCGGCGCGCGACAAAATGTAGACGGCGGTAAATACGCCCGCGCCGGCGATTAGCCGATAGTCAAGCGGCATTCCAAGATTGATAATGACAATAAATATGGAAACGACAAGTTCCGCGATTGCGCAACTGTATAACAGCAGAAAGATCAGGTGTTCATCTGATCGTATCATAGGCAGAAAGCAGGAGCGGACGGCGCATCGGCGCCGCCCGCTCTCGTCACATGTCAAATCGGTAGGGCGTCGTCTGATAGACGAAGTTCAGCCAATTGTTGTAGAAGAGGTTTGCCGTAGAGGACCAGTTCATGTTGATCCTTTCGTTTGTCCGATCGGCAAAGTAACAGAACGGACGGCGGATCTCGAGTCCCTTTGCAAGATCGCGTTCATATTCCTTTTTCAGCGTGTCACGGTCGTATTCCATGTGTCCGAGCACGAAAACCTGACTGTGATCCAGATTGCTGACAATGGATACGCCTGCACGGACGGAAGTCGCCAGCACTTTCAGACGCGCATCTTTGCGCACGTCGGATTCCCGTACCGTGGAGTGGCGGGAGTGGCACATGTGAAATTCATCGGAGATGCCGCGCATCAGCGGATCGGGCGTCTCAAAAAATTCTTTCCGATGCGCAAATACGCCGAACAGTTTGCGGGCAAGCGGACGTTTCCGGATCCCGTAAAAATGATACAGCGCAGCCATTGCTCCCCAACAGATGAAAATGGTGGAGGTAACGTTTGTCTTTGTCCAATCAAACATGCGCACAAGTTCGTCCCAGTAGGCGACTTCGGAAAATTCCAGATCTTCGACGGGTGCGCCCGTCACGATCATGCCGTCGAAATGTCTGTTGCGGACGCTTTCAAAGGACTGATAAAATCTTCCGAGGTATTCTGCTTCCGTGTTGCGGGAACGATAGCTCTCCGTATGGATGAGCGTGATATTGACTTGCAGGGGGGAGTTGGATAATAGGCGCATGAACTGCGTCTCCGTCTCTTTTTTGGTCGGCATCAGGTTGAGAATGGCGATCTCGATGGGACGAATATCCTGTGATGTTGCGCGCTCTTTGTCCATGACGACGATGCGTTCACCCTGTAAAACCGAGTAGGCGGGGATATTGCGGTCGATGACGATAGGCATACGGATTCCTCTTTGGTAAAACGGGGTTAAACGGCTTCCAGCGCCTGTGCAAGGTCGGCGATGATATCGTCCGCGTTTTCGATGCCGACAGAAAGACGGACGAGATTTGGAGCGATGCCTGCTGCGGCGAGCTGCGCATCCGTCAGCTGGCGGTGTGTGGTGGAGGCGGGGTGCAGGACGCAGCTTCTCACGTCCGCAACGTGCGTTTCCTGCGTCGCGAGCCGCAGATGTTCCATGAAGCGCGCGCACGCCTTGGCATCGCCGCGGATACCGAAACTCATCATTCCGCCCGTTCCGTCCGGAAGATACTTCCGGGCAAGCGCATGGTACGGATCCTGCGGCAGCGTTGCGGAGCGCACCCACTCGATCTTCGGGTGGCGGACAAGATAGGCGGCGACTTTTTCCGCGTTGCGGCTGTGCCGCTCCATGCGCAGCGCAAGCGTATCGCTGCCGAGCAGGGTAAGGAAAGCGTTCTGCGGACTCATGACTGCGCCCGTATCGCGCATCATCTGCGCGCGGCACTTGGTGCCGAACGCTACGGGGAGATCGGCGTAGATCAGCCCGTGATAGCTCTCGTCGGGGATGTTGAATGCGGGGTAGCGACCGTTTCCTTTGTAGGGGAACGTCCCGCCGTCCACGATCATGCCGCCGAGCGCCGCGGCGTGTCCGTCCATGTATTTGCTGGTGGAGTGGATGACGATGTCTGCGCCCCATTCGAGCGGGCGGCAGAGAACAGGCGTTGCGAGCGTGTTGTCCACAATAAAGAGCACGCCGTGTTTTTTGCAGACGGCGGAAATTTTTTCGAAATCCAGCACGATCACGGCGGGATTTGCGATCGTTTCGGCAAAGACGAACTTTGTTCTGTCGTCGATGAGCGCTTCAATTTCCGCGGCAGGCGCGTCAGCGTCAAAAAAGCGCGCTTCAATGCCGAACTTCGGCAGCGTGGTGGAGAACAGGTTGAATGTCCCGCCGTAGATCTCGCTTGCGGTCACGATATTGTCGCCCGCTTCGCACAGCGTCATAGCCGTCAGAAGGACGGCAGACATGCCGGATGCACAGCCGATGCCGCATATGCCGCCTTCCAGCGCGGCGATCCTTTTTTCCAGAGCGTCTACGGTCGGGTTTGCAAGGCGGGAATAAAAGAAGCCTTCCCGCTTCAGGTCAAACAGATCCGCCATTGCCTGTGAGTCACCGTAGAAAAACGTCGTGCTCTGTACAATGGGGGGGATGCGGCTCTCGCCCGTCTTGGGCGTATAGCCCGCCTGTACGCAAAGGGTTTCTATCTTCTGTTTCATGGTCTGGTACCTCATTGATTGCTCATTTCTTTTACGGCGCGGTCCAATGCGCGCTTCTGGTCGCGCTCGGCGATCGCCTTGCGCTTGTCATAGGTATGTTTGCCCTTGCAGAGGGCGATCTCGACTTTGACGAGGGCGTTCTGAAAATAGATCCTGAGCGGAACGAGGGTATAGCCGCGTTCGTTGACTTTTCCCACGATCTTGGAGATCTCCATACGGTTCAGGAGCAGTTTTCTGTCTCTGCGCGAATCGCGCGTGGAGAACGCGCCGCTTTTGTCGTATACGGCGACGTGCATGTTTTTCAGAAAGACTTCGCCGCCGCGGATCTCGCAGAAGCTTTCGCCGAGCGAGGCTTTTCCTGCACGCAGCGATTTGACTTCGGCGCCTTCGAGTACGATGCCTGCCTGATAGCGCTCCTCAATGAAATATTCAAAGGAAGCGGATTTGTTGATTGCAATGGTTTCGGACATAATGATCCCCGTTTCGGGCGGCGTTTATGCGCTTTCGCCCTGTTTTTCCAGAAACTGGAACTGAACGCGCCGCGATCCCCAGTCGACGCCTGCAACGCGCACGCGGATCGCTTCGCCGAGGTGGAAAGAGCTCTTGGTCCCGCGCAGGAGAAAGCGCTCTTCGACAAATTCATAGCTGTCGTCGGGAAGCGTTTCAACGGGCACGAGTCCCTCGACGGTATTCGCAAGTTCCGCGAAGATGCCGAAGGAAGTGACGCCCGAGATCGTTGCGTCATATTCCTCTCCGATCTTGTCCTGCATATAGGCTACGGTATAAAGGGCATCCACGTCCCGCTCCGCCTCGGTGGCGTTCTTTTCGCATGCAGACGACTGCACAGACGCTTCCGTAACAAATTTTTTGTACTTTTCCCGCGTCTTTTCGGGAGAAAGAAAACTTTCTTTGATGATGCGGTGGATGCACAGGTCGGGATAGCGGCGGATGGGGGAAGTAAAGTGACAGTAGCATTCCGAAGCAAGCCCGAAATGCCCGACGTTTTCGGGGGAATAGGACGCTTTCATCATGGAGCGCAGCATGACGCGGTTGACCAATGAATAGAGCGGCGAATTTTCCAGGGAATGCAGCAGATCCTGATAATCTTTCGGTGTGACGCGGGAGGGATCGAATGCGGCGGAAACGCCTGCTTCGCGCAGGAAGGTCAGAAAGTCCTGTGCTTTTTCCTCGCTCGGCCGTTCGTGAACGCGGTAGACGAAAGGCATCGCCTTTTCCGTCATGATGGTCGCAACGCTCTCGTTGGCAAGCACCATGAACTGTTCGATCATCTCATGTGAGATGGTGCGCTCGTAATCGGGAATGCTGATTTTTCCGTCTTCATAGAGGATCTTCGCCTCTTTGACGTCGAGCGCAACGCCGCCCTTTGCTTCGCGGGCACGCTTGAGGATCTTCGTCAATTCCACGGCGGTCATAACAAACTCCACAAGGTCCGGATACTCTTCGCGCGCTTTTAAGTCTCCTTCGGCGATCGCCGTGACCGCTTTGTAGGTCATGCGGTGTCTGGAACAGATGACCGACGGCATGACGCGGCGCTCCAGAACCTTTCCGCCTGCGCCGATCGTCATAAAACAGGAGAGGGTGAGACGCGGTACGCCCTCATTGAGAGAGCAGATATTGTTGGAAAGGGCGGTCGGAAGCATGGGCAGCACGCGGTCGGGGAAATAGACGCTCGTTCCGCGCGAGAATGCTTCGTTGTCGATCGGACTGTGCCACTTGACGTAGTGGGTGACGTCCGCGATGTGTACGCCGAGATAATATTTTCCGTTCTCTTTGCGCACGGAGATCGCGTCGTCAATGTCGCGCGTGTCCTCTCCGTCCACCGTTACGATCAGATCATCCCGCAGATCGACGCGTCCCGTGAGGTCGTCCAGCGGAGAGCGTTCCGCCTGCCTTTGCGCAGCTTCGAGTACCTCTGCAGGGAAATCTTCCTTCAAATTGTGGGCGCGGATCAGAGCGCGTTCCTCCACAAAAAAGTCGCCGCTTTCGCCGAGCACTTCCGCGATCTCACCCACGGGCATTCGTCCTTCAAAGGAACGGATGCGCGCCACGGCCTTTACGCCGTCCGCCGCTCCATGGCATCGGTCGCTCGGGATCAGAATGTCTGTGGAGAATTTTTTGTCGTCCGGATGCAGTGTTCCGCCCGTGCGTTCGCGGCGGAAGGTGCCGACGATCTCCCTGTAACCGCGGCTTAAAACGGAGAGGACTTCGCCTTCATCGCCCGTCCGCCCGCTCTTTGCGAATGCAAGCACGGTATCCTTGTGGTAGGCGCCGCGCAGCGCGCGGTGGGGGATAAACAGATCCTCGCGCTGCGGATCATCCGGGACGAAAAAGCCGAACCCGCGTTCGTTTCCTGAGATCGTTCCGCGGATAGCGCCGAACTGTTCCGGCGTGCCGTATCTGCCGCGCAAATCGCAGAAGAGCTTTCCTTCCTGTACGAGAGAACGCAGGATCTCGCCGAGCGCGGACGCCGCTTTTCCCTTCAGTTTCAATTTTTTTGCGATGCTTTCGTCCGTAAGCAGGGCGAAGGAGCCGTCGCGTATTTTTTGCAATAATGTCTGTTTTGCGTTCATATCAGTCGTTTCAGTGATTTTCGTTTTAAAAAAAACGGACTGCCCGAAGCCGCCCGTTTCCTGTGTTTTGCTGACCGGAGCCGCCGATTATTCGACGGGACCCCAGATCGCGGGAATCTGCAGAATGAAGAAGACGATCGCGATCACGGCAAGCACCGCAAGGCAGATGATCGTCCACATTTTCAGCTTGGATTCGATGGATCTGCCCTTGTTTTTGCCGTAGAACGTCTCGCTCGTTCCGCCGAGCGCATCGATTCCCTGAGAGTTCCCGGGCTGAATCATGACAAGAATGATCGCCGCAAGCGCAGCGACTGCCATGAGGATGACGAGCGTATAGTTGATCGCATAATAAGTGGTTTCGGTAGAAGCGTTCCAGAAGTTGACGACTTCAAGCAGATTGTTGATCATGTAGGCTACCTTTCGAATGATTTCAAAATACGTTGCAGATTATACCATATCTGCCGCAGAAAAACAACTTTTTTCGCGCTCATTTCGAAAAAAGTCGGGAAAAAGAAAAAATTTCATATGGAATGGCGCCGACCGAGTGCATGAGATTGACTTTTACGCGCGCGTGCGCTATAATAAAAACAATATGGACAACCTCATTCTCATCGGGATGCCGTCGTCTGGAAAGAGTACGGCGGGCGTCCTGCTCGCAAAAAAGATCGGATACGGATTTATCGACAGCGATCTCATCATTCAGGGCGAACAGGGCGCGCTTCTATCGGAGATCATCGAACGTGAGGGGGCGGAGGGCTTTATTGCTATCGAGGAGCGTGTGAACGCGGGACTGATGGCGATGCGCTGCGTCATTGCGACGGGCGGAAGCGTCTGCTATTCGGAACGGGCGATGAATCATCTGAAATCACTGGGAAAGGTGGTCTATCTTCAATTAAGCGAGGAAGAGGTTGCGCGGCGCATTCCGAGTCTTGTCAAGCGCGGCGTTGTCATGCGGGGGAACGTGGCGACGCTCGACGCGCTCTATCGGGAGCGTATCCCGCTCTATGAGCGGTACGCCGACGTCACCGTCCGCTGCGACGGGCAGACGATCGACGAGACAGTCGGGGCGATCGCGGCAGCAACCGGTTTTTCTATATGAGAATTTGCATTTACGGCGCCGGGGCGATGGGGACGTCCCTCGGCGTCTTGCTCGACGAAATGTCGCTCGACTTCATTTCGCACGATGCGGAGCACGTTACGGCGATGAACGCTTCCGGCGCGCTCATCGAGGGCGCGCTCACCCGCTGTGTGAAGGTGCGGGCGAAACTGCCTTCCGGGATGGAAGGTCAATACGATATCATCATACTTGCCGTCAAACAGCGCGAGAACGAGTCCGCCGCAAAATTTCTGCTTCCCTTTTTGAAGGAGGACGGCGCGCTCGTGACCGTACAGAACGGGCTTCCGGAATACGGCTTGGCGCAGACGTTCGGCAAAGACCGGGTTTACGGCTGCACGCTCTCATGGAGTGCGGAAAAGGTATCTCCCGGCGTGGTCCGCGTGACGAGCGATACGGGTTTCCGGCTGGCGCTCGGCGCATACGGAACGGGGAAAAAGCTCGATCTGCTCGCTGCATTTCTCGGGCGTGCGGGAATGCTTGCGGTGGGCGATCTCGGCGAGATCCGCTATGCAAAACTGGCGGTCAACGCTTCGTTTTCCACGCTGTCCGCACTCTCCGGGCTGACCTTTTTGCAGCTTGCAAAGAAGGAAAAAAAGTTGGTGCTGGCGCTCATGCGCGAAGTATTTGCCGTTGCGCGCGCCAACGGGTGTTCCCGTCTTCCGCAGAACGGGCATGATCTCATGAAGGTATTCGGCGGAAAATTTGCGTCCTTCCTTCTGCCTGTCGCCATGAAAAATTATGCGCAGACGCGTTCGGGTATGCTGCGCGACATTCGTGCGGGCAGGCGCTGCGACGTCGATTTTGTGGCGGGCGCCGCCGTCGCTGCTGGGAAAAAGGCGGGCGTGGAGACGCCCCTTTTGGAGCGCGCCGTCGCCCTTGTGCACGACGTGGAAAACGGGCTTGCGGAGATCGCGCCCGATACGCTGAGACTATTTTAACAGATCGGAGATAAAAGCATTATGGATCTAAGCGCATTGGCAGAACGGCTGCTCCCCGGGGAGTATCCTTCGCTTGAAACCTTTGAAAACCGTTACCCGCCGCGTGATTTGCCCAAGGGGGCAGAGGTCACGCGCCTTGCGCCGTCACCCACGGGGTTTATCCATCTCGGGAATTTATTCGTGGCGATCGCGAACGAGCGGATCGCGCACCGCAGCGGCGGGAAGCTCTATCTGCGCATTGAGGATACCGACCTGAAGCGCAAAGTGGACGGGGCGGTGGAGGCTGTCATCGCAGCGCTCGATTATTTTGACATACGCTTTGACGAGGGCGCCGAGATCGGCGGCGACGATACGTATGCGCCGTGGTATCAGCGTCAGCGGGCGGAGATCTACCGTGCATATGCGAAAGATCTCATCCGCAGGGGCAGGGCATATCCCTGTTTTTGCACGGAGGAAGAGCTTGCCGCCATGCGGGACGAGCAGGTGGCAAACAAAGAGATCACGGGGTACTACGGTAAGTATGCCAAGTGGCGCGATGCCGACGAAGCGGCGGTATACGCCGCGCTCGATGCGGGAAAGCCCTTTGTCATCCGGCTCAGATCGATGGGGGATCCTTCCCGTAAATTTACCTTTCATGACGAGATCAAGGGCGACGTTACGGTTACGGAGAATGATCAGGACGTCGTGATCCTGAAATCGGACGGCATTCCGACCTATCATTTTGCGCATGCCGTGGACGATCACCTTATGCGCACGACGCTCGTGATCCGCGGCGAAGAGTGGCTGGCTTCCCTGCCCATTCATCTGGAGCTGTTCGACGTGCTCGGGTTCCGCCGTCCCAAGTACGGACACAACTGTTCGCTCATGAAAATGGACGGAGAATCCAGGCGTAAACTTTCCAAGCGCAAGGATCCCGAGCTGTCGCTCTCCTTTTACCGGCAGGAAGGGTATCATCCGTTTGCGGTCAAGGTGTATATGCTGACGCTCCTCAATTCCGATTTTGAGGAATGGCACGCAAAATTTCCCGACAAGCCCTTGGAGGAGTTCCCGTTCCGCATCGGCAAAATGAGCAGGAGCGGCGCGCTCTTCGATCTGGATAAGCTCAACGACATTTCCCGTACCGAGCTTTCCCGTCTTTCCCCGGAAGCGATGCTTGCCTTTCTGAAGGAATGGGCGTTCGCGTTCGGTACAGAGGAACAGCGGAATATGTTTGCGGACGAAGAATATCTGCTCAAGGTGCTTGCGCTCTGCATGGGTACGGCGGGCAAGAAGCGCCGCAAGGACTTTGTGACGGCAAAACAGGCGATGGAGGAGATCGGCTATTTCTTTGCCGCCTATGCGCAGCGGGACGCGTATCGTGTGGACGATGCGACGCGCGATGCGATCCTGAACGGGTTTTTGGCGTCCTATTGTCATGAAAACGACGCGCAGGTATGGTTTTCCAAGGTCAAGGAACTCGCGGCTTCCCTTGGGTTTGCCGCAGAGATGCGCGATTACAAGGCGAATCCGGAGGCGTACCGCGGAAATGTATCCGATGTGGCGGAGGTGCTCCGCATCGCCGTAACGGGAAGGGCAAATTCTCCCGATCTGTGGTCGATCATGCAGATTCTGGGGGAGGAACGGACGCGCAGCCGCATTCTTGCGGCGCGCGCATGAGAGACCGCAAAGAGGTGTGCGAAGGATGAGCAGAGCGGACGAAATCTTTATTGCAAATTGCAAGGATATTCTGGAAAACGGCGTGTGGGATACGGAGGCGAACGTGCGGCCGCATTGGGAGGACGGGACGCCTGCGCATACGATCAAAAAATTCGGCATCGTCAATCGCTATGATCTGCAGAAGGAGTTTCCCATTCAGACCATCCGCCGCTGCGCCTTTAAATCCTGTATCGACGAGATCCTTTGGATCTGGCAGAAAAAGAGCAACAATATTCACGAGCTGCACTCGCATATCTGGGACAGCTGGGCGGACGAGACGGGTTCTATCGGCAAGGCATACGGCTATCAGCTCGGCAAGAAGGCGATTTATAAAGAAGGGGAGTTCGATCAGGTGGACCGTGTGCTGTTCGATCTGAAACACAATCCCGCCTCCCGCCGTATCCTGACCAATCTGTATAATTTTGAGGACCTGCATGAAATGCATCTCTATCCCTGCGCCTATTCCATGACCTTTAACGTCTCGGGAGATACGCTCAACGGCATCCTCAATCAGCGCTCCAACGATATGCTGACGGCAAACGGCTGGAATGTGGTGCAATATGCCGTTCTGCTCATCATGTTTGCGCAGGTGAGCGGGCTGAAAGCGGGCGAACTTGTCCATGTCATTGCAGACGCGCACCTGTACGACAGGCATATCCCCATCGTGAAAGAGGTGATCGCAAACGAACCGAAGCCCGCTCCCAAGCTGATCGTCGATCCGGATGTGAAGAATTTCTATGATTTCACGGTGGACAGTTTCCATTTGGAAAATTATGAGTATACGCCTATGACGGCAAAGATCCCGGTGGCGATATGAGAGCGATTTTTCATGCCGATCGGGAGTGGGGCATTGGAAGAGGGAACGATCTGATGTTCCGTCTGCCAAAAGATATGAAATTTTTTCGCGAGACGACCAAGGGAAAAGTCGTTGTCATGGGACTGAACACGCTGCGCTCCTTCCCGGAGGGGAAGCCGCTCAAAAACCGCACCAACATCGTGTTGTGCCCCGAAGATCCCGGCGAAGACGTGATCGCCGTGCATTCTTTGGAAGAATTGTTTGCGGAAGTGAAGAAATACCCTGCGGACGACGTATTCGTCATCGGGGGTGCAAGCGTCTATCGTGCGCTCATTCCGTATTGTTCGGAAGTGCTTGTGACGCGCGTGGATGCAATCGGCAATGCGGACACCTTTGTCCCGGACCTCGATGCGGACGGACGGTTCGTGCTTGCCGAGGAGAGCGCTCCCGTGGAAGACAACGGCTATACGATCCGTTTTTGTACTTATCGGAATTTGTCTCCGAAAGCATATTGATTGCCCCGCGGGGCAATTTTTTTCGCCGCAGCGGGCATTTTTTCTTGCGAAATGTGCCGAAAAGTATTACAATACTGCTTCGGACGAAAGAATACAGAGGTTTGTATGATCAGAGAGGATTTACGGAATATTGCGATCATTGCGCACGTCGATCACGGCAAAACGACGCTCGTCGATCAGATGCTCAAGCAGGCGGGAACCTTCCGCGAAAATCAGGTGGTGGAAGAGCGCGTCATGGATTCGGGTGCGCTGGAACGGGAACGCGGCATCACGATATTGGCTAAAAATACTTCTATTCACTATAAGGGCGTCAAGATCAACATAATCGATACGCCCGGGCACGCTGACTTTTCCGGCGAAGTGGAACGCGTGCTGAAGATGGTTTCGGGCGTTCTCATCCTGGTGGATGCGGCGGAAGGCCCCATGCCGCAGACGCGGTTCGTCACGCAGAAGGCGCTTGAAATGGGGCTGAAACTCATTATCGTAGTCAACAAGGTCGATCGGCCCGACGCGCGCGTCAAGGAAGTCATTGACGAGGTATTGGAACTTCTGATGGATCTTGATGCGTCGGACGATCAGCTGGAGAGCCCGTTCGTATTCTGTTCGGGCAGAGACGGGACCTCTTCGCTCGATGAAAATGAGCGCGGAAGCGATCTGACGCCGCTTTTTGATACCATTCTTTCCCATTTCCCGCCCCTTGACATGGATGACAAGGGATCGCTTCAGATCCTGGTGTCCTCCATTGACTATAACGACTATGTCGGCAGGATCGGCATCGGCAGAGTCGAGCGCGGGATAGCGAAGCAGAATGCGGATGTTGTGGTGTGCAATTATAATCATCCGGAAGTGTCCCTGCGCGGTAAGATCGTCAATCTCTATGAGATCGAAGGGCTGAACCGCGTGCCCTGTGAAAGCGCTTCGGCGGGGGACATCGTATGCTTTTCGGGACTTGAGAAGATCAATATCGGGGATACCGTCTGTGCGGCAGATTGCGTGGAACCGGTCGCCTTTGTCAAGATCTCCGATCCGACGGTGGAAATGATCTTTTCCGTCAACGATTCTCCGTTTGCCGGAAAGGAAGGGAAGTTCGTTACGACGCGTCATCTGCGCGACAGGTTGTACCGTGAACTATTGCGCGACGTCTCCCTGCGCGTAGAGGATACCGACTCGACGGATGCTTTCCGTGTCAGCGGGCGCGGTGAAATGCATCTTTCCATCCTCATAGAGACGATGCGACGCGAAGGATATGAATTTCAGGTGAGTTCGCCCAAGGTGCTCTACCGTGAGATCGACGGCGTGAAGTATGAGCCCGTAGAGCGGCTGATCGTCGATGTCCCGGAGGACAACACGGGCCCTGTGTTCCAGAGCATGGGGGAGAGGAAGGGGGAACTCGTTCACATGCATGCGATGGGTTCCCGCATGCGCCTTGAATTTTTGGTCCCCGCACGCGGGCTGTTCGGCTATAAGAGCGAATTTCTCACCGATACCAAGGGCGAGGGCGTGATGAGTTCGGTATTCTTTGAATATCAGCCCTATAAAGGAGAGATCACCCGCCGTTCGACGGGATCGCTGGTCGCGTTTGAGACGGGAGAAGCGGTCACTTACGGACTGTTCAACGCGCAGGGGCGCGGAACGCTCTTCATTACGCCCGGTACGCCCGTCTATGAGGGGATGGTCGTCGGCTATTCGCCCAAGGACGAGGACATCAATGTGAACGTCTGCAAGACCAAGCATCTGACCAATACGCGTTCCTCCTCTTCCGACGACGCGCTCAGGCTCATTCCTCCCAAAAAACTCAGTCTGGAGGAGGCGCTTGAGTTTATCGGCGACGATGAACTTTTGGAGGTCACGCCGCTCAATGTGCGTATCCGCAAACGCATTCTCGATAGTGAACTGCGTGCAAAAGCGCGTGCAAAGGCAAAATTGCAGTAGTTTTGCAAAGTACTATGCCAGACATAGAAATAAAAATCCTGCCGTCCGGCGGGATTTTTTTGATGAGACAGGCATAGAGTAGAGTATGCAAGGCGAAATCAGACAGAGTGTTCTTACGCTCGAAAACCAAAACAGGCTGGCGCTGACGGGCGTGGAGCGTGTGGACGCATTTTCCGACAGGGAGATCCGTCTCACCGTGAGCGGAAAAAAGGTGCGCATCGAGGGCAGCAAGCTGAAGGTGCTCTCCTTTTCGGAGGGGAGCGGCAGTTTCTCGGCGAGCGGACAGGTGGACGGCATCCGGTTTATGCAGGGCGCCAAGGGGATTTCTCACCTGTTTAAATGAACGGCGTCGATCAGTTTTACGTCTTTCTTGTATGCGTCTGCTGCGGAGCGGCGGGCGGTCTGCTGTATGACGCCGTATGTCTGCTGCGGGCGCCTTTTTCGCGCCGTCCCGTTGTGATCGTCACGGATATTTTGTTCTGCATTGCATTTGCGGGACTCTATCTTGCGGTGTCTGTCTCGTGTTCCTTTCCCGATTTGCGGTTCTATTCCTTTCTTGCGTGTGTGCTCGGTTTTTTGCTCTATCTGAAAAGTTTGCATAAAATTGTTGCATTTTTCGCGAAAAAGATATATAATGGGATGAAACAAATACGAAGGGGACGAAACAGATGTCCGGAAAAAGAGGCGCAGGTCTCACCGATGAAAAAATGAGGAAGATCGCGGCGGGTGCAACCGTTGCGGGAGTCTTGCTCGTTCTCTTTCTCGTGATCATCCTTATCGTACAGTTCGTGCAGATCGGGGTTGCCAACAGAAGGCGCGCCGAACTTGAAGCTGCGATCGCGCAGGTCGAGGAGGATATCCGCAACGGACAGAGCGATCTCGAGAGCATGCAGGCAAGGGAAGAACTCATCAAGCGCGCCATGGAGCTCGGTTGGAAACTTCCCTGAATACAGTTATGAAGTACGCCGTTATCGATATTGGTTCTAATTCCGTTCGCCTGATGCTTTGGGCGGACGGTACTTTGTATAAAAAGGTTTGTACGACGCGTCTTGCGGAGGGACTTTCCGCGCGTGGGTTGCTTTGCGATGCGGCGATGGACCGTACGGCACGCGCCGTATCCGAATTTTATCGCGAGGGCGTTCGCGAAGGCGCCCGCGTCGTTGCGTTTGCGACGGCTGCAGTGCGGTCCTCTGCCAACGGAAGTGCGTTCTGTGCGCGTGTCCGTGCTCTCTGCGGTCTGGAGGTAGACGTCGTTTCCGGGGAAGAGGAGGCGCTGCTTGGACTTTCCGGTGCGCTCGGGCGTTCGGACGGCGGGATCGTCGATATCGGCGGCGCAAGTACGGAAGTCTGTTTGCGGAAAGAGGGCAAGATCGCCTATTCCGTGAGTCTTCCGATCGGCGCCGTTCGTATCCTCGAAACGTGCGGGCAGAACGCGGAGCGCATTGATGGATATATTGCGGAAGCCGTGCGTCCGCTTTCCGATGCGCCCTGTCCGGATGCGATCTGCGCGATCGGCGGCACGGCGTCCACGCTCGCGAGCATCCGGCTCGGACTCGCGGAATATGACGCTGCGCGGCTGAACGGACTTTCGCTTTCGTACGATTGGCTGAAGGAGACGTCTTTGCGGCTCTTGCCGCTGACGGTAGAGGAGCGCAAAAAGATCCCCGGAATGGATGTGCGGCGTGCCGACGTCATTGCGGGTGCCTCCGTGCTGTTGGTGCGGGTGATGGAGATGCTGCATCTTTCGGAAGTGCGTTTTTCGGACGCGGACAACCTGGAAGGGTATCTGTCCGTGCGGGGGCTCATATGACGCGGGCACTGCGGCGCAGGCCGTATGCCGTCTGTTCTGCGGTTTTGTGGCTGGCGGCGCTTGCAGGAAGCGGATGGATCGCCTACATCGGACTGACCGATGCATATGCAGCGGGAACAGAAATCTCAGGGTGGATCGCATTCGGTTGCGCAGCGGTTTGTGCGGTTCTGCTTCCCGTTTCCACGCTCGTGCATGAATGCGGTCATCTGCTGTTCGGAGCGCTTTCCGGAATGCGGTTTGGCGGGGTGCAGATCGGCTGGCTGTATTTTTCTGCCCGCGGCGTACGGTTGCAGCGCGCGGCGGGCGCGGGAGAAACACGCTGTGCGCCGCGCCGTGTAAAAACGCTCGCGCGCGTCCGAACCGGTCTTTCTGTAACGATATTGGGCGGGGCCTGCTGCAATCTTCTCTATGCAGCGGCGTTCTTTGCGCTCTTTTTTGTATTTTCTGTTTCTCCGGCGCTGATGTTTTTTGCGTGTTTTGCGCCGCTGAACGCGGCCGAGGCGCTCTGCGCATTGCTTCCGGCGGATCTTCCTGCCGGAAAGACGGATGGGCTTGCGCTGGCAGAACTGTCGCGCAAAGACGGGGAAACGGAAATTGCAGCGCGCGTTATGGCTGCGCAGGCATTCATGCAGGAAAAAGGCGTGGCGGATCTGCCGCGGGATTGGCTGTTTGAGACGCCCGTCATACGGGAGGACAGTCCTGCGTTTTTACAGCTTCTGGAGCTGCGCCGGGAGTATCTGCTTGCGCAGGGCGATACAAATGCCGCCGCACAGACGGAAGAACGGCTTGCGCAGATCAAAGGGGAATGACCGAAAAAAGGGCATAAAAAAACTGCCCGAGGGCAGAGTAAAATAACCGTATTTCCAATGCCGTAAGCAAGTAGGTCGCGAGGAAGAGGAAGGCGGTATGGAACGAACTTCAGTTGTACTCGGCTCAGTTGCCGCGGTCGGAGAGCCCGAGCAGAAAATCGGAAGAGACGTTAAAATAGCGCGCCACTTTCGCAATATTTCCCGCTGTAGGATCGCTCTTATTGGTTTCCCAATAGCAGATGATCCCGAGGCTGACGTTGAGGTCTTTGGCGACGGTCGCCTGTGAAAGGCCGCGTTCTTTTCTGAGTTCAATGAGACGTTCTGCAAAAATCTTCATGCTTTCATTATACTTGATTTGAATGAGTTTTGCAAGTTATTTATGAATAATAATTATTACGGTCGCAGGTTTTTTCCCGTTATCGTACAGACATTATACAAAAGTAAGGGGGCAGCGGCATGAAGGACCGTTTGAAAATACTGTTTGTGTGTCACGGCAACATTTGCCGTTCGCCGATGGCGGAAAGTTATTTAACATGGCTGGTGCGGGAACAGGGGCTGTCCGATCGTTTTTTGATCGCATCTGCGGCTACGCGCACCGATGAGATAGGAAATCCGCCGCATTACGGAACGCGGGAAAAACTTGCGCGGGAAGGTATTCCGCTGGTCCCGCACCGCGCGCGGCTTCTGACGCGCGCCGACGGGGATGCGTTTGATTTCATCTTCGGAATGGATGAGGAGAACCTGAGGGACATGCGCCGCATCCTCGGAGCGTGCCCCGCCCGCGTTGCGCTGCTGCTCGGTGAAACGCTGCATCCGCGCGCGATCGCCGATCCGTGGTATACGGGCAATTTTGACGAGACCTTTTCCGACATTGCGGAAGGCTGCCGCGCATTTCTTGCGTCATTGCAGCAAAAAGGGATCGTTTGATTTCCTTCAAGAGAGCGGATTTTGTTGCAAGTGATGCGAAAAACACAAAACAACTCTTTACATCTGCAGAAAAATAGTGTATAATCGACAAAAAGGCGGAAATAGAGATGAGAACGCATGAATCACAGGAAATGTATCTGGAAACCATTCTGCTGCTGCGGATGCGCAAGGCAAACGTCCGCTCGGTGGATATTGTGGAGGAACTCGGCTATGCGAAGTCGAGCGTTTCGCGTGCCGTCAACCTGCTGCAGGATGCCGGATTGATCCGTATCGACGAAAACGGCGAGATCACGCTCACCGCGGCGGGACAGCGGAAGGCGGAGGACGTCTATGAAAAGCATCGCGTTTTTACGAATGCGTTTATCAAGATGGGTGCGCCTGCCAAAGTTGCCGAGGAGAACGCCTGTCGCGTCGAACACGTCGTTTCCGACGAGCTATTTGAAGTGATCAAGAAATATTTTTCAGAATAAAGAATCTGAATCGAAAAGGAGCGCCATGCAGGCGCTCCTTTCTGTTATTGCGTGAGTCGTTCCAGAATTTCAAAGTAATTTTCAAAAGTTTTTTTACAGCATTGCGGATCTTCAATTGAAATTTCGCCTGTCTTTAGTCCGATCAGCGAAAATGCCATGGCGACGCGGTGATCGCCGAATGTTCTGATCGTCCCGCTGTGGACCGTTGCGGGTTCGATCGTCACGCCGTCCGCTTCTTCCGTGACGGGAACGCCGAGTGCGGACAGATTTTCCGTAATGGCGCGGATTCGGTTGCATTCCTGTCTGCGAATATGTCCCTGTCTCTTATAC
>URHP01000018.1 GCA_900547645.1 uncultured Eubacteriales bacterium
CCACGGAAGCGCGCCGGGTCGTATCGGTCAACAAGGGCGCGATCCTGCGCCTTGCGGGAGCGAGCGAGGTGAGCTTTACGGAAAATGGTTCGGAAGCGGGCGAAAAGGTCGTGTCGCGCGTCTGCGAATCGGGACAGATCTTTATTCCGCTCGGAGAATTGGTCGATCTGGAAGCGGAAAAAGCGCGTCTGGAAAAGGAGCTTGACCGCGTCGTTGGCGAAATTGCGCGTGCCGGCGGGAAACTTGCCAATCAGAACTTCATTGCCAAGGCGCCCAAAAAACTCGTTGAGGACGAGCGCGCCAAGCTGGAAAAACTGCTTGACGCCAAGGCAAAGGTGGAAGAGCGGTTAAAAGATCTTTGACCGGGCGGTCTGACGCGGATCATGTAATTATAATGTAGAGCTGAAAGTCTCCGAAGATTCGGAGACTTTTTTGCTGTTCTGAAAAAATATATCCGAAGACAAAAAAATCTGCGTTCAAACGGTTGACATCTGCGGTCATATCTGATAAAATTGCAATTGATAAAAATTTATCGATTATTGTTGCGGGACAGTGAGGGGCAAAATGGGAAACACGGAAAGTTCGGTATCGAAGGCAACCGTTTCCCGCATGCCGTCCTATCTCCGGTACCTGAAAGGGGAAGCGGGCAAAGGGGTGGAATACGTCTCCTCCGCTTCGATCTCCAAGGCGCTCGGCGTTTCGGCGGTCGGTGTAAGAAAGGATCTGGCGCTTGTCTCCTCCCGTCCGGGGAAACCGCGCTTCGGGTTTGAAGTGCGCGGTCTGATCGGCGATATTGAGAAATTTTTGGGATACCACCGCTGGACGAATGCGGTGATCATCGGCGCAGGAGGGCTCGGAAGGGCGATCCTTGCGTATGAGGGCTTTGAAAATTACGGGATCCATGTGATCGCGGCGTTTGATTCTTCTCCGGCAAAGGTGGGCGCCGTGGGCGGGAAGCCCGTCTATCCAATGGATCGGCTGCCCGATATCATTGCGCGCAATTCGGTCAGGGTTGCGATTCTGACCGTTCCGCGCAGCGCCGCGCAGGATGCCTGCGATGAGATCGTGGGCGCCGGAATTACGGCGATCCTCAATTTTGCGCCCGTATATCTGCACGTACCAGAAGGGGTTACGGTCAAATATGAAGATTTGGCGGTCACGCTTGCCGCGCTCTGCGGCGAATGTGCCGAAGATCGATAAAGTCAAAAAATCTTGAAAGGGAAACGGAGGTAGCACATGAAGGATTTCATCGTCAACGATGAGGAATCTCTCGAGAAAATGCTGGCGCGCGTGAGAGCGGCGCAGGCGAAGTTCGCGACCTATACGCAGGAGCAGGTGGACAAGATCTTCTTTGCTGCGGCGGTTGCGGCAAATAAGATGAGGATCCCTCTCGCGAAGATGGCGGTCGAGGAGACCGGGATGGGCGTTGTCGAAGACAAGGTCATCAAGAACCACTATGCGGCGGAGTATATCTACAACGCCTATAAGGACACCAAGACCTGCGGCGTGATCGAGCGGGATGAAGGGTTCGGGCTTACCCGTATCGCGGAGCCCATCGGCGTGCTTGCGGCAGTCATTCCCACGACCAACCCCACGTCGACTGCGATCTTCAAGTCGCTCATCTGCCTGAAGACGAGAAACGGTCTCATCATCTCCCCGCACCCCCGCGCAAAGCAATGCACGATCGAGGCGGCAAAAGTCGTACTTGAGGCCGCCGTTGCGGCGGGCGCTCCCGAGGACATTATCGGCTGGATCGATCAGCCCACCGTTCCGCTTTCCGGCATGATCATGCGTGAGGCGGATATGATCCTTGCAACGGGCGGTCCCGGCATGGTCAAGGCGGCATATTCGTCCGGGAAGCCCGCCCTTGGCGTCGGCGCAGGCAATACGCCCGCGATCATCGATTCTTCGGCGGACATTCAGCTTGCCGCGTCTTCCATCCTGCACTCCAAGACTTTCGATAACGGCATGATCTGCGCTTCCGAGCAGTCCACGATCGTTCTTGCCGACGTCTATGACGCTTTCAAGAAGGAGATGAAGCTGCGCGGCGCATACTTCCTGACGCCGGAAGAGACCGATAAGGTCAGAAAGACCATCATCATCAACGGTGCGCTCAACGCAAAGATCGTCGGTCAGAGTGCCTGCAAGATCGCGGAGCTCTCCGGTTTCAAGGCGCCTGCGGGAAGCAAGATCCTCGTCGGTGAGGTGGAGTCCGTCGAGCTGTCCGAAGAGTTCGCGCACGAGAAGCTGTCTCCCGTGCTTGCGATGTACAAGGCGCAGACCTTTGAGGAAGCCGTCGCCAAGGCGGACAGGCTCATCAAGGACGGCGGTCTCGGACACACGTCTTCGCTGTATATCAACGTTGAAACGGGCGCGGACAAGATCGCTTACTTCCGTTCCGTGATGAAGACCTGCCGTATCGTCATCAATACGCCTTCCTCGCAGGGCGGTATCGGCGATCTGTACAACTTCAAGATGCCTCCGTCCCTGACGCTGGGCTGCGGTTCCTGGGGCGGCAACTCCGTCTCGGAGAACGTCGGCGTCAAGCACCTGATCAATATCAAAACCGTTGCGGAAAGGAAGGAAAATATGCTTTGGTTCAGAGCTCCCGAGAAAGTTTATTTCAAGCGCGGATGTCTGGGCGTTGCTCTCAAGGAGCTCGGTCCGCAGGTTTACAACAAGAAGAAGGCGTTCGTCGTCACGGATAAATTCCTGTTCGAGAGCGGCTTCACGAAGAAGATCACGAACGTTCTCGATGAGATGGGCATTGCGCACGCGACTTTCTTCAACGTAACGCCCGATCCCACGCTTGCCTGCGCAAACGAGGGTGTCAAGCAGATGCGTGATTTTGCTCCCGACGTCATCATCGCGATCGGCGGCGGTTCTCCTATGGACGCGGCTAAGATCATGTGGGTTATGTACGAGCATCCCGAAGTGGATTTCCAGGATATGGCGATGCGCTTCATGGATATCCGCAAGCGCGTTTATACCTTCCCTCACATGGGCGACAAGGCGCTCTTCGTTGCGATTCCCACCACGGCGGGCACGGGTTCCGAAGTGACGCCGTTCGCGGTCATCACGGATGAAAAGACCGGCACGAAGTATCCGCTTGCAGACTACGAGCTGATGCCCGATGTCGCGATCATCGATTCCGACCTCATGATGAATATCCCGAAGGGACTGACTTCCTGCTCGGGTATCGACGCAATGAGCCACGCGCTCGAGGCGATCGCTTCCGTCATGGCGACCGACTTTACGAACGGCATTGCCAAGGAAGCGGCAAAACTCATCTTCGAGTACCTGCCCGACGCATATGCAAAGGGCGCACACGACGCGATCGCGCGTGAGAAGATGGCAAATGCTTCCACGATGGCAGGTATGGCGTTTGCGAACGCCTTCCTCGGCGTCTGCCACTCCATGGCGCACAAGCTCGGTTCTTACTGGCATATCCCTCACGGCATGGCGAACTCGCTCATGCTGGAGGAAGTCATCCGCTTCAACAGCTCCGAGCAGCCCACCAAGATGGGGACCTTCCCGCAGTACGCATATCCTCAGTGCAAGGCACGCTATGCGGATGTCGCCCGCTACGTCGGACTCAAGGGCAAGAATGACGACGAACTTGTCGAAGCGCTCATCAAGAAATTGCAGGAGCTTCAGGAAGCCATCGGTCAGCCCAAGACGATCAAAGAAGCGCTCGGCGACAGAGTGACCGAGGAGCAGTTCCTTGCGCGTCTCGATCAGATGACCGAGGATGCGTTCGACGATCAGTGCACGGGTGCCAATCCCCGCTATCCGCTCATGAGCGAGATCAAGGAGATGTACCTCAACGCTTATTACGGACGCAAGAACCGCAAGAAATAACGAATCAAGTCGTTTCGGCGGACGAGGGCGGGGGATTTCCCTTGCCCTCGTTTGCGGAATATTCGGAATTTGGAGAGAAAGAGATATGAGAGGCCTGGAAACTTCGGTCAGGAAACTGAGGCGGCAGGTGTTCGTCGAAGTCGCGAAGATCGCATTCGAATCGGATAACGTCGCCAGCGACATTGAAGAGATCCCTTACAAAATCACACCGACGGAAACGCCGCAGTATCGCGAGAGCATCTACCGCGAGAGGGCGATCGCCGCAGAACGCGTTCGCCTTGCAATGGGTATGTCGCTCAATCCGCAGGACAGACCGGCGCATATTACCAACGGTCTGAGCGCAAGCAATATTTCGGACAGTTATTATGAGCCGCCGCTCATGCAGGTCATTCCCTCCGCATGCGACAGATGCGAAGAGAACGCCTATGAAGTGAGCGATCAATGCCGCGGCTGCGTGTCGCGCTACTGTATGACGGTTTGCCCGAAGGGGGCGATCTCCGTCGATTCCAAGACGCTGAAAGCGGTCATTGACCGTTCGAAGTGCATCAAGTGCGGCAAGTGCAAGGCGGCGTGCCCGTATGACGCGATCGCGCATAAAGTCCGTCCCTGCGCGCAGGCGTGCGGCGTCAAGGCGATCTCCAGCGACGGATTGGGGCGCGCAAGCATCGATCCGAAGAAGTGCGTCGGCTGCGGACAGTGCATGGTAAGCTGCCCGTTCGGCGCGATCGCAGACAAATCGCAGATCTATCAGTTGATCCGCGCAATCAAAAAGGGCGACGAGGTGGTGGCGGAGGTCGCTCCGTCCATTATCGGGCAGTTCGGTCCCGGCGTTACGCTGTGGAAGATCAAGGCGGCGCTCAAGGAGATCGGCTTCAAAGAGGTCTACGAAGTTGCACACGGCGCCGATGTCGGCGCGTCCACGGAGGCGCACCATTACGCGACGGAGGTCGTCACCGGACAGCTTCCGTTCCTGTTGACGTCCTGCTGTCCCGCGTGGAGCATGCTTGCGAAGACGCAGTTCCCCGATATGGTGGATAAAGTATCCAGCGCGCTTACCCCCATGGTCGCCACATCGCGCACCATCAAGCAGCACAGCCCGAATGCCCGCGTGGTATTCATCGGACCGTGCGCGGCGAAGAAGCTCGAGGCGCGCCGTCGTACCGTGCGCAGCGATGTGGATTTTGTCATCACGTTTGAGGAGCTTGCTGCGATCTTTGAGGCAAAGGGGATCGATTTTGCGACGTTCAATAAGGAAGAGCCCATTCACGATGCGACTGCTGCAGGAAGGGGTTATGGCGTCGCGGGCGGCGTTGCTGCTGCGGTGGAGGCGTGCGTCCATGCCTATTATCCCGATGTAGAGGTCAAGATCGAGCATGCGGAGGGGCTGGAGGAGTGCAAGAAGATGCTGCTTCTGGCAAAACTCGGAAAGAAAAACGGCTGCCTGATCGAGGGAATGGGCTGTCCCGGCGGATGCGTCGCGGGGGCGGGGGTAAACATTCCTGTCGAAAAGGGCGCTACTGAGCTCAAAAAGTTTGTGGACGGTTCCACGAAAAAACTGCCCGAAAAGGAACTTTACGAGATTCAACTTCCGTAATCGGTTAAAATGCATTGTATTATGTCTGACATAATACCAGACAAAAAGAAAACGCACCGTTCAGGTGCGTTTTCTTTTTACGGTGAATGTTCAGGCGAGGGGTACGACATTGACGATGATCTTTGCCGTAACGCCCTCCATAAAGCGGACTTCTGCTTCAAACGCGCCGAGCGTCTTGATTGCGTCTTTCAGTGCGATCTTCTTTTTGTCGACTTCGCAGCCGAGTTCTTCAAGTGCTGCGGCGATCTGCGCCGTGGTGACCGAGCCGAAGACCTTGCCGTTTTCGCCTGCGCGGATGGAGACGGTCACTTCTTTGCCGTTGATCTGCGTTGCCATATCGCGCATGGCTTTTTCGTTTTCCGCCTTGTGATAGGCGTCTGCCGTACGACGCTGCGAAATTTCGTTGATCCCGCTTGCGGTTGCAATGTCCGCAAGTCCTTTTTTCAGCAGGAAGTTTCTGGCATAGCCGTCAGAAACTTCGATGATGTCGCCTTTTTTGCCGCTTCCTTTTACGTCTGCTTTGAGGATTACCTTCATATCAGCCTCCTTTTTTATTATTGTACAGGCCGTCGGCACGTTTGTCAATGCTGTTTTCCGATATTTTTTGAAAATTTGCGTATACTTGGTCGTGAAAAGGAGGGAAAACACGATGGAAAACATCAACAGCGGCGTTTCCTGCGGGGTTACGGACTGTAAGTACAACCGCGACGGGATGCATTGCGAGCTTGCCACCATTCACGTGGGCAATACCTGCGACTGCGAGCACTGCACCTGCTGCGACAGCTTCTGCAAGCGCTGAGCAAAGCGGAGAGGGGAAAATCCCTCTCTTTTTTGTTTGGATTCATACATAGAATGAGTCGGGACGGTTACACTAAGGAGTACGGCGCGGAAATGCGCTTTCAGATAGATGTTTCTTCGGGCGCCGTGCGCGCGGAGAAACTGCGGGAGGGGCAGAAATGTCTCTCCCGAAACTATTTTTCGGGGGTATTCCGTGTTCTTCGTGCATAGGATAGAGAGATGAAAGGCTTTTGGAACGGCGCGGCGCGCGCACTGCCCTTCGTGTTGCTTGCCGCAGTGTTTTTGGGCGCGATTTTTTATCCTTTACCCCGTGAGAGTGAGGGCGAACAGGTGCGCGTCGTCCTGATCTGGAACGTGGATACGTTTGAGGGCGGAAAGGGATCGCGCGCCTCTTTTTTGAACCGTGTCGCACGGCTTGCAGAGCAAAAGAGCGACGGCGTCTACTATCGCGTCGTCAGCTATACCGCCGAAGGCGCACAGAGCGCGATGGCAGAGGGAAACTATCCGGATCTTCTTTCCTTCGGCATCGGGCTGCAGGTCGACCGGGAAAAATGCATGCCGCTCGGCCGAGCATTCGGCGGGAGTTCGCTGGCAGTCCCATGGTGCCGCGGAGAATACCTGCTGTTTTCCATGACGGATGCGTTCGGCGAGCGCGGCGATACGGCGATCTCCGTGGGCGGGAGCAATCTTTCCTGCGCTGCGGCATATTTTTCCGAGATCGAGGGGGCGGAGAAGGAGTCTCTGTCGGCATATCTTGCCTTTCTCGGCGGGGAATACCGCTATCTTTTGGGGACACAGCGCGACGTCAACCGTTTCGCCGCCCGCGGAACTACGGTGTATTCTCAGCCTTTGCCTGCATATTGCGATCTTTATCAGTATATCTGCATGTTTTCGGAAGACCGCGGCGACTGCCGTCCCTTTCTTGATGCACTGTTTTCAGATGACGTGCAGTCGTCGCTTTCGGAGATCGGAATGCTTCCGTTAGACGGCGCGGAAGGGCGGACGATCGATGTCTTTTCCACTGCGCAGACGCTGGAGGAAGCGGCGCGGGCAGTGCGTGCGGGAAGCGCCGAAAAAAATGCGGAGAAATATTTCAAAAGTATTTGAAATATGCTTCGGAATATGGTAAAATAACAGGTGGAATCAAAATGGAGCTTTTTACACGCCTGAAGGAGCGGTTCCCGCGGTTGGAGTGCGAGTGCAATTTTTGTTTTGCGCGGCATACGACGATCGGATGCGGGGGGATCGCGGCGGTCGCTGCGTATCCTTCCTGTGCGGAGGAGACGGCAGAGCTGCTTGCATGGCTCGGGCGCGAGCGCATCCCTTATTGTTTTCTCGGCGCAGGCGCGAACGTGCTTCCGTCGGACGGAGCGTTTGACGGCGTTGTCGTGCGCTTTTGCCGTTTGAATGCGCTCGGTGCGGACGGGGCAGAGGTCTTTTCCGGCGCGGGCGTGACGGGCGGAGCTTTTCTTTCCTTTGCGGAACACGGCGGGATCGGGGGCTTTTCGCCGTTTTCCGGGATCCCGATGACGATCGGCGGGGGAACGGCAATGAACGCCGGCGTACGCGAACTGCACTTTTCGGACGTGGTGCAGCGCGTTCTGTGCGTTGAATCGGGAAGGCTGCGCATACTGGAGCGGGAAGACTGCGCTTTTCGGGAAAAGGACAGTTTATTTTTGCGCGGGATCGCCGTCGTCGGCGTATGGATGCGCGGAAAATTATCGCATCCTGCGGATATTGCGCGCGAAAGCTGTTATTTCCGCGCGCGCCGTTCCCGACTTCCGAAGGGAAGGAGCATGGGCTGTACGTTTGTCAATCCTGCGGGGATCTCTGCCGGCGAACTGATCGAGCGGTGCGGCTTAAAGGGCGCAAGAAGGGGCGGCGCGGTCGTTTCCGGTCAGCATGCCAATTTTATTCTCAACGAGGGCGCTTCGGGCAGCGACGTTGCTGCACTCATCGCGTTCGTCAAAGAACAGGTCGAAAAACAGACGGGAATTGCGTTGCGGGAGGAGATCCGGCGCATTCCCTGACCGTTTTGTTTGCAAAAGAGAGCGTATCATGAAACTTACGGCAGATTATCATACGCATACCGTCTATTCGGACGGAAAAAATACCTTTCTTGAAAATTTTCGCCGTGCGAAGGAGTTGGGGCTTGCCGAGATCGGCTGTACCGAGCACGGCTTTTCGCATGTTTTTCGCGGATTGAAGCGGAGAGAACTCCCGAAATATATCGCGGAATTGCGCAGTGCAGAGCGGGAAACGGGCGTGCGTGCGCTGCTCGGATTGGAGAGCAATATCCGCGGTGCATCCGGATTGTGCGACCTGACCGAGCATGATTTTACTCAGTTTGAATTGTTTGTCGTCGGGATCCACGTATTCGTCTACTATGAAAAGCTGACCGACAGCCGTCTGGGGCTCGGGAGCTGGTTCCGCAGTGAAATGGGGATGAGACCTTCGAAGAGCCTTGTGCGACAGACGACAAAGGCGTTTATCAACGCCGTGGAAAAAAATCCCGTGGATATTATTTCCCATCTCAACTACGGCTGTTTTGCCGATCCCGTCGAGGTCGCCAAATGCTGCCGCGATTACGGGACTTATCTGGAAATCAGTTCAAAGAAAGCGCACCTGTCCGACGAAGAGCTGGCGAAAGTCGCGGATACGGGGGTGCGTTTCATTATCAATTCGGATGCGCATTCCATCGACCGCATCGGCGACGTCGCCCGTGCCAAACAGCAGATCGGGCGCGTCGGGATCCCGCTCGATCGCATCGACAATATCGACGGAAAAATGCCTTCCTTCCGTCTTGCCGCCTGGCGGAAAGAACACCTGTGAGGACTCAGCGTTGACAAACTTTACAAACGACATCCGGCGCGATCTGCTCGCGCGTTTCCCTTCAACCCGCAGCGGTGCATCCGCGGCGTTGGCGGCGCTCCTTGCGACGGGTGCATCCGTTACGGAGGACGGCTTCGAGGTCGTCAGCGAGAACGAGCGCGTCGCCGAGTATTTTCTCCGGCTTGCCGAGATGCTGGATGCGCGCCCCGAAGTACGCGACGCAACGCGCGATCCCAAACGCAAGCGGGACAAACTCACGATCTTTTGCGGCGGAACGGACGCCGAACGCCTGCTTTCGCTCACGCGCGATGCGCACGGGATGCTGTCGTCCGACGATGAAACGGCGCTCTGCTATCTCCGCGCGGCGTTTCTCGGCGGGGGAAGCTGTACGCTTCCGCATGACGGCGCATCCACGGGCTACCATTGGGAGTGTGTCTTTTTTACGCGCGAACGCGCGGAAGAGTTCTGTAGTCTTCTTTCTGAATTCGAATTGTACGGAAAAGTGGTCCGGCGCGGAGATACGTACGTCGCATATATCAAGAGCCGCGAAGCGATTTCGGATGTGCTTTCCGTTCTGGGGGCAGAGAATGCGCTCCGGAAGCTGAACGCCGTATCCGCCGCCCGCGAACAGAGCAACAACGAAAACCGCATTCAGAATTGTATGGCGGGAAATGCCGATAAAGCGGCGATCGCTTCCGCCGCACAGACGCTGGCGCTGCGGGAACTGCGTGAGACGGGCGTCCTGCAGAGTCTGCCCGTCACTTTGCGGGAGACAGCCGAAGCGCGCCTTACGCATCCGACGCTCTCGCTTTCAGAACTCGCCGGGCTGCTCGGCGTCAGCAAGGGAGGACTCAATCACCGAATGAGAAAACTCATGCAGATCCACGGGGAGAAATGCCAATGACGGATTTTGTACATCTTCATCTGCATACCGAATACAGCCTTTTGGACGGCGCGGTGAAAGTGGACGAACTCGTCCGCCATTGCAAGGAGAATAAGATCGATGCGGTTGCCGTGACCGATCACGGCAATATGTACGCATCGCTTAAATTTGCCGAAAAGTGCAAGAAAAACAAGATCAAGGCGATCATCGGCTGTGAATTTTATGTGGTGGACGACTACCGCGAACATATTGATCAGCGCGCCGACCATCTCATCCTGCTCGCCAAAAACAAGGCGGGGTACGTCAACCTCGTTCAGCTCGATTCGCTTGCCTTTGTGGACGGCTACTATTACCGTCCGCGCATCGATTATACCGTCCTGAAGGAACATACCGACGGCGTGATCTGCCTTTCCGCCTGTCTCGCCGGGCGGATTCCGCATCTGCTGCTTGCGGGAGAGTATGAAAAAGCAAAGTCGTTTGCGCTTGAGATGAAAGCGGCGTTCGGCGAAGATTTTTATATTGAGATCCAGGATCACGGGATCCCCGAACAAAAGCGTATCCTGCCACTGCTTGTCCGTCTTGCGCGGGAGACGGAGATCGGGCTCGTTGCGACCAACGACGTGCACTATCTGCACAAAGAGGACTGGGAGATGCAGGACGTTCTCATGTGCATTCAGACCAAACGTACGCTGGACGATCCTTCCCGCATGAAGATGCAGACGCACGAATTCTACATGAAGTCGGGCGACGAGATGGCGGCGCTTTTCCCCAATCTTCCGGAGGCGATCGCCAATACGCGGGTGATCGCGGACAAGGTGTCGGATACCGATACGCCCTTCAATCTGAAAGAGGACGGCTCTCCCATTTACGACAAGTCGCTCATTCCGCTCTATACGGCGGACGACGGTACGCCGTCGCCTGAATTTTTGCGTCGGCTGACGATGGAAGGTCTGCCCAAGCGCTACGATCCCGTGACGGATGAGATCATGCAGCGCGCCGAGTATGAGCTCGGCATCATCATCAAGATGGGCTTTGCCGACTATTTCCTCATCGTATGGGACTACATAAATTGGTCCCGCATGCACGGGATCCCCGTGGGACCGGGGCGCGGCTCGGGCGTCGGAAGCATCGTTGCCTACGCGATCGGGATCACCAATGTCGATCCGCTTCGCTACGATCTGCTGTTTGAGCGGTTCCTCAACCCTGACCGTGTTTCCATGCCGGACTTTGACGTGGACTTTTGTACGGAGCGCAGGGGAGAGACCATCGAATATGTCCGCAAGCGCTATCATCCGGAAAACGTCGCGCAGATCGTCACGTTCGGAACGCTCGCTTCCCGCGCAGTCATCAAGGACGTCGGACGCGTCATGAGCGTGCCGTATTCCGATACCGATCGCGTCACCAAGCTCATGGACGGTAAGTCCACCATCCGGGAATTGCTCGGGCTGAATATCGAAAGCTGCCGGAAAAAGGTTGCGGAAACGGCGGACGATCCCGACAAGCACGACGAAGCGCTCAAAAAACTTGCCGATCAGGAAGGGAAACGCAACCCGGAATTCGTCGAGATCTACGAATCGGACGAGACGCTGAAGCGCGTCATCGATATGGGGCTCAAGCTCGAAGGCATGCCGCGGCAGACAGGGATGCATGCCGCCGGCGTCGTCATCTGCCGGAAAAAAATAGCCGACAATGTGCCTCTTTCCAGAAACGGCGAAGATATTACCACGCAGTTCGATATGAAGGAAGTGGAGTCCATCGGCATGCTCAAAATGGACTTCCTCGCGCTGACGACGCTCACAGATATCAAAAAAACGCTCGATTATATTCAGGAAGATACGGGCAAAGTCATCACATTCGGGCAGGAATGCAACGATCAGGGCGCCTATCAGCTCATTTGCGAAGGGGATACCGACGCAGTGTTCCAGCTTGAACAAGGGGGCATGAAGCGGTTCATGAAACAGCTTCAGCCCAACTGTCTGGAAGACCTGATCGCGGGCATTTCCCTCTACCGCCCCGGGCCCATGGATTTCATTCCGACCTATCTCAAAAACCGTGCGGAACCGGAAAAGATCACCTATCTGACGCCGTTGCTGAAGCCCATCCTTGAAAAGACGTACGGCGTCATCATCTATCAGGAGCAGGTCATGCAGATCTTCCAGAATCTTGCGGGCTACTCGCTGGGACAGGCAGACCTCGTGCGGCGCGCCATGGCAAAAAAGCACCGCAGCGAACTGATGGCGCAAAAGGACAAATTTATTTACGGAGATCTCGATAAGGGCGGAAACATTGCCGGCTGCGCTTCTCGCGGGATTCCGCCCGAAGTGAGCGCGGAGCTCTTTGCGCAGATGGAAA
Organism: uncultured Eubacteriales bacterium; assembly: GCA_900547645.1. GTDB lineage: Bacteria > Bacillota > Clostridia > Christensenellales > Borkfalkiaceae > Gallimonas > Gallimonas faecium. The sequence goes on from URHP01000018.1 coordinate 12,321, forward strand.
GTTTCGCGTCCTATGCGTTCAACAAGTCGCACGCCGCGGCGTACGCCGTGGTCACCTATCAGACGGCGTACCTCAAAAAGTATTACCCGAAGGAGTTTTTGGCGGGCGTTCTCAATAACCGCATCGATAAGATCGACGAAATCGCAAAGTATGTCGTCTACATGAAGGAGAAGAACATTGCGGTGTATCCTCCCGACGTGAATCAATCGCGCGCATACTTTTCGGTCCAGGGCGACGGGCTACGCTTCGGGTTGTGCGCATTGCGCGGTGTCGGGATCGGCGCAATGGAAAAGGTCATCGAAGAACGCGAAGCGCACGGGAAATTCAAAGATTTTGCCGACTTCCTCATGCGCTGCATCCGGTTTATCAATAAGAAGATGGTGGAAAGCCTGATCTTCGGCGGGGCGTTCGATTCGATGGGCAGACACCGTTCGCAGTATCATGCCGTATATGAAGAGCTGATGCGCCGTCTTGCGGCGATCGACAAGCAGAAATCGAGCGCGCAGATGTCACTCTTCGGGGACATCATTGAAGAAAAGGCGCCCGAAGTCGTCTATCCCGATCTGCCGGAGTGGAGCACGGCGGAACTGCTTTCCAAGGAAAAATCCGTGCTCGGCGTCTATGTCAGCGGGCATCCGTTCGGCGCATATGCCGCATATTTCACGGATTGCACCTTTCACACGGGCATGCTCGCCGATTTTGAAGAGGACGAGGAGACAGGCGACAGAACGTATCAGCAGTTTAAAACGGGCGATCAGGTCACGATGGGGGGCATCGTTGCCGCCGTGCGGAAGATCAACACCAAGGGCGGCACGATCATGGCGTTCGTCACGGTGGAAGACCTGTACGGGAGCGTGGAGTGCGTTGCGTTCCCCCGCGTTTACGAGCGCATCAAGCCCTATCTGCGCCACGACGGCGTGGTACGGCTTTCCGGCAAGATCGACACGCCTGCGGAGAAACTTCCCTGCATCATTCTCGATCATCTGACGGAATTTGTCCCGCCCGAGCAGCAGGAAGAAGGGGCGCGTCCGCAGGAAGAAGCCGCGGCGCGCGAGCAGGTGCTCTGGCTGGACGCGCGCGCCCTGCCGGAGGAGGATTTCGCGGAGCTTCTGGAGACGATCGAAGCCTATGAAGGGGACGTGAAGACCAAGATCCTGCACGGCGGAAAGCGGTATGAATTTTCCGTGCATCTGTCGCGCGCGCTGACGGCGGAGCTGCGCAGTTTCCTGCCTGCGGAATGCGTCAAGCTGGTATAAACGCGTCCGTCGGAAGAATTATGACCAAGGGAAAAAGTTTTCCCGAAAAGGGCGCGCAAAAAGGTTTTCATTTCGGAAATTATTTGATATAATGCGTAAGATGAGAAGAAAACAGGAGGCAGAGTTGCGATGATAAAACGTATCGGACTATTGACGAGCGGCGGCGACGCGCCCGGAATGAACGCGGCGATCCGCGCGGTGGTCAGAACGGCGATCTATTTCGGGATGGAGGTGTACGGCATCGAGCGCGGTTATGCGGGGCTGATCGAAGACAGTATGATGCCCATGGAAATGCGCTCGGTTTCGGACATTGTGCAAAGGGGCGGCACCAAGCTGCGTACGGCGCGCTGTCTGGAAATGCTGACAAAGGACGGCCAGAAGCAGGCGGTCGCGACCTTGGAGCGCCGCGGCATCGAGGGGCTGGTCGTCATCGGCGGCGACGGTTCTTTCCGTGGGGCGAAGTGTCTGACGGAGGACTACGGGATCCCGACCATCGGTATTCCCGGTACCATCGACAACGACCTTGAATATACCGACTACACGCTCGGGTTTGATACGGCGGTCAATACCTGCCTTGAGATCATCAACAAGCTCCGCGATACGATGAACTCGCACGAGCGCATTTCCGTTGTGGAAGTCATGGGACGCCACTGCGGCGATATTGCGCTGTATGCGGGGATCGCGTCGGGGGCGGAGATCATCGTCGTGCCCGAAATTTCCTATAATCTCGACGATATCGTCATGCGCATCAACCGTTCGCGTGCGAACGGGAAACATTCCAATATCATCATTGTGGCGGAGGGCGTCACGAGCGCGGAAAAGTTTGCGCGCGAACTGCAGGAAGTGACGACGTATTCGGTGCGTTCTACCTGTATCGGTCACGTGCAGAGGGGCGGTTCTCCCTCCATGGCGGACAGAATGCTCGCCGCGCAGTTCGGCAACAAGGCGGTGCGTCTGCTCAAAGACGGCATCGGAAACCGCGTTGTCGGCATCCACAAGAACGAGATCATCGATATGGACATCATCGAAGCCGTCTCCATGAAAAAGAAGTTCAATTACGAGCTGTATGAGACGCTGCAGATGATCTCCATGTAACTCCCGCGCAGATATTTACCGTAAAAGAGCGTTTTTTTTGCAAAATTTTTCCCGCTTGCTCTTGAAATTTCCGAAAAAGCATAATATAATAGCATTGCGCATGCAATTGCGCGGGACACCCCATCCTTCGGGGAGTAAGCGTACAGGAGGATTTTGCAAACAATGATTCTTACGGTCTGCATGAGTCCCAGCGTGGACGTGACCATCGAGCTGGATTCGCTCAACGTCGGCAAAGTAAACATCGTCAAAAACAAGACGCTTTCCTTTACGGGAAAGGCGCTCAATGTGGCGATCGGTGTGGCGCGTCTGGGCGGCGAGGCATACGCGACGGGATTCATGTATAACGAAAACGGCGCAATGTTCGAGCGGGCGCTCGATAAGGAAGGCGTGCCGTTTGCCTTTGTCTGGAACAGCGGCAGGGTGCGCGAAAATTATAAGTGCATCGACAAAAAGTCCATGCTCACCGAAATCAACGATGTCGGCGGGCACGTCGCCAATGAAAAACTTGCCGAGCTTCTTCACATGATCCGTAACTTTTCTTCCCGTTCGGACGTGACGGTCATCTCCGGCGGGCTTCCGCGGGGCGTCGATACCGGCTATTACCGTGAGATCTTCCGCACCGTCGATCCGCATTCGCTGCGCATCGCCGATACCGAGGGCGCCAAATTGTTCGCGGCGCTTGAAGCGGGCATCGATCTCGTCAAGCCTAATCTCGAGGAATTGCAGGAGACGTTGGGCAGGGAGTTCAAGGATAAGGACGACATGCTGGCGGGGTGTTACGAACTGCTTGACCGCGGCGCGAAGATCGTGCTTTTGTCCTTGGGCAAGGACGGCGCGGTCATTACGAACGGAACCAGGAACTACTATTGCAAGAGCATCAATGTCGCCGTCAATTCTACGGTGGGAGCGGGCGACGGGATGGTCGCCGCTGCGGCGACCATGTTGCAGAAGGGAGCCGATCTTCCGGAGATCCTGCGTGCGGGCGTTGCGGCAGGTACGGCGACCGTCACGACATTTGACACCATTTCCTTTACCAAGGCAAAGTACGAGGAGATCTACGCGAGTCTCAACGTGACGGAGTTCTGAGATGCTCGATCTTGCAACCATCCGCCGCGACAGCGAAGTCGAAGCGATCATGGAGATGTCCGAAAAGCAGATCGAGGCGCTCGGATTTACCGAACATTCGCGCCGCCATGCGGGCATTGTGAGCAAATGGTCGGGAGAGATCCTGCGCGCACTCGGCAAGAGCGAAGACCGCATCCGTCTGGCAGAGATCGCGGGCTATCTGCATGACATCGGAAACTGCATCAACCGGAAGGATCATGCCCAGTCAGGCGCGATCCTTTCCTATAAGATCCTGACGCGTCTCGGCATGAGCGCGCCCGATGCGGCGGAGATCATGATGGCGATCGGCAATCATGACGAGCAGTACGGGCAGCCGGTATCCGACGTTTCTTCCGCGCTCATTATCGCCGACAAGGCGGATGTGCATAAGAGCCGCGTCAAAAATGCCGTGAGCGACGTGTTCAAGGCAAACATTCACGACAGGGTGAACCTCGCCGCGGAGCGTTCTTTCGTGCAGGTGGAAGAAGGCGGAACGGTCATTGCCCTTCACATTGAGATCGACACGGCGATCTGTTCGGTGATGGATTATTTTGAGATCTATTTCGGCAGGATGCAGCTTTCCAGAAAGGCTGCGGAATTCCTCGGATGCCGCTTTTCGCTCGTGATCAACGGCGCTGTCCTGCTGTAAACCGAGGCGTTCCCGCGTGAAAAATTTTGCGTCTTCTGTTTCACGGCGGAAATCGACAAAATCCGCTGCAACCACAAGATATAGTGGTCAGAAAAAAATATTTTATCAAAATATAGTGGAAAAGTCTTGACAAATTCCACAATATGGTGTATGATGATAGCGTTCCCTCAAAAGGGGAACGCTTTTTACGCTCTTTACGGGCAGATTAGGTGGGAGAGTATAGTTATGAAGATCATCAAGCGTAACGGTGCGGAAGTCGCGTTCGACGTCAGTAAGATCGAAAACGCCATCCGCAAGGCAAACAATGAAGTCAGCGAGGACAACCGTCTGAAAGAGGAGCAGATCAAGCTCATTACCCAAAAGGTGACGGCGCTTGCCAACGATCTCAACCGCGCGGTCAACGTGGAAGAGATCCAGGACTTCGTCGAAAACCAGATCATGGATCAGAAGGCGTTTGCCGTCGCGCGGAAGTATATCACTTACCGCTATTCCCGTGCGCTTGTACGCAAGGCGAATACGACGGACGCGCAGATCCTTACGCTGATCGAGTGCAATAACGAGGAAGTCAAACAGGAGAATTCCAACAAGAATCCCACCGTCAATTCCGTTCAGCGCGACTATATGGCGGGCGAGGTCTCCAAGGACCTTACGCGCCGCATTCTGCTTCCCCGCGAGATCGTCGAAGCGCATGACGAGGGGCTCATCCATTTCCACGACGCCGACTATTTCGCGCAGCATATGCATAACTGCGATCTTGTCAACCTTGAGGACATGCTGCAGAACGGGACGGTCATCTCGGGAACCTTCATCGAAAAACCGCATTCCTTCTCGACCGCCTGCAATATCGCCACGCAGATCATTGCGCAGGTCGCATCCAATCAATACGGCGGGCAGAGCATTTCTCTGACGCACCTTGCGCCGTTTGTGGACGTCAGCCGTCGGAAGATCCGCGCGGACGTAGCGGACGAACTCAAGGATCTGGGGATCACCGACGAAAAGCGCATTGCCAAAATTGCGGAAAAGCGTCTGAAGGCGGAGATCTCCAAAGGGATCCAGACCATTCAGTATCAGGTCGTCACGCTTCTGACCACCAACGGTCAGGCGCCTTTCGTGACGGTGTTCATGTATCTCGGGGAGGCGCGCAACGAGCAGGAGCGTTCCGATCTTGCCATGATCATCGAGGAGACGCTCAATCAGCGCATCCGCGGCGTTAAAAACGAGTCCGGCGTTTGGGTGACGCCTGCGTTCCCCAAACTCATCTATGTGCTGGAAGAGGATAATATCCGCGAAGGGAGCAAGTATTGGTATCTCACGCAGCTCGCTGCAAAATGTACGGCAAAGCGCATGGTGCCCGACTATATCTCCGAAAAGATGATGCTCAAATACAAGGTGGACAAGAACGGAGAAGGGCATTGCTACACCTGTATGGGCTGCCGCAGCTTCCTGACGCCCTATGTGGACGAAAACGGAAAGCCCAAATATTACGGCAGATTCAATCAGGGCGTCGTCACCATCAATCTTGTGGACGTCGCGCTCTCTTCGGGGGGCGACGAAGGGCGCTTCTGGAAGATCTTCGACGAGCGGCTGGAGCTTTGCTACCGTGCGCTCATGTACCGTCATAACCGTCTGAAGGGCACGCTTTCGGATGCGGCTCCCATTCTTTGGCAGTACGGTGCGCTGGCGCGTCTGAAAAAGGGCGAAACGATCGATAAGCTGCTCTACGGCGGATATTCCACGATTTCCCTCGGTTATGCCGGGCTCTACGAGTGTGTCAAATATATGACGGGAAAGAGCCATACGGACGAAGAGGCGAAGCCGTTTGCGCTTGCCGTCATGCAGCACATGAACGATAAGTGCAAAGAGTGGAAGCAGAAAGAAAATATCGACTTCTCGCTGTACGGGACGCCATTGGAGAGCACGACCTACAAATTTGCAAAATGCCTGCAGAAGCGTTTCGGCGTGATCCCCGGCGTGACGGACAAAAATTACATTACGAACAGCTATCACGTTCACGTCAGCGAAAAGATCGACGCGTTCACCAAGCTGAAATTTGAAAGCGAATTCCAGCAGCTTTCTCCGGGCGGCGCGATCTCCTATGTGGAAGTTCCCAACATGCAGGACAATATCCCCGCGGTTCTTGCCGTCATGCAGTATATTTACGACAATATCATGTATGCCGAACTGAACACCAAGAGCGATTATTGTCAGGTGTGCGGATATGACGGGGAGATCCAGATCGTCGAGGATAAGGACGGAAAGCTCGTTTGGGAGTGCCCTCATTGCCATAACCGCGATCAGACAAAGATGAATGTGGCGCGTCGTACCTGCGGCTATATCGGGACGCAGTTCTGGAATCAGGGCAGGACGCAGGAAATCAAGGACAGGGTGTTGCACCTGTAATGAATTACGCAGAAATCAAAAAGACAGATATTGCAAACGGAGAGGGGGTTCGCGTCTCCCTCTTCGTTTCCGGTTGCCGGAGACACTGCAAGAATTGCTTCAATAAAGTGACATGGGATTTTTCCTATGGAAAGCCGTTCACCGAAGAAACGGAAGAGGAGCTGCTTGCCGCGCTTTCGCCAAACTATATCGCAGGGCTCACGCTGCTCGGCGGAGATCCGATGGAACCGGAAAATCAGCGTGCGCTTTTGCCGTTTGTAAGAAAAGTCCGCGAAAGACTGCCCGAGAAAAATATCTGGTGTTATACGGGCTACACTTATGCAAACGGCGCGATCGAAGAAGAGCAGGCAAATTGCGAGGTGACCAAAGAATTGATTTCGCTCTTTGACGTGTTGGTGGACGGACGCTTCGTCGAAGAGCTGAAGGATATCCGGTTGAAATTCCGCGGTTCCTCCAATCAGCGCGTCATTGATGTAAAACGCAGTCTTGAAAGCGGAAACGTAGTACTATATCTGACATAATACACAAAATGCGGGACTTGTTCCCGCATTTTTTTACAAATCTTGGGAAAAATTTGACTATTCCGCACAGATGCGGTATAATGAGAATCAAGCAAAGTTACGGAGGAAACAGTATATGAATAAGCTGCAGCTCAAGCGCTATGCGAAACTGCTTGCCAAGACGGGGATCAACGTCAAGCGCGGTCAATGGGTGATTGTCAATGCGGGGCTTGATCAGCCTGAATTCGTCGAATGGACGGTAGAAGAACTTTACCGGGCGGGCGCGGGCAAGGTGACGGTGGAATGGTCGCATCAGCCCCTTACAAAGCTCAAATACAAATATGAGAAAGCCGAGACGCTCTCCAATGTTCCCAAATGGGAGACGGAGCGTTGGGAGCTCTATACGAAGGAACTTCCTGCGATGCTTCATATCATTTCGGACGATCCCGACGGGCTTGCCGGGATCGATCAGGAAAAGATGCGCACGGTCACGATCGGCCGCATGAAGGTCATCAAACCGTACCGCGACGAAATGGAGAACAAATATCCCTGGTGTATCGCTGCCGTTCCCGGAAAGGCGTGGGCGAAAAAGGTTTTCCCCGACCTGCAGGTCAACCGCGCCGTAGACGCGCTTTGGGATGCTATTTTAAAGGCTTCGCGCGCGGACGGTCCCGATCCCGTGCGGGAATGGGCGCGCCATAACGACGACCTTGCAAAGCGGTGCGACTATCTCAATCGTCTCGGATTGACGGCGCTTGAATACAAGGCGTCCAACGGCACCGACTTCCGCGTGGGACTGCTTCCGGACGCACTCTTTATGGGGGGCGGCGAGAGCGATCTGAAGGGGCGCTATTACAATCCCAATATTCCCTCCGAAGAGATCTTCACGTCTCCCCGCGCGGGGGATGCCGACGGTATCGTCTATGCGACGAAGCCGCTCTCCTATCAGGGGCAGCTCATCGAAAACTTCTCCGTTCGGTTCGAAAAGGGGAAAGTTGTCGAAGTGAAGGCGGAAAAAAATCAGGAGCTGCTTGAAAAGATGGTCTCTATGGACGAAGGGGCTGCGATGCTCGGCGAGTGCGCGCTGATCGCATACGATTCGCCCATCAACCGTCTCGGGCTCCTGTTCTACAACACGCTCTTCGATGAAAACGCGAGCTGCCATCTTGCGCTCGGGCGCGGGTTCGGGAACTGCGTGCGCGGGTATGAAGATATGACCAACGAGCAGCTCAAGGAATACGGCATCAACGACAGCATGATCCACGTTGACTTCATGATCGGCTGTAAAGATCTCGGTATCACCGGCATTACCAAGAGCGGAGAGCGCGTAGCGATCTTCAAAGACGGAAACTGGGCGTTTTGAACCTCTCCCTGCGGGGTATATAATGTAGGTGAGGTGAAACATGATCAAGATCGATATTTTTTCCGGATTTCTCGGCGCGGGAAAGACCACGCTCATCAGAAAGCTCATTCAGGAAGTGTACAAGGGCGAGAAGGTCGTTCTCATTGAAAATGAGTTCGGCGAGATCGGCGTGGACGGCGGATTTTTAAAGGATGCCGGAATCCAGATCACCGAGATGAATTCCGGCTGTATCTGCTGCACGCTCGTGGGCGATTTTGCAAAGGCGCTCAGGGAGGTCGCGGCAAAGTATGCCCCCGACCGCATCGTCATTGAGCCTTCGGGCGTCGGAAAGCTGTCCGACGTCATCTGCGCCGTACAGAGCGCCGGAGTAGAGGGCGCGCAGCTCAACGCCTTCTGCAGCGTAGTGGACGCCAAGAAGTGCAAGATGTATCTCAAAAATTTCGGCGAATTTTTCCTCGATCAAGTGGAGAATGCAGGCTGCATCGTACTCTCGCACACGGGCGATGCGCAGAAAGTCTCGGAAGCAGTCGCGCTGCTGCGGGAGCATACGGACGCCACCATTGTCACGACGGATTGGCAGGAACTGTCCGGGAAAGAGCTGCTTGCGGCGATCGAACAGAAAGATTCCCTGAAAGCAGAGCTGGAAAAGCTTGCGCGTGAAACGGCGGAAGAACATCATCATGAACATGGCGAGCATTGCTGCCATGTTCACGGACATGAACACGAAGATGGCGAACATTGCTGTCATGATCACGGACATGAACACGGAGATGGCGGACATTGCTGTCATGATCATGAAGATAAGGAACATGATCATGAACACGGCGGGCATTGCTGTCATGACCACGAACACGGTCATGAACACGGCGAGCATTGCGGACATCATCACCATCATGCGGACGAAGTGTTTGCAAGCTGGGGCACGGAGACGAACAAAGCATTTACAAAAAATGCGTTGGAGCAGAAGCTCGAACAGTTGGATTCCGGGGAATACGGACAGATCCTGCGCGCCAAAGGGATCGTGGAAGGGGACGGCGAATGGCTGTATTTCGACTATGTTCCCGGAGAGCCGGATGTCCGTACGGGTGCGCCCGGCGTGACGGGCAGGCTGTGTGTGATCGGCTGCCGGTTAAATGAGGAGAAGCTCAAAGCGCTGTTCTTGGAGTAAGGTATGCAGGAGATCCCCGTCTATCTCTTTTTGGGCTTTCTGGAGTCCGGAAAGACAAAATTTATTCAGGAGACACTGGAAGACGAGCGCTTTGATTCGGGCGAGCGGACACTGTTGCTCGTCATGGAGGAGGGCGAAGAGGAGTACGATCATTCAAGATTTGCCAATCCTTCCTATGCGATCGAGCATCTCGATCCCGATGACATGTCGGAAAAAATGCTTTCGCAGCTTGTCGGAAAGTATTCTTCGGAACGCGTCGTGGTCGAATATAACGGCATGTGCGAATTGCAGAAGTTCTTTGATGCCATGCCGGACGGCTGGGCAATCGCGCAGGTGATGACCTTCTTCGATGCGACCACCTTTCTTTCCTATAACAAGAATATGCGCCAGCTCGTCTATGACAAGGTGCAGTATGCCGATATGGTGGTGTTTAACCGTTTCCGCGGTGAATTTTCCAAAGAGGAGTTTCATAAGGTCATCCGCGGAATGTCCCGCCGCCCCGGGATCGTCTATGAATACCTCGGCGGGAAGGCGGAATACGACGAAATTGTCGATCCGCTTCCATACGACATCGATGCGCCCGTCATTGAGATCGCGGACAAGGATTATGCGTTTTTCTATCGCGATCTCGTGGAGGAGACGGAGAAATACCGCGGCAAGACGGTGCGGTTCAAAGGACTTGTCGCCGTAGACAAGAGTCTGAAAAAGGGGACGATCGTCGTCGGGCGGCACATTATGACCTGCTGTGAAGCGGATATTGCATACAGCGGGCTCGTGTGCAGACATAAGTCCGATCTGCCTTTTCAGACGCGCGATTGGGTGATCGTCACCGCCAGGATCGACATTATGTATCATTCTGTTTACGGGCAAAAGGGACCGGTGCTCACTGCCTCCCAGATTGAATATGCGCCGCCGCCTGAACAGGAATTGGCGACCTTCTACTAAAAAAATTTGCCGCGGATACGCGGCATTTTTTATGTTCGGTCTTTACAAATTTGAATCTTTGTGATATAATCGGGATAAGGGACAGGAGGCGAAAGATGAAAAAACTGGTCGTTTACTATTCGTTGAGCGGCAATACCCGCGCCGTTGCACGGCGGATCGCGCGCACGCTGCGCGCCGATCTGATGGAGATCCGCACCGTAAAATCCTATCCCGATGACTATGATGTGCTGTTGAGCCTCGGGCAAAAGGAGATCAAAAGCGGCTATATGCCGCAGATCGAACCGCTTGCATTCGATGCGAACAGATATGAGACCATCGTGCTCGGCACGCCCGTCTGGTGGAGCAGCTATGCGCCCGCCGTCAAAAAATTCATGTCCTGCGTGAAATGGAAGGATAAAAAGGTCTATCCGTTTGCAACGCACGGCGGCGAGCTCGGGCATACGCCGAGCGACTTCCGCAAAGCGATGCGCGGCGCGCAGGTCGCGCCCGTACTTGGGATCAAATTTGAAAACGGGACGCAGGTTACGCCTGCGGGAGACGTCAAAGCATGGGTTTCGACGATCGAATAAAGCAACCGCCGAGCCTGCCGGAATCGCTCTCCGTGCGCCTTCAGCGCGCGTACGGAGAGCTTTTTGCGCTGATCGAAGAAGGATACTCTGCCGAACGCGCCGTGACGCTGCGCGTCAATGCCTGTAAAACGACCGCAGAGCACGTTTGCGCAGAACTTTCCGCCCGCGGGATCGCGGTACGGCCGGTGGAGTGGTATGAAGATGCGCTCGTGGCGGATGGCGTACGTGAACGCACGCTCGAGGAGACGCCGCTCTATACGCGGGGCGAGATCTATCTGCAGAGCCTGTCTTCCATGCTTCCGCCCATCTTTTTGCAGCCGCGGGCCGGAGAAAATATCCTTGACATGACTGCCGCGCCCGGCGGGAAGACGACGGAACTGTATGCGCTTTCGGGCGGGAAGGCGCTTATCACCGCCTGCGAGCGGGATGCCGTCCGTTTTGAACGGCTGAAATTCAACCTCGAACGGCAGGGAGCGACAAGAGTGAACGCGGTCAGAAAGGATGCGCTCACATTGGACGATGCGCTCAAATTCGATAAGATCCTGCTGGACGCGCCCTGTACGGGGACGGGAACGATCTCGGCGGGCAGCCGCGTCCGGTTCAGCGACGACTATCTTTCCCGCTGCGTGCGGCTGCAGGGAAACCTGTTGGACAAGGCATTGAAACTTTTGAAAAAGGGCGGGACGTTGCTCTATTCCACCTGTTCTGTCCTTGAGGAGGAGAACGGAGGCGCCGTCAGACGCGCGCTGCGCGCCGGCGCACGGCTCGTTCCGGTAGAATTGCCGTCGGAGATCCCGACGCTCCCTTCGCCCGAAGGGACGGCATGCGTTTGTCCGAGCGCGCTGTACGAAGGGTTCTTCCTTGCCATGTTTACAAAATAATACAACCGGGAAAAACGGGACGCAGATCGCGTCCCGTTTTTTTATAGATCGAAAAGGGATAGCTGCCGTTCGTCGCGCAGATAGCTCGTCTGCACGCCCTCGGTCAGTTCGTCGTCTGCGGTCAGACCGCCGATGAGCAGAGGGGAGTGCGGATCGTGCCGCCGCACATTCTCTTTGACTTCCGCAACGGAGTGGTTTGCATTGCAGTACCTGCAAAAATTGGGGCAGCTGTCGTACCAGCCGAGGTCGCGGCTTGCAATGCACAGACAGCCGCGGCGGTTCCCCGTATGGCGGATATTCCGGAAGGCGCAGCGGTTGGCTGCTCCGATCGCGTCCAGCGTGTAGCAGCCTTGGCGGGCGATCCCGAATTCTTCGTAGGTATCGCGGGAGCCGCACGTCTGCAGAGGCAGGGAATATTTTTGAGAAATGGGGGCAAGACGGCGGGCAAATTCGCGTTTTTGTTCGTTGTCGAGCGGGCAGATCTCCGGGAAACGCGTCCGCAGATTGAAGAACGCTTCCACGAATCCGAAGACGCAGCCGCTTACATGCGGCGCGATCTGTTCCGCAAGGCGGTCAAACGTCTCGAGCACGCGCTCGCACGGATAGTCGTTCGTAAAGAAGACGGGTTCAAATCTCCAGACGATTTTTTCTTTCCCGACAATTTTTTCAAGTTCGCAGAGCGTCCGGATACGGTCCTTATGCTCGGGGATATTCGGCTCAATATCGCTTTCGTATGCGGTGATCGTATAGTGAAAGAAAGTCCTGTAGTGTGAGGTGATCGTGCTAAGACGGCTGAGCGCAGGCGCATAGTTTTTCGAACAGAACAGCACGGCGTCAACTTTATCGGGCTGCAGAAGATAGCTGTTTACGCGATTGGGAAAGAGCGGATTGCGGGTATAGACGAACCCTTCCCGGAACCGTTCGAAGAGCCAATCGGAATAATGGTTGATAATATCCGTTCTGATCCCTGTGCTGATGATCATCTTGTCCCGCTCCCTTGTGTAATCTGTGTTCGGGATTATAGCGCATTTTTTACCGTTTGTCAAATCGCACCCGGATGCGACAAAAGTGACGGACAGTGGTAAATGTTGGAAACATGACAAAATTTGTCAGTTACTGACACCCCAAAAGGTTGATAACTTCGGACAAAAATTCGCATTGTGTACAGATATTGGCTCTGTCTCTTATACACATCTCCGAGCCCACGAGACTA
>URHP01000019.1 GCA_900547645.1 uncultured Eubacteriales bacterium
CGAGATGAGCGCTAGTCTCGTGGGCTCGGAGATGTGTATAAGAGACAGTATCGGCTGGGCGTGATCCGCGAAAAAAATCTGAGGCTCTGACAGGAGGAAGTATGAAAGTTGTCATCATCGGCGGCGTTGCGGGCGGCGCGACGGCAGCGGCGCGCATCCGCCGCCTGGACGAACGGGCGGAGATCGTCATGCTCGAGCGCACGGGGTATGTTTCGTACGCGAACTGCGGGCTTCCCTACTATATCGGCGGGGAGATCGCGGACGAGGAAGATCTTACGCTTCAGACGCCCGCGTCCTTTTACGCGCGCTACCGCGTGGATGTGCGCGTGCACAGCGAGGCGCTGTCCATTGACCGCGCCGGCAAGACCGTGCTGGTCAAAAACCTTGAAACGGGCGAGACGTATCGCGAAAGTTACGATAAGCTGCTGCTTTCGCCCGGGGCGAAGGCGACCGTCCCGCCCGGCGCGCGGACGGACGACGCGCGCGTATTTACGCTGCGCACGGTGGAGGATACGCTTGCGATCCACGGCTTCGTAAAAGAGCACGCGCCTTCGCGCGCGGTCGTCATCGGCGGCGGATTCATCGGGCTGGAGCTGACGGAAAACCTCATGCGGCAGGGCGTGCGCGTGACGCTCATCCAGCGCGGAGAGCAGGTGCTCGCCCCGCTGGATGCGGACATGGCGGCGTTTCTGCACATTGAACTGTGCCGTCGCGGCGTCGATCTGCGGCTCGGCGAGAGCTTTTCCGCCATTGAAACGGGGGAGCGGCTCACGGTGCGCACGGACAAGGGTGCGTATGGGGCGGATTTTGCCGCCGTCGCGGTGGGCGTTTCGCCCGAAAGCGACCTTGCGCGGGATGCGCGGCTTGCGCTCGGCGTCAAGGGGAGCATTGCCGTAGACGCGCACATGCGCACGTCGGACGCGGATATTTACGCCGTGGGGGACGCGGTGGAAGTGCGCCAGTCCGTCACGGACGAACGGACGCTCATTGCGCTTGCTGGCCCCGCCAACAAGCAGGGGCGCATCGCCGCGGACAATATCTGCGGCGGGGACAGCGAATACCGCGGTTCGCAGGGTTCTTCGGTGGTGCGCGTGTTCTCGCTGACCGCCGCTTCGACGGGGATCAACGAAAAGACGGCGCGCCGTCTCGGACTTCACTACGGCAAGGTCGTGCTCTCGCCCAACAGCCATGCCTCCTACTATCCCGGGGCGCAGGTCATGACCATGAAGGTGCTGTTCGAACGGGGCACGGACCGTCTGCTCGGCGCGCAGATCGTGGGCGGCGAAGGGGTGGATAAGCGCATCGACGTGCTTGCGACCGCCATCCGCGCGGGCGTGTCCGCCGTTGCGCTGAAAGATCTCGATCTCGCCTATGCGCCGCCCTATTCCTCGGCAAAGGATCCCGTCAATATGGCGGGCTATCTGATCGAAAATATTGTCGCGGGCAGGGTGAAGCAGTTTCATGTCGATGAGGCGGACGCTCTCCCCCGCGACGGCAGCGTCGTTCTGCTCGACACGCGCACCCCGCGCGAATATGCGCGCGGTCATGCCGAAGGGTTTGTCAATCTCCCTCTGGACGAACTGCGCGGGCGGCTGAGTGAGGTGGAAAAGGGAAAACCCGTATACGTCATGTGTCAGAGCGGACTGCGCAGCTATCTCGCCTGCAGGATCCTGACGCAGAACGGGTATGACTGTTACAACTTTTCGGGCGGCTACCGCTTTTACGACGCGGTGCGCCGCGGCAGCGCGCAGGCGGTACAGGCATATCCCTGCGGCATGGAAAAATAAAATGATATCGACGGGAAACGGAATACGCGCCCGCGGCAGGTCTGCCGCGGGCGCGATTTTGCGCTGATACCTTTCCGTGAATAAGGTTGAAATAAATATTACTTCTTGACAACTCGGCATGGAAGCGGTATAATGATACCATCACAAAGAGGTGGAATATGATGAAAAGAAAATTTGCGATTCTCGGTCTGACTGCGGCAGCGTGTCTCGGATTGGCGCTCGGGCTGGCTGCCTGTACGGATAACAATGCGGACAATACGGGCGGCGGAGAAAACGGCGGCGGGACGACCGACGATCCCGTGCCCGTGCATGTGCACAGGGTGTCCGCCGATTCGGATGGCGTATGCGACGATTGCCATGAAACGCTGTACGAGGGCTCGATGGGGTTTACGCTGTCAGACAATCTGAAGTATTATATTGCCAATGTTTCCGATTGTATTGGCGCCGTGACGGTGCCGGACGCCTATAAAGGACTTGGCGACGAGGAATATCTTCCTGTCTTGACATTGCGGCTTGAGGTGATGTTTGGTTGCAATGAGTTGGAAGCTCTGCACATTCCCGCCAAGATTGAATCGATTGAAAAAGGATCGGGCGTCGTGGGGAAGGAAGCGTTGACCGAGGTAACGGTAGCGAGTGAAAATACGCACTATTATGTTGAAGGTAATGCGCTTTTTGATGCAGATGACGAGCTTCTTTTGGTTTGGAATATCGGGGAAACTTTTACACTTCCTGATAAAGTGGATACGATCAAGACAGGGATGTTTTCCGGGGATGATACGCTCGTCGATCTCGTGATCCCGTCGAGCGTCAAAACGATCGAAAGGGAATCGTTCAGTTACTGTGGGAATTTAAGATCGGTGACGTTTGCGGAAGGTTCTGCGTTGAAGGCGTTGGAAATGCTGACCTTTGGTTTCTGTCAGAACCTGACGACGGTACGGCTGGCAGAGGGGTTGGAAACGATCGGTGATTCTGCTTTCAGTTCATGCCCTTTATTGACGGAAGTTGAGTTGCCGGACAGTTTGAAAGAAATCGGCATGGGTACGTTTAATAACTGCTCTGCTTTGTCAAAACTCGATATTCCCGACGGATTGCAAGTGATCGGGGCAAGAGCTTTTCTCGATTCCGGGATTCGTGAGCTTTATTTGCCCGCTTCGTTGCAAACGGTTGGAGCAGACATTGTCGGGACAGAAATGCCGCAGAGCATTGTTTGCCATGTTCCTTTTGCACAAGGCGAGATTCCGGACGGATGGGACTCCGATTGGGCGGGAAATTCGATTGTTATTTATTCCGACCGCGGGGAATAAATTGTTTGGAATATTTTGCAAACCCCCTGCGACGTTCTGCAGAACGTCGCAGGGGGTTTGTTTTTACAAATTGATTTTCTTGCAATGTACGCACATGCGCGGCTTGTTTTTAAAGTCGGTTCAGATTGGCAAGCATCGCCTGAAGATGACGCTCGTTTTCCTCGTCGGAGATTGTCGGATCCTTTGTGAACCGTTCGCAGGGCAAAAAATCGCACCCGGCGCATGTTTTGCGTCCGTTCTCATGGCAGCATGCATATACGGCGCATTGAGGCAGCCCCGCAAACTCCGTCCACCACGCTTTCCCTCCGACGGCGTCGCATCCGCGGCATTTTCCGGGGAACAGAGCGCAGTCGGCGCAGATGACGCCGCAGGGGGAAATCGGCTTATCCATGGCGTAACCCTTCCCGTAGATGCGGATCTTATATCTTTCTCACGCGGAGGACGCCCGCAATGCCGCGGATAAGGGAAAGGCATGCGTCGGACGGCACGTCGTCCAGATCGAGCATGAGATAGGCGTATTCGCCCTTGCTCTGATCCTGCATGTTCGCCACGTTGATGCCCTGCGAGGAGACCACGGCAAGGATCTTGGAGAGGATCTCCTTGATGTTCTTATGATGCACGCATACGCGCGCGGCGCTGTTTCTGGGCATGGAGACGGCGGGATAGTTGACGCTGTTTACGATATTGCCGTTTTCCAGGTAGTCGGTCAGTTGTTTTGCCGCCATGTACGCGCAGTTGTCCTCCGCTTCGGGCGTGCTCGCGCCCAGATGGGGGACGCAGAGGATATTTTCCTTTCCGAGCAGCGTCTCGTCGGGGAAATCGGTGATATAGCGGGAGACCTTGCCGCTTTCCACCGCCTGCACCATGTCTTCGCTGACCACAAGTTCGCCGCGCGAGTTGTTGATGACGACCACGCCGTCCTTACAGGTTTCGATCGTCTTCCTGTTGAACATGCCGCGGGTGTCTGGCGTGAGGGGAACGTGTACGGTGATGAAGTCGCATGAACGGAACACGTTGCTTAAATCCGCCGTAAATTCCACGCGGCGGTCGATCATCCATGCGCTCTTGACGGAGAGGAAGGGATCGTATCCCAAAACTTCCATGCCGAGGGCGAGCGCGGCGTTGGCGACCATTGCACCGATCGCGCCCAATCCGATGACGCCCAGCTTTTTGCCCGTGATTTCCTGCCCGACGAACTGTCCCTTGCCCTTTTCGACAAGTTTGGAAATGTTCTCTTTTCCCTTGAGCGTCTGCGCCCAATTGGCGCCGTCCACGATCTTTCTGCCGCCCAGGAACAGCTCGCAGAGCACCAGCTCTTTGACGGCGTTTGCGTTGGCGCCCGGGGTGTTGAACACCACGATGCCCTGTTCGGTGCATTTTTCCACGGGAATGTTGTTGACGCCCGCGCCCGCCCGCGCCACGGCAAGCAGGCTTTCGCCGAGGGGATATTCGTGCATGGCGAAGGAGCGCAGCATGATGCCGTCGGGATCGGGCACGCTGTCCGAATATTCATAGCCCTTGAACACTTCGTCGGCGACGGGGCTGATCGCGTTGAGCTTTAAAATTTTCATCATGCGTTCTCCTTTTCAAACTTCTTCATAAAGGCGATGAGCGCCTGTACGCCCTCGACGGGCATCGCATTGTAGATGGAGGCGCGCATGCCGCCGACCAGGCGGTGCCCCTTGAGCGAGACGAGCCCGTTTGCCGCCGCCTCTTTGACGAACTGCGCGTCGAGTTCGGCGCTCGGCGTGACGAATGGCACGTTCATGATGGAGCGGTACCGCTTTTCCACCCGGTTGGTATAGAAGGGGGAATTGTCGATAAAGTCGTACAGCAGCCCCGCTTTGTATTCGTTGATCTTGTTCATTTCCTTTACGCCGCCCAGCTTTTTCAGCCGGCGCAGCACCAGCGTCGCCATGTAGATGGAAAAGCACGGCGGCGTGTTGTACAGGCTCTTGTTTTCATCCTGCACCTTCCATTTGAGCATGGTGGGGCAGACGGGCAGGGGATCCTGGATGAGATCGCGTCTTGCAATGACGATCGTTACGCCCGCGGGAGCAAGATTTTTCTGGGCGCCCGCGTAGATGACGCCGAATTTTGCGACGTCCACCTCGCGCGAGAGGATCTCGGACGACATGTCGGCGACCAGCGGCGCCTTCGTCTCTGGAAACTGCACATAGCGCGTCCCGAAAATGGTATTGTTGGAACAGATATGCACGTAGTCCGTGCCTTCGCGGAAGGCGATCGCGTTCACGTCGGGGATGTACGTATACGTTCTGTCTTCGGAGGAGGCGACGCAGGCGGCGTCGCCGTAGATCTTGCCCTCCTGCCATGCTTTTTTGGCAAAATTGCCCGTGACGATATAGTCCGCTTTGCCGCCGTGCATGAGGTTGAGGGGGACCGCCGCGAACTGCGTGCTCGCGCCGCCCTGCACAAAGAGCACGGCGTAATCTTCGGGAATTCCCATGAGTTCGCGAAGCAGCGCTTCGCCCTCCTCTACGATCGCCGAGAACGCCTTGTTGCGGTGGGAGATCTCCGTGACGGACATGCCCGTTCCTTCAAAATCGAGAAGGTCGCGCTGCGCTTCTTCCAGCACTTCCAGGGGAAGGGTGGAAGGACCTGCCGAGAAGTTGTAAGCTCTCATGGTAACACCTCGTAACATTATTTGTTTTTCATTATATTCGATTTCGCGCCGTTTGACAAGTGTTTGGGCAAAATTTTCCGTGAAAGACGTGCATGGTGTGCGCTTCGGCGGGAATTTTTCGCGTATTTCGAAAAAAAAGACGCCAAAGTATTTACATTTGCGCCGATTTGGTGTAAAATGAGTACAAGAGAGTTCTTCGGAACAATTCGGAAGGAGCGGCTGTTTATGGAAGAGACAAAGCAGAGCGACAGAAAGAGCATGGTCATGGAAGGCATGTACCGCGGCGTAACGGGCAAGATCGACGAAGTGCGTCAGTCCGTCAGCAAGGAATTGCAGTTCACGTCCGCGCAGCAGGTCTCCGCTTACGAAGCGCTCGCGGGGACGTTCAAGGACGGGCTCGCAACGCTGCTTGCGGAGTTCAGATACCTCTCCCAGCAAAACAGCGCCATTTACGACTATAACTGCAAAGAGCGCGAAACCGCGCGCGACGCGCTTCTGGAAGCAGTCAAGGCAAGTGCGGAGCAGAACGCAAAGACGTTCTCCGAGCAGATCGAAAAGAGCGCAAAGGAGACGGAAGAACGCTTCACGGAAAAGCTGGAGGCCCTGCGCGAAGAGCTTCTGGAAAACTTCCGCGCCGTCCTTGCGGAAAAGCCCGAGGAAGAGCAGCCCGAAGAAGCTGCCGCCGCACCGGCGGAGGAACCCGCCGAGGACACGTTCGATTACGACGTGCTTGCGGAAAAGATCGCCTCCGTTCTGCCCGAGCCCGATTACGATATGCTTGCGGACAAGGTGGTCGCCGCGCTTCCGCCCGTCGATGCCGACGCCATTGCGGACAAGGTCGCCGCGGCGGTCCCGCCGACGGACGAGAACGCCATTGCGGACAAGGTCGCCGAGAGCATTCCGCTCGTCGATTACGAACTCATTGCCGAGCGCGTTTCCAATGTTCTGGAAGGCGAATTCGACGTCACGGTGGATGAAAACGGCGTGGAAAAGATCGCTTCCGCCGTTGCGGAACGTCTGGACTATGATAAACTCGCTTCGCGCGTTGCGGAGCTTTTGAAAGAGCAGGGGGCGCTCGCCGTTCCCGTCGTCGTGCAGCAGGCGCCCGCGCCCGCTCCCGAACCCGCGCCGGAACCCGAACCGGAGCCCGAGCCCGTGAAGGAAGAGCTTGCGGTGGCGGCGGCGCCGGCAAAGAAGTTGGTCGTCGCGCCCGAACCCGCGCCAAAGCCTGCACCCAAGCCCGTCGCGTTGCCCGTTCCCGAAGATCCCAACATGTTCACGCGTCTCAAGCGCAGCTTCAAGGCGAAGATCATCGAGAGCGACGAGGAAGTGAAGGGGTACTACTTCGATCTGAAAAACGCCTTCCTGTCCTATTCGCGCATCGCGTCGCAGGTGAGCTGGTCGAACGACCGCTTCACGTTCGCGGGCGACACGATCGCAAAGATCGGCGTGCGCGGCAAGACGCTGTGTCTGTATCTTGCGCTCAATCCCGACGAATTCCCCTCGAGCGTCTATCATCAGCGCTTTGCCGGGGACACCAAGATGTATGAAAAAACCCCGATGATGGTCAAGGTCAAGAGCGGCGTCGCGCTCAAGCGCACTATCCGTCTGGTCGAAATGCTCATGGAGAATCTCGGGGCGGTCAAGGAGGACCGCGATCCTGTCGATTATTCGGCGGAATTCGCTTTCCGCAGCGAAGAACAGCTCCTCGCCGAAGGGTTGATCAAGACGGCGATCGTGGAAAAGTCCGATCTGGATTTCTGAAGAACAGCAGCGCATGCAAGGGGAAGAGAGCTGAGTTTTTTCGGCTCTCTCGTCTTGTTTTATGCGCAAAGCGATGCAAGGAGTGATATATTTGAAGAACGACAAACAAGGCACCAACGAAAGACATACCGATCCCGCGATCGAGCTTGCGATCCTCAACGGGATCGAGGCGTATAACCGTTCGCAGCGTGCAAAGAACGCGGGCGAGACGCGCTCCAAGGAAGCGATGGAGGAGGCGGGCTACAAGCCGCAGCGCCGTTCGCGCGCCAAGGGCAAGGGGACCAGACTCCCCGCCGCGCAGGAAGCGCAGGCACAGCCCGAGCAGCGGGAAAAGCCCGTAAAGCGCGCCGCAAAATCCGCGCAGGCGCAGCCGGAGACGGGCGCGGAGAAGAATAAACGCAAGAAAAAGCCCGTGAAAGTGCTCTTTTTCGGCGGCGTGGGCGAGATCGGCAAGAACATGACCGCCATCGAGTACGGCGGCGACATCATCGTCATCGACGCGGGCATCATCTTCCCGACGGAGGAAATGCCCGGCATCGATCTCGTGTTTCCCGATATTTCCTATCTCGTCAACAACCGCCAGAAGATCCGCGGGGTGTTTCTGACGCACGGACACGAGGACCATATCGGCGGCGTTCCCTATCTGATGAAGGAGCTGCTGCCCTCGACGCCCGTATACGGCACCAAGCTGACGCTCGCGCTCGTGGACAACAAGCTGCGCGAACACCGCATGAACAACGTGGTCGAACGCACCGTAAAGCCCAAAGACAGCGTCAAGGCGGGCGCGTTCACGGTGCATTTCGTCAACGTCAACCATTCGATCGCGGGTTCCCTGGCGCTCGCGGTGGATACGCCGTACGGCGTCATCTTTCACAGCGGTGATTTCAAGATCGATCTGACGCCCGTTGCGGGCAGTCCCATCGACCTTGCCGAGATCGCCGAATACGGCAAGAAGGGCGTGCTGCTCTATCTGGGCGAATCGACGAACATCGAGCGTCCGGGGTATACGATGAGCGAAAAGGTGGTCGGCACCACGCTCGAGCATATCTTTGCCGAAAATGCGGACAGGCGGCTCATCATCGCCACGTTCGCCTCCAACGTGCACAGGCTGCAGCAGATCGTGGACATTGCCGTCAAGTTCCGCCGCAAGGTCGCCCTTTCGGGGCGGAGCATGTTCAACGTGGTCGAGGCGGCGGCAAAGATCGGCGAGATCACCATTCCCGAAGGCGTCCTTGTGGACGTGGAAAAGACCAAGAACTTTTTCGACCGCGAGATCGTCATCATCTCCACCGGCTCGCAGGGCGAACCCATGAGCGCTCTGACGCGCATGGCGGCGGGGGAGTTCAACAAGGTGACCATCGGCGCCAACGATACGGTGGTCATTTCCGCCAGCCCCATTCCCGGAAACGAGCGCATGATCTACCGCGTCATCAATAATCTCTATCAGAAGGGCGCGAACGTCGTGTACGAGAGCCTGGAAAAGATCCACGTTTCGGGTCATGCCTGCCAGGAAGAGCATAAGATCATGCACACGCTCTTAAAGCCCAAGTTCTTTATCCCCGTGCACGGCGAATACCGTCATCTGAAGCGGCACGCCCTGCTTGCGCAGGAACTCGGCATGAGCCCTTCGCAGATCTTTATCCCCGAGATCGGCGCCTGCGCCGAGGTCACGGACGATTCCCTGAAGCAGGGCAACAGTTTCCCCGCTGGCGCGCGTCTCATCGACGGAGCGGGCTTCGAGGATTACGGCACCAGCGAGGTGCTCAAGGACCGCATCCGCATGTCGGAAGAGGGGCTGTTCGTCATTTCGGCGGCGATCTCCAACGGCGTGCTGCTGGGCGATCCCGTCATCGAGAGCCGCGGTTTTGTGTTCTCGGATGAGCGCGACTATCTGCGCGATCTGAAAGAGGTCGTGGAAAAGGCGATCGACGGCGCGCCTTCGCACGGCGGAAGCGCGGAAATCGCCGCTGCGATCCGCCGCGCGGTGAAGAACTATCTGTTCAAAAAGACCAAGCAGTCGCCCATGATCCTGCCTGTCATACAGGAAGTATAGGCACGCGGCGTCCGGCAAAGGAATCGGTCATGGGAACACCGAAGAACATTGCGCTTTCCGTTGTGGAAGGGATCCCCGAGGTGCGGATCCACCCCATGATGGGGGAGTGGCTGGTATATTTCCGCGAACGCTATCTCGGCGTCATCGAGGACGGGCGGCTCTATCTCAAGGATACGCCCGCGTCGCGCAGGGTGCTTGCGGGCGAGCCGCTCCTTCCGCCGCATATCGGGGCAAAACCTGCCTACCTTGTGGAAGGGCGGAGCGCGGAGCAGCTGTTCGCGTTGTTTTCGGAGATCGCAATTTGAAATCGGGCGGCGGAAACGCCGCCTTTTTTGAGGGAAAAACAATGGACGATTTACGGCGTCGGCTCGACGGACTGCGGGCTGAGGCGGCGCAGGAGCGCGATCCCACAACGTCCGACGACGTACTCGCCGCTCTGCTGAAAGAATGCGCACGCGTCTCTGCCCGCCGCGTGCTGGAGGTCGGGACGGGCAGGGGACTGACGGCGATCGCCCTGCTGCTCGGGGGCGTTGCGTCCGTTGTGACCGTCGAACGGGACGGCGGGCGCATTGCCGCCGCGAAAGAAAATTTTGCCGCATTCGGCGTTTCGGAGCGCGTGCAGCTTCTGGAGGGGGACGCGGCGGACGTCCTGCCGCGGCTGAGCGGCACGTTCGACCTTGTCTTTTTAGATTGCGCCAAGGTGCAGTACCGCAGGTTTCTGCCCGACTGCAAGCGGCTGCTGCGCGCGGGCGGGGTACTGTGTGCCGACGACGTTGCGCTCTTTGCGGGCAGCGTTCCTCCCAAGCGCAGGATGCTGGCGCAGCATATCGCGGAATTTCTTGCCGCTTTGCAGGCGGATCCCGAATTTGAAACGCGCATCCTGCCCGTCGGGAAGGGGCTTGCCGTCGCGCGCAGAAGGGAGAAAGTATGAAGCGTCTGATCTTTGTCAACGGCACGATGGGCGTGGGAAAGAGCGCCGTCTGCGCCGAGCTGAAAAAACTGCTTGCGCCGTGCGCGTATCTGGACGGCGACTGGTGCTGGGACCTGACGCCTTTTTGCGTGACGGAGGAGACAAAGGAGCTGGCCCTCGGCAATGCGGCGTATCTGCTGCGTTCCTTCCTGAAATGTTCCGCCGCGGAGACCGTGCTCTTTTCCTGGGTGATGCCGGGGCGCGCCGTCGTGGAAGAGGTGCTTTCCCGCATCGGAAGGGCGGAGGAATTTTTCCTGTTCACGCTGACCGCAACGCCCGAGACCCTGTGCGGTCGGCTCCGTTCGGACGTCGCGGCGGGCGTGCGCACGGCGGACGTGATCGGGCGTTCGCTTGCCCGTCTTCCCCTGTATGATGCGGACATGGGCGGGGTAAAGATCGCAACGGACGGGGTATCCGTGTCCGACGTGGCGCATATGATCGCGGACATGGTGCGCGCAAAGGAGGGCGTATGAAGCCGGAACTGCTTGCCCCCGCGGGCAACCTCAGAAAGTTAAAGTGCGCGCTGAACTTCGGCGCGAACGCCGTGTATGCGGGCTGCAAGGCATTTTCCCTGCGCGCGTTTGCGGACAATTTTACGGAAGAAGAACTTGCCGAAGGCATCGCCTATGCGCATGCGCGCGGGAAGAAGGTGTATGTCGCCGTCAACATTTTTGCGCGCAACGCCGATCTTTCCGCCATGGAAGAGATGTTCGTCCGTCTGCAGGCGATGAAGGCGGACGCGGCGCTCGTCTCCGATCTGGGCGCGCTTGCGCTCTGCAGGCGGGCAGCGCCCGCGCTTGCCGTGCATGTCTCCACGCAGGCGAACGTGACCAATCTCGAAGCCGCCCGCGCCTTCCATGCGCTCGGGGCAAGCCGCGTCGTGCTCGCCCGCGAGCTCTCGTTTGCGGAGATCGCCGCCATCCACGCCGCATGCCCTTTATTGGAGCTGGAGTGCTTTGTGCACGGCGCCATGTGCATCTCGTACAGCGGCAGGTGCTATCTGTCCGACTATCTGGACGGCCGTCCCGCCAACCGCGGCGCCTGCGTGCAGGCATGCCGCCGCGCCTACCGGATCCGGAGCGCCGGGCAGGACGGCTGGTGCGACCTCGAAGAGGACGGACGGGGGACGTACGTCATGAACAGCCGGGATCTCAATCTGAGCGCGCACCTGGCGGAGCTCGCCGCGTCGGGCGTCGTCTCCTTCAAGATCGAGGGCAGGATGAAGAGCGAATACTATCTCGCCACTGTCGTCAACGCCTATCGCCGTATCCTTGACGGGGCGGATGCCGCTGCGCTGGCTTCCGAGCTGGAATGCGTCGATCACCGCGCCTATACGACGGCTTACGCCCTCGGCGAAAACCATGATACCGTGCTTGCGGACGGTTCGCAGACGGCGGGAACGTGTGAGTTCGTTGCAGTCGTTCTGTCATGGAAAGAAGGGCGCGCCTGCGTCGAAATGCGCAACCGCTTCCGCGAGGGCGAGACGCTCGAGATCCTCTCTCCGGGGCCGTCTTTCGGAAAGTCCTTTGCCGTGCAGGACCTGCGGGACAGCGTGGGCGCGCCGTGCGCGGACGCCAAGCTCGTGCAGGAACATTACACCTGTTCCTGTCCGTTTCCGCTGGCGGCGGGGGATCTTCTGCGCCGCCGTAAATTGCATCCATCGGCGGAAAAATCGTTGCCAAACGGGGGCAAGACGGGTATAATAAAAGGGTGAATTGTCTGTTTTTGTATCATCCGACGAGCGGCAAGGGAAAAGTCGCCAAGAAGATCGGCTATATCCGGAAGACGCTGCTCGCACACTTCGAAAGCGTGGATATCGTCGCCACCGAGAGCGGGGAGGATATGACGCTGCATGCCCGCAGCGGCGCGGAAAAGTACGATGTCATTCTGTTTTCGGGCGGAGACGGCACGTTCAACCGCGTCCTGCAGGGGATCGGGGAAAAGGACGTCCGGCTCGGCTATATCCCGGGCGGCACCACCAACGACGTCGCGCGTTCCCTCGGGATCCCGCGCAGCGTCAGGGGCGCGCTCAAAGTTATCCTCAAAGGGCATGAGGCGCGATTGGACGTCATGCGCCTGAACGGCGGGCGCTACGCCATGTACATTGCCGCAGCGGGCGCCTTTACGCGCGCCACCTATACCACGAAACCGTCCACAAAAAAGAAGTTCGGTATTCTCGCCTATGCGTTCGAAGTCATCCGCAAAGAACTTCGGCTGCGCGTCTTTCCTCTGAAAGTGACGTGCGGGGAGCAGACGCTGAAGACGCATTCCGTGCTCATCCTCACCATGAACGGGCGCTCTGTCGCGGGCATGTTCGTCAATAAGCACGGCAGCATGGCGGACGGACAGATGGAGCTTGCCGTCATCCGTCAGAAGGAACGCCCCGGCTTTTTTGCGCGGATGGGCGCATATGTCTCGCTCGTTGCGCTCTTTTTGTTCCGCGGCAAGGTCCGCAGGCGTCACATTGCCACAATGCGCGGAGACCGTTTTCTGATCGAAACGGCGGAGGACGTCGTATGGGATCTCGACGGGGAGGAGGGCATGCGCGGGAACATCGAGATCGAGCTGCTTCCCGGACGGATGCGCCTGTTTGTCCCCGAAAAGAAAAAAATATGAAAAACGCCGCAAAAACGCTTGCATTTTCATGTTGTTTTTCATATAATGTATGAGCGTGTCCGTTCTGCGGACAGCATGCTTCTGTGGCTCAGTCGGTAGAGCGATTGATTCGTAATCAATAGGTCGCCGGTTCAAGTCCGGCCAGAAGCTCCATAACACAAAGAGCACCCCAGGCGGGTGCTCTTTGTGTTATATTGAAAGAAAAGAGAGGCAATTATGGAGGGAAGCTTCTCTTTTGTTTTAAGCGGGCAAATCCATTTTGTTGGATCATAGCGGCTGCGGTTTTTTGTCATCGGTCGTACACGCTGTTGCCGAGGGAATCGATCGCAACGACGGCGGGGAAATCTTCTACTTCCATGCGGTAGATCGCTTCGCTCAGCAGGTCGGGAAAGGCGACGAGCTGCATCGCTTTGACGGCGCTGCCGCAGAGTGCGCCCGCGCCGCCGATCGCGGCGAAATATACCCGCTTGTTGCGCACGAGCGCCTGTCTCGTCTCCTCGCTCATTTCTCCCTTGCCGATCATGCCCCGCAGTCCCAGGTCGAGCAGGCGGGGGGCAAAGGCGTTCATGCGCGCCGAAGTGGTCGGGCCGCAGCTGCCGCACGCCTTGCCTTCGGGCGCGGGACAGGGACCTGCGTAGTAGATGTATGTTTCGCGCAGCTCGACGGGCAGGGGCTTTCGGGCGTCGAGCAGTTCGAAAAGCCGTCTGTGCGCGCAGTCCCGTGCGGTAAAGATCGTGCCGGACAGCAGCACGCCGTCGCCCGCACGGAGCGAGCGCGTCTCCTCGTCGGAGAGGGGAAGGGTAAGTTTCTTCATAAGGTCTCCTTTTCGGAAAGCGCGGCCTTCACGGCCTGCCTGACGGCGTCAAGTCTTCGATGTGCGGCGTGGAAATTTCCCGCCAGACGCCGCCCATGACGTTGAACGGATAGGTGCTTTCCGTTCCGAGGCGGTGATTTGCCGCGCCCATGATGAACTGCGTGCCGCTCGCGATCTGGCAGAATTTTCCGATGATGAGTTTATCGCCGAAGAAGGGATAATTGAAAAGGATGTTGCGTTTTTCAAATTCTTCGGGCGCGTTTTCATCGTCGTAGTATGTATAGTCCCCGATGAACACGTTCGGTGCCTTCACGACGTTTTTGATAAAGCACGTCGTGCCGAATTCGTTCGGAAAGACGTCGTCCGGCGAGGGCAGTTTATGCGGCTCCGTCATGCGTTACAGCTCCTCCTTTTCGCAGCGGATGCAATGGCATTGGATGTTGACGGCGACGGGCAGCCCTGCAATGTGCGTGGGGGCGATCTCGCAGGCGACGCCCAGCGCCGTTACCTTTCCGCCGAACCCCTGCGCGCCGATGCCGAGCGCGTTGATCTTTTCCAGCGCCTCCCGTTCGATGGATGCGACGTCTTCGCGCGAATTGGAGGTCCCTGCGTCGCGCGTCAGCGCCTTTTTTGCCAGAAAGGCGCAGGAATCGAACGCGCCGCCGATGCCGACGCCCACATAGACGGGCGGACAGGGACGGGAGCCCGCAAGGCGTACCGTCTCGGTAATGGCGTTGACGATGCCCGCACGCCCTTCGGCGGGCGTGAGCATCCAGAGCCTGCTCATGTTTTCGCTGCCGAATCCTTTCGGGAGGAAGGTGACGTGCAGCCGGTCGCCGGGAACGATCTCGACGTGCAGATGCGCGGGCGTATTGTCGCCCGTATTGACGCGCGTCAGGGGATCGCAGATGCTCTTGCGGAAATACCCGTCCGCATAGGCGCGGCGGACGCCGTCGTTCACGGCTTCCGAAAGGGGCATGCCCGTAAGATGCACGTCCTGTCCGAGTTCCAGCAGCACCACCGCCATGCCCGTATCCTGGCAGACGGGCATGCCTTCGCGCAGCGCCGTGTCCGCGTTCCGGATGACCGTTTCCAGCGCAAAGCGTGCCGCGCCCGTCTCCGCGGCGGCGGCTGCATTGAGCGCCGCGCGGCACGCGGGGGTAAGTTGTAAGCCCGCTTTTCTTGCAAGGCGGTATACGCAATCGGAGATCGCGCCCGTATCAATGGTTCTCATGGCTCTTATTATAGAACAAATTTTGCAAAAAGCAAAGTTTTTCCTTGGACATTTTCGCATTTTCCTGTATAATAGCGGTATGGCGGAACAGGAAGCACAGTTTTTCAAAAAGCGGGCGCTCACGGAAGCGGGCGTCTCCTATTCGGTCGGGGCGGCGCTGCCCGTGCTTGTCTCGCTCATCGTCGGGTTCGTCGCGGCGCTTGCGGCGGGGGACGGCTATGCGGATACCGCATGGTACCGCTTTCTTGCCTATCTCGTGCCGCAGGTCTGTTTTGCGGCGACGGCGCTTATCTTCTTCCGCCGCAGCAAAGTTCCCGTCCGCAGCGTGTACTGCGGCTGCAAATGGTATTATTTCCCCGTGGCGCTCCTCATGCAGTTCGGGCTCATGTTTTCGCTTTCCGAACTCAACAACCTGTTTGTGGGCATGCTGGAGTCCTTCGGGTATGCAAGCTCTCTCTCCGCGCTCCCGCCTCTGGACGGCTGGTACCTGCTGCCCGCGCTCCTCATCATCGCGGTGCTTCCCGCCGTCTTTGAAGAGACGCTCTTCCGCGGCATTCTTGTGGGACGCATGGCGGCGTCCGAATGGGGGACGGCGGCAACGGTGTTCATTTCGGGCGCGCTGTTCTCCCT
Source organism: uncultured Eubacteriales bacterium (assembly GCA_900547645.1). Lineage (GTDB taxonomy): Bacteria > Bacillota > Clostridia > Christensenellales > Borkfalkiaceae > Gallimonas > Gallimonas faecium. The sequence continues at coordinate 15,817 of URHP01000019.1, forward strand.
CTATCACGGCAATCCCGCACAGACGATCTATCAGTTTCTCTGCGGTGTGTGTTTTGCACTGATCGTCGTGCGCTCGGGCAGCATTCTGCCCTCGATCGTCGCGCATTTTGCCAACAATGCGCTGATCGTGGTCCTGACGGCGACGGGCTACGGCGTGGAAGGCGGCTGGGAAATGCCCTTCGGCTGGAACGCGGGGCTGATCGCCGCGTCTGCCGTCTGTCTTGCCGCCGTGCTCGCGTTTCTCGTTTTTTTCGACAAGTCGAATCAAAGAAAGGGCGGCGTGAAGGACGGAAAAGCGTTCTTCTTTGCCGCCGCCGTCGGCATCGCCGTGTGCGCGGTGCAATGGATCGCCGTTCTTGTTGCGGGGTTTATCGGTGGTTAAGGTCAGCGTCGTCTGCGTGGGAAAACTCAAAGAGGAATATTGGCGCGCCGCCGTCGCCGAATACGCCAAGCGGCTTTCCCGGTTCTGTCGGTTCGAAATCGTCGAGCTTGCCGAAAAGCGCTCGCCCGAAGAGGAGGCGGACGCCATCCTGCGTGCCTGCCGCGGTCACGTTTTTGCGCTGGCGTCCGAGGGGAAGCAGGTCACTTCCGAGCAATTTGCCGCCAAGATCGCCGCGCTTTGCGATCGGGGCGAGGAACTGACCTTTGTGATCGGCTCCTCGTGCGGGCTTTCGGAGCGCGTCAAACGGGCGGCGGATGAAAAGCTCTCGTTTTCCATGATGACCTTTCCGCACCAGATGATGCGCGTCGTGCTTGCCGAGCAGATCTATCGGGCGTTCATGATCGCCGCGGGCGCGGAATACCACAAGTAACGCAAAATCTCTCCGCCGCGTATCATGTAGGGTGAACGTCTATGATGAAGTCAAGGCATTTTACGAGGGCTACCGCGGCGAAAAACGCGTGATCGGGAAGAGCCGCGAAGGGCGCGACATCTTTGCCCTGTTCGTCGGGACGAAGGACGGCGCGGTCGGCGTCTCCACCTATGCCATCCATGCGCGGGAGTGGATCACGGCGTATCTCGCCATGCAGCACGTCCGCCGCGGCATGGTGCGCGGCGGCGTGTGGATCGTCCCGCTCGTCAATCCGGACGGCGCGCTGCTCGTGCAGGAGGGCGTGCAGACCGTCCGCACGACGCTGCGCGGCGGGCTCCTGTACCTCAACGGCGGTTCGGACTTTTCGCTCTGGAAGGCGAACGCGCGGGCGGTCGATCTCAATGTCAATTTCGATGCGGGCTGGGGGACGGGCAGGCAGAACCTGCGCGCTCCCGCGCCCGCCAACTATATCGGCATCGCGCCCTTTTCGGAGCCCGAGACGCAGGCGCTGCGCGATTTTACGCTGGAAGTTTCCCCCGCGTTTACGGTGAGCTATCACACCAAGGGGGAGGTCATTTACTGGCGGTACCGTCAGGGCGCGCTGCGCGCGCGGCGGGACAAAAAATATGCAAAAATTTTAAGCGGCGCAACGGGGTATCCTCTTGCGGAAGCGGAAGGCTCTGCGGGCGGGTATAAAGATTGGTGCCTGGAGACGCTCAGGATCCCTGCCTTTACCGTGGAAGCGGGGCGGGAGAGCTTTCCGCATCCGCTCGGGCGGTCTTCGCTCGCGGACATCGTGACGAAGAATCTCGACGCGCTCGTAAAACTGACAATGGCATTCTGATATGGACGAAACATTCATGCGCGAGGCGATCCGCCTTGCCCGAAAAGCGAAAAAGCGCGGGGAAGTCCCCATCGGCGCGGTGGTGGTCCTGAACGGCAGGATTGTGGGGCGCGGCTATAACCTGCGCACGAAATTGCAGATGGCGACGGCGCACGCCGAAATGCGCGCCATCGACAGGGCGTGCAAAAAACTGCATTCATGGCGGCTGCCCGGCGCGGAACTGTACGTCACGCTCGAACCCTGTCCCATGTGCATGGGGGCGATCCTGAACGCCCGCATCGACCGCGTCTATTTCGGCGCATACGAGCAGAAGGGCAGAAGCCTTACCGGCGAGCTGGCAAACGCCAATCTCCTCAACCACAGGGTGGAAGTGACGGGCGGCGTTTTGAAGGACGAGTGCGCCGAGGTGCTCACTTCCTTTTTTGCCGAAATGCGCGCAAGAGAGAAAGCAAAGAAAAAGTAGAGTGCACTGGCAGAAGGGCTTCCCGGCGGGAGGCCTTTTTATGTTGCCGTTTCGGATGCGCTCTATGCCTGTTTGCTATGGAAACCGATAAAAAAGAGGTATTTGACAGGCGGAAAATTGTGGGGTATAATAGAGAAAAAAGCGGCGGACCTGCCGCAAAAAGGAGAAGAAAATGCTCGGGAATTTTACCTATTGCAATCCGACAAAACTGTATTTCGGGAAGGGTTCGCTGGAAAATCTGAAAAAAGAGCTTGCCGGCTACGGAAAGAACGTGATGCTCGTCTACGGCGGCGGTTCCATCAAAAAGAACGGTATTTACGATCAGGTCGTCGCTATTCTGAAGGAGTGCGGCAAGACCGTTGCGGAGGATGCGGGCGTCATGCCCAATCCCACGGTGGAAAAACTGTACGAGGGCATCGAACGCGCGCGGGCATGTAAGGCGGACCTCATTCTCGCCGTGGGCGGCGGTTCCGTCTGCGACTATGCCAAGGCGGTCTCCGTCTCCGTCAACTGCAACGAGGATCCGTGGGACAAGTACTTCATCCGCTTCGAGGAGCCGACCTGCGCGATCGTTCCCGTCGCGTGCGTTCTGACCATGGTCGGCACGGGGAGCGAAATGAACGGCGGCTCCGTCATCACCAATCACGCGCAGAAACTCAAGATCGGGCACGTCTTCGGCACGGAAGTCTTTCCCAAGTTTTCCATTCTCGATCCGACGTACACGTTCACGCTGCCGCACTATCAGATGGTTTCGGGTATCTATGATATTTTCAATCACATCTGCGAGCAGTACTTTTCGGGTACGGACGACAACACGAGCGACTACCTCGCCGAAGGGCTCATGCGTTCGCTCATCGTCTCCGGGCGGATCGCGAACAAGGATCCCATGAATTACGAGGCGCGCAGCAACATCATGTGGACGGCGACCTGGGCGCTCAACACGCTGATCGCCATGGGCAAGGATACCGACTGGGAAGTGCATATGCTCGGGCAGGCGGTCGGCGCGCATACCGACGCGACGCACGGCATGACGCTCGCCGCGGTCTCGATGGCGTACTACCGCCATATCCTGCCTTACGGGCTCGCAAAATTCCGCCGCTTTGCCGTCAACGTCTGGGACGTGGATCCTGCGGGCAAGACGGACGGGCAGATCGCAGAGGCGGGACTTGCCGCCATGGAGAGCTGGATGAAGGAGCTGGGGCTCGTTATGAATCTTTCCGGACTCGGCGTGAAAGAGGATATGATCGACGGGCTGGTCAAGAGCACGCTCGCGATGGAGGGCGGCTACAAGGTGCTCGGCGAAGACGAGATCCGCGCCATTTTCAAAGAAAGTCTGTAACATTCCCCGCAGCACAGGGAGAAGATTTGATAAGGAGATCGTTATGAAGGTTTTATTGGTCAACGGAAGTCCGCGCGCCGCGGGCTGCACGTTTACGGCGCTTTCGGAAGTGGCAAAGACGCTGCAGGAAGAGGGGATCGAAACGGAGATCTTCCAGCTCGGCACAAAGCCCGTGCAGGACTGCATCGCCTGCATGAAGTGCCGCGAACTGCAAAAGTGCGTCTTTGACGACGTTGCAAACGAACTGATCGAAAAGGCAAAGGGAGCGGACGGCTTTGTATTCGGGACGCCCGTCTACTATGCGCATCCGTCCGGAAGGGTGCAGTCCGTGCTCGACAGGGCGTTTTACGCGGGCGGGTACGCTTTTGCGTGCAAGCCCGGGGCGGCGGTCGTTTCGGCGCGCAGGGGAGGCACGGCGGCTTCGTTCGACGTGCTCAACAAATACTTCGGCATTACTTCCATGCCCGTCGTTTCGTCCACCTATTGGAACATGGTTTACGGCAAGACGCCCGACGAAGTGCGGCAGGACGCCGAGGGGATGCAGACCATGCGCAACCTTGGCAGAAACATGGCGTATCTTTTGAAGTGCATGGAAGCCGGAAGGGCGGCGGGCATCGCGTTTCCCGCGCAGGAAAATTCCGTGCGTACGAATTTCATCCGCTGACGCGGTGCGCAGTCCGTTCTATGCGGGGACGCTGAGCGGCAATCAGCTCAAGCTCATTGCATGCGTCAGCATGCTCATCGACCATATCGGAATGATCTTTTTCCCCGATATGGTCGTTTTGCGTACCGTCGGACGGCTCGCCATGCCGATCCTTGTGCTGTACAGCGGCAAAAGGGGAACGCGCGATCTCAAACTGTTCTTCTATCTGTTTTATCCCGCGCATCTTGCAGTGCTCGGTGCGGTCTATCTGATCATGGATCCCGGATTCATCGTAACTTTGTTCTGAATCGTCATCGGTGCGGCGGGCAGACCGCATATGTCCGGAAAGGAGGCGAACATGGAAAATACGTTTGCAGAGATCCTGCGGGAATTTCTGATGCTCAATCGATTGTCGCAGACGGCGTTTGCGAACGAGATCGGCGTCAAGCAGAGTCAGGTCAGCGAATGGCTGAGCGGAAAAGCAAAGCCCGGGTATGACGCTTTGCGAAAAATGTCGCTTGCCTACGGTGTCTCTGCCGATTATTTTCTCGGACTGAAAGACCGGTTTTAAAAGGCGCCCGCCGTCGCATTGTGCGACGGCGGGCGCAATATTGTTCTGAATCAATTCATCGGAAAGGGACCATCACTTGTTTTTCAGTTTCTGCTGACCGATAAAGACGCGCATGACAAGAGAGTGGGGCAGCAGTTTGGTCGCCGCGTGCGTCGCCTTTGCAATGAATCCGGGCACCACGTAATCGCGCTTTTTCTTCATGGCGGCGAAGGTCTTTTTGACAATGAAAGCGGGATCGTACATGCAGTCGAAGTGCGTGATCACGCTCTGCTTGTTGGCGCGGTCAAAAAAGGCGGTCTTTGTCCAGTAGGGGCAGACGGCGAGCACGCGGATCCCGCGCGGGCGCAGTTCCTGATTGACGGCACGCGAGAGAGAAAGCACATATGCCTTGGTCGCGGCGTATTCCGCGCCGAAGGGAACGGGCTGAAAGGCGGCTACGCTTGCAATGTTGACGATCGTGCTTCCCTTGGCGCAGAAGGGAAGCACTGCGCGCATGACCAGCGTGAGCGCGCGGCAGTTGAGGTCGACCATTCCCGCCGCATCCTCTTCGGGAATGCGGTCAAAGCGTTCGAATTTGCCGTATCCGCTCGCGTTGATCAGGATATGCACAAGGGGCTGTTCCTCTTCCAATTGTGCGGAAAGGCGGGAGATGCTCTCCGCCTGCGTCAGATCGAGCGCGAATGCGCGCACGGGGACGGGGAGTTCTTCGCCGAGGGCAAACAGCCTGTCTTCCCTGCGCGCGACCAGCCAGATCTCGTCGAGGCGGCAGTGTGCGGGCAGTCCCGCGGCGAGCAGTTTTCCGATGCCCGACGAAGCGCCCGTGACGATGGCGATTTTTTTCTGTGACATAAAAAATTCCTCCGATAATTCGTTTACATTATGTTTTAGGAACTTCGAAACACGGTATAATATATATGACCTCCGAAGGGGAGGCTCCAAAGGAGAAAAAATTATGAAAACCTATTTGCAGAAGAGAAATTCGGGTGATGTGTTCGATGTGTTCGAGGACTTCTTCAAGCCCATGTTCTATGATGAACAGCTCGACAGCATGAGGACGGATATTAAGGAAACGGACAAGGACTATCAGCTCTCCATCGAGATGCCCGGGTTCAAGAAGGACGAGATCAAGGTCTCGCTGGAAAACGGCTATCTGACGGTCAGCGCCGAGAAGAACGAGACCGAGGAAGAGGGCAAGGAGACCTCCAAGTACCTGCGCAAGGAATGCCGTGTTTCCTGCCAGAGAAGTTACTACGTCGGCGACAAGGTGCAGGAAGAGAACGTCAAGGCGAAGTACGAAAACGGCATGCTGCAGCTCACGGTGCCGAAGGAAGAGCCCAAGAAGATCGCGTCCAAGTCCATTGCCATCGAATAATGTTCTGCGATGTGCATGACGGACGGTCGGAAATGACTGACGCGTTATGACGGTTTCAGGGCCCCGCGCTTACCACGCGGGGCTTTTTTTGTGCTCTTCCGGGACGGGGAAACGGTCAGATCAGTTCCCCGTATTCTTCATACAGTTTTTCCGTCTGTTCGGCGATCTCTGCCTGGCGGCGGGTGATCTCCTGTGCGCGCAGGTAGTCCCGCCCGCAGGCGGCAAGGGCGTCTCTGAGCGCCGCTTCCTCCTGTTCGAGCGCGGCAAGCTCCGTCTCGATGGCGCGGATGCGGTTGCGCTTTTGCGCTTCGCGGGCGCGGTCTTCTTTGCTGCGGTAGCCCTCCGCAGCCTTTTTTTCGGTCTGCGGTTTGGGCGGCGCTTCCTTCCTGCGCGCAAGAAATGCCTGGTAGCCCCCCTCAAAGGGCAGCAGCGTTCCGTTTTCAATGGATACGATGCTGTCGGCAACCGCTTCCGTGAACCGCCTGTCGTGCGAGACGAACAGCACGGTGCCGGTAAATTGTTTCAGCGCGCTCTCCAGCGATTCGCGCGCAGGGAGGTCGAGGTGATTGGTCGGCTCGTCCAGAACAAGCACGTTTCCGCGCTCCGCCTCCAGCATGGCGAGCGCGAGTTTGGCCTTCAGACCGCCCGAAAGTTCGCCGACCTTCTTTTCAACGTCCTCGGCGTCCAGCCCCGCCTGCGCCAGCAGGCTGCGCGCCTGCGTCTGCGAAAGTCCGCGGTGCGTTCCCCAGAAGGCGTCCAGAACACGGTCGGAAGGGGAAAGTGCGGCGTTTTCCTGGTCATAATAGGCAATGCGGACGTATCTTCCGACGTGCACGCGCGGATCGCCCGACAACAGGAACTTGAGCAGCGTGCTCTTTCCCGTGCCGTTATCGCCCAAAAGCGCGCACTTCTGCCCGCGCATGAGCGCGAACGAAGCGTCTGAAAGCAGCGTCTTTGCGTCTGCCGTAAGGTCGAAATGTTCGGCGCGGAGCACGCACTCGTAGGGCTGTTCGTCAAAGGCAAAGGAAAAACGGGGCGGACGTTTGGGCGGGATCGGCTTTTCCAAGATCTCCATGCGCTCGAGCTGTTTGACACGGCTCTGCGCGGAGGAGGCAGTCGTGGCACGGACGATGTTCTTTTCCACATAGGTCCGCAGTTTTTCGATCTCTTCGCACTGTTTTTCGTAGGCGCGCTCCTCTTCCTTGCGCTTTTCCTCGCGCAGCACGCGGTAACGGGAGTAGTTGCCCTTGTACGAGGTGAGCGTCCCGTTCTCCAGCTCGAGCGTGCGCGTCGTCAGGCGGTCGAGAAAGTAGCGGTCGTGCGAGACGACCAGAAGCGCCCCCTTGTAGGCAGAGAGGTAATCTTCCAGCCAGAAGAGGGTGGATGCGTCGAGGTGGTTGGTCGGCTCGTCTAAAACCAGCAGTTCCGGTTCCTCCAACAGCAGGCGGCACAGTTTGAGTTTCGTGCGCTCGCCCCCGGACATGGTCGCCACCTTTTGCGTGTAGACCTGCGAAAATCCCATGCCGTTCAGCACGGTGCGGATGCGCACGTCGTAGTGATAGGAGTCGCGCGCGGCGATGCGCCTGTTCAGGCTTTCGCAGCGCGCCGCAAGCGCCTTCATGGCGGTCTCGTCGGCGTGTTCCATCGCCGCCTCCGTCTCGCGCAGGCGGGCGATGAGCTGCCTGTCCTCCTCGAACAGTTCTTCCATCGCACCGTAGACGGTGGAATCGGAGGTGAATCCGCCGCTCTGTTCGAGGTAGCCGAGCGAAAGTCCGCTCTTTTTGACCACGTTTCCCGCATCGGGCGTCAGTTCTCCCGTCAGAAGTTTCAGAACGGTCGTTTTTCCTTCGCCGTTGCCGCCGAGAAAACCGACGCGCTCCTTTTCATGCACGGAAAAACAGACGTCCCTGACGACGGGAACGCCGAGATAGCCGAAAGTGATGTGTTCGAAACTCAAAAGCATACTTTTTTCCTGTCTGCCGATGCTGTAGGTATGGATCGGAAACTTGCAAAGGCGGAACGCCTCAGGGAGCGGCTGAAGAGCGCGTCTCCCGCTGTGTGCGCAAAGCTCACCGAGCGGCTCGTGCGGCTCCTGGACGAGCTGGCGCAGTGACCGGCGATCAGTCGTCCCAGGTCGGGATATAGGCCTTGCCCACGCTCTCCTTCCCCTGGGTGTAGAGGGGATCGAAGCCGAGCGCCAGGGCGTGATCTTCGACGCGGCGGTATTCGCGCGCGGTCAGCGTGCGGTTCAGTTCGGGCAGGTCGCTCGTTCCCATGGGGGTGTATTGCCGCATGAGCGAGACGGGCGTGTGCGCGGGCAGAACGGTTTTCAGAAAATCGAGGATGCGCAGACTGTCCGACGTGCAGCCCGGCATGACGAGATGGCGCACCAAAAGCCCTGAGAGCAGCTTTCCGTCCTGCCAGACGGCGGGCTTTTCTGCCATGAACGCAACGGCGCGCGAGGCGTAATCAAAGTAGTCGCGCCGCCCCGTATAGCGTTCGGAGAGGTCGGGCGAGAAAAATTTCACGTCGGGCAGCCATACGTCGATATAGGGCGCGATCCGTTCGAGCGCGTCCGTCTTGCAGTAGCCGCCCGTGTTGTAGACGACGGGGACTGCCGGTTTCCGGAGCGCGAGCGCTTCGGCAATGAGGTCGGAGACATGATCGGGCGTGACAAGGTTGATGTTGTCCGCGCCCATTTCTTCGAGCGATTCAAAGATCGCGGCGAGCTGTGCGGGCGTGACCGCCTTACCGCGCTGTGCGCGCGAGACTTCGTAATTCTGGCAGAAGACGCACCGCAGGGAACAGCCGCCGAAGAACACCGTTCCGCTGCCGTTGCGGCAGGAAACGGGCGGTTCCTCAAAGGGATGCAGATAGTATTTTGCGACGGTAAGCCCCTTGACGCCGCACGCGCCCGCGCGCACGGCGCGGTCCGCGCCGCAGGAGAGGGGACACAGCGTACATTGCATGGGCAAAAGTATAGCATGTTTCCGTAGAAAATGCAACCTGCGCCCGCTGCAATTCATTGACTTTTTCACGCGCGCGTATTATAATGGGCGGGCTATGAGAAGATTTTTTACCAGCGAAAGCGTGACGGAAGGTCATCCCGATAAGGTCTGCGACAGCATTGCGGACGCCATTCTGGACGAACTCGTCCGCCAGGATCCCTTTACACGTTCGGCGATCGAATGCTGCGCCGCCTACAACACCCTCTTTCTGACAGGAGAAGTGACCAGCCGCGCGCAGGTGGACTATGAATCGGTCGCGCGCCGCGTCATCCGCGAGATCGGCTATGACGGCGGCGATTTTGCATACGACAAATGCCGTGTGATCACCCTTGTAC
>URHP01000020.1 GCA_900547645.1 uncultured Eubacteriales bacterium
GAGATGTGTATAAGAGACAGATCTTGACGCCTGCGCCCGCACGGTACAGACTGCCGTCTATGCGGTTGACCATGTCCGAAACGCCGAGGATCCGTCCCCTGTCCGCTACGACAACGGACTTGCGGCGCATCCCGCGCGCGTCGGTGAAACATCCGCTGACGACGATGTTCCGCTTTTCTTTGGACAGGATCGCAACGTCTTCAAACAGGTTTGTCTCTCCCCGCAGTTCCCGTTCGTAACTCACCTCGCCGAGCGCCTGAAACCCGCACAGCACTGCGTCCGCCTGCAGATCGGGCCAGCGCTCCGAAAATTCCGCGAGCGTGCCGCCCGTCACAAAACAGATCCGCATACCGCTTCCCCCTCCACGCAGTATATGCGATGATCAGAAATTTTGCGCAGCAAAAACGGCGCGGAGAGACTCCGCGCCGTTCAAAAGCCGCACCTGTGGCGGGTTATCTGTGGCGTCCTTTGAAAAAGAGTGCGACCGTTCCCGCTCCGGAATGCGTTCCGATAACGCTTCCGATCATATTTACATAGAAATTACGTGTTCCGAAACGGTTTTTGATCAGCCCGATCAGATACTCCACGTCCGCCGCGCAGTCGCCGTGGCTGATGAACACGGGATCATCCTTTCCGAGTTCCTGGAGCTCCGTCATTCTGTCCACGAGCGCCGCGAGCGACTTCTTTCTGCCCATCGCCTTGCCGATCGCGATCAGATGCCCCGCATCGTCCACATGCAGAACGGGCTTGATGTTCAGCATCTTCCCGACGACCGCCGTCGTTGCGGAAACCCTTCCGCCGCGCTTCAGATGGAACAGATCATCCACCGTAAAGAAATGACAGATATGTCCTTTCAGCGCTTCGGCATATTCGACCGTCTCGTCAAGCGTCGCGCCAGCATCTGCTTTCTTTACGATATAATCCACGAACAATCCCTGCCCGAGCGACGCGCAGAGCGAATCGACCACGCGCACTTTGGCAAGATATTTTTCGGAAAGCTCTTTCGCCGCAATACAATAACTTTCATATGTCCCGGAAAGCCCCGAAGAAAAGGAAACGACAAGCACGTCGTTGCCCGCCTTGACCAACGGTTCCATGTGAGCAGCCGCCTGTGCGGGCGTCACCTGAAAGGTCTTGGGCATCGCACCGCCGCGCAGAAGTTCATAGAACTTTTTGACGTCCATGCTCTTGCCGTCGTCTCCGCCGTACGTCACGCCGTCCAGCGTAAACCCGAGCTGCACGCAGGCGACATCGTGCTGCGCATAATAATCGTCCGGGAGATCGCTTCCCGTATCCGTCATCAGAACAAATTTTCTAGCCATTTGATTTCGTCCTCAAAGTTTACTTGCGGAATTTCCCTCATTCCGTTTGAATTATACACAAAGGAAACTAATTTGTCAATCGCCTGCAGGCGTCTTCACGGCAGGACGGTAAAATTTTTTACGCGCGTGATGCGGAACGTGAGCGTGACGACGCTCCCGCCCTTTTCTTCCCGCAGAGAAAAGGAAACCCTGCCGTCCAGATCGAAATATTCCTGTGCAACGTGCGCAAAATCGCGCACCGCCGCAGCCTCGCATTCCTCGGATATGACCGCCTTATCGCGGCGAAGCAGGTCTTCCAGCCTGCGCAGTTCCTCTTCCTTCATCCCCTTCTCCCCCGCACCTGCGCGACCGGGACGCGTTCCTGCAGCAAGACGTCCGCCAGCATCCGGAACGCGCGCGATTTCGGCACGATATTTTCAGAAAAAACCTTCTCATCCTCGGGCAGCGCCGCAACGAGCGGCAGACGAAGTGTTGCGGCGATCTCCTCGGGCGAGAGCAACTCACTGCGCCGTCTTTCGCGGCGGGACAGATTGACGACCAGCCCGACGGAGGAAAAACGATAGCTCTTTAAGATTCCCGTCACGCGGTCGGCGTCGCGCAGGGCGGAAATATGCGGCGTTGTGACGAGCAACGCCTCTTCCGCGCAGGATGCGGCACGATGAAACCCGTCCTCGATGCCCGCGGGTGAATCGATCAGGATAAAATCGAACTGCGGCGAGAGCGTCTCCAGAACAAGGCGGATCGCTTGCGGCGAAACATAGCGCTCGAGCACGCGGTTGCTGGAAAGGGAAAAGAGCGTCGGATAGTACGGATGCGCGACAAGCGCCTGTTTGGGGCGGCATCTGCCTTCGACTGCGTCCATCACGTCATAGAGCGCGCGATTTTCCACGCCCAAAACGACGTCGGCATTGTTCAAACCGAAATCGAGATCGCAGACGACGACACGATACCCCCGCCGCGCAAGCTGTACGCCGAGATTGCAGCAGACGGTCGTCTTTCCGACGCCGCCCTTTCCCGACGTTACTACGATCTTTCTTGCCATGTTCCCTCCCGCGCGCGCGTTTTTCCGTATTTTATCATACCGACATGCGCAGTATTGGGGCGGATCCTGTCGGAAAAAATCTGTTTTTGTCCAAAAGAAAACTCCGCCTGTGGCGGAGTTTTCTTCATTTTCCGAGCAATTCGCGAATGTACTTCTCGTATTCTTCGTCCGTAAGTTTTTTGACTTTCTTCTTTGCCATTGGCGCTCCCCTTGCGGAATAGAGTACCGACAGTATGGACGAGCCGCCGCCCTTTTATTCGGTCCGCAGAGCAATGACGGGATCTTTTTTCGCCGCCGACTGCGCGGGAATGAGACCGGAAATGAGCGTCAGAACAACGCTGACAAGTACCATGATGAGCGCCGTCGTAAACGGCAGAGCGGCGATCCCCGCGATTCCCGTCAGCGACTTGATGGCAATATTGATGAAGATCGAGATAAAATAGGCGAGTCCGATGCCGATGAGCCCTGCGGCAAGTCCGATGATGAACGTCTCCGCATTGAACAGGTTGCGGACGTCCTGCTTTCGCGCGCCGAGCGATCGCAGAACGCCGATCTCCTTGACGCGCTCCACCACCGAGACATAGGTGATAATGCCGATCATGACGGAAGACACCACCAGCGAGATCGCAGTGAACGCCACAAGCACATAGGTGATGATGTCGAGGATCTGCTGGACCATGCCCATCAGAAGCCCCACCGTATCGGTATAAGTGATCTGCAGCGCGCGGTCCTCCTCGCTGCCGTCGTGGTCGGTATTCCATTGATCGAGATAAGCGAGGATATTTTCTTTGCTGTCGAAATCCGTTGCATAGATCGCGATGCGGCTGACGTCATTGCTTCCGCCCAGCGTCTTGATCGCGGAATCGGGCGTCTGTGCAATATATACGCTCGTTCCGGGAAGCACTTCGTAGAGCGTATATCCGCTCGTCAGATTTTCCGTCGCAACAGGCAGAAGATACAGATCGGTCCCGTTATAACTGTATTTCGCATCTTCGCTGTTCATCCATTGCACGATCTGCGAATTGATATTGCCCGCTATGTAGGCTTTAACGGTATTCTCCGTGAGATTGAGTCCTGCAGAAAGGCATCCGTAAGAGAGTCCGTCTTTCAGACGAAGGATCCCCGAAATTTTCAGGTTAAGCCCTTCTCCTTCCCCTGCCGTGAATTGATCGTTGTCTCTCTGTCCGGCATAGGTGAATGCATATTGCCCGGACAAATAGGACAACTGCGTCCAGCTTTCGTTCTTCGTATAGACCTGATCGTTGTAGAAAAAGGTATATTCTTTCCCGAGGATCTCGTCAAAATTCACCCGATCCGCATTCGGATCGTCCACAGCCGCGCCGTCTTCATCGCCCAGATTAAACAAGTCCATGAAGCGGTCTTCTTCCAGAAGCCCCAGCTGCGCGAGCGTAAGGTCCGTCACCTGATTGTTGGCCCCGACAACAAGCACCGCCTCATTTACATTCTGCGGGAAGTGACCGGCGATCACATCGTACTGCGAACGGACATATTCCCCGTACCCGAGATTGGTCTCGTCCGAGGTCCCGGGCATCACGTTGACGACGTCCAGAAAGTAATCCGCATAGCCGATCAGGGAATCATACTGCGAGGCGAAAGCCATCAGATCGATGATATATTTATTTTTCAGATTGGAAAGAGAACGAGTGGTCAGCTCCGTCCGGCTGCTGTCGCCTTCAGGAAAGGTCTCTGCCTGCAGGAACAGATTGTCGGAGATGGCCGCGCCGTAACTGTACATGAGTTCCGCATACCATTCAGGATTCATCTGTTCAAGATAGTTCAGGTAATCTTCGCTGATGTTGTTCTGTGTCGCCATGCCGTTCGCCAGGCTCGTCAGAAACGAATCGATATAGACCTGATCGTCCAGCTGCGACAGATCGGGCATATCCTGCGGAGAAGTGAAGGATGTCATGGCGGACGCAAGATCGAAAGAACTCTCCGAAATGGTCACGGGATAATAAGAGAGCATATCTTCTTCCGTCTTCCGAACGTAATTGTTGAAGCCGCTCGAAAGCGCAAGCACCAGGCTGACGCTGACAATGCCGATACTCCCCGCAACCGACGTCAGGATGGTGCGTCCCTTCTTGGTGAGCAGATTTTTGGCGCTCAGCGCAAGCGACGTCAGAAAGCTCATACGTGCGCGCGGCAGCTTTGGCTTGCGCGCTTTTTTGCCCCTTTTTCCTGCCGGCTGCGCGGGAAATTCGGACATGACGGGCGGAACAGCACTTTGAGATGCATCCCCCCCCGCGTCGTCCTGCGCCATTTCCGGCCCGGCGGAAATTTCTTCGGCAAAATCTTCCCGCCCCGCTTCCTGTCCGACAGGAGCTTCTTCGGCAAAATCTTCCCGCACAGGCTCTTCCGGTCCCTGCGAAGCAGCTTCTTCCGCCGAATCATATGGCATGGAATCGGATTCCACCACGCCGTCTTTCAGACGCACGATACGCGTCGCATACTGATAGGCAAGTTCGGGATTGTGCGTGACCATGATGACGAGCCGTTCGCCCGCGATCTCCTTGATGAGATCCATGATCTGCACGCTCGTTGCGGAATCGAGCGCGCCCGTCGGTTCGTCCGCAAGCAGAATATCGGGATTGTTGACGAGCGCCCGCGCAATGGCAACGCGCTGCATCTGCCCGCCCGACAGCTGATTGGGCTTTTTATCGAGTTCATTCCCGAGCCCCACGCGTTCGAGTGCCTGCGCCGCGCGCTTTTTACGCTCCTCTTTGCCGACGCCGGCGATCGTGAGCGCAAGCTCGACGTTCCCGAGCACCGTCTGGTGCGGGATCAGATTGTACGTCTGAAAGATGAACCCGATGCGGTGATTGCGGTAGACGTCCCAATCGCGATCCTTATAATCCTTGGTCGAACGCCCCTGAATGATAAGGTCGCCCGACGTATAGTGATCGAGCCCGCCGATAATATTGAGCAACGTCGTCTTGCCGCACCCGGACGCACCGAGAATGCAGACGAATTCGTTCTCACGGAATTCAAGACTCACGCCTTTGAGCGCGTGAACATCTCCGGAAGCGACTTTATAGACCTTCCGGATATCGGTCAGTTTCAGCATATAGTTTCCTCAAATCGCCGCCAGGCGAAACGGACGCGATTATTTCGCAGAAGGATTCTTTTCTTCCGCAATTTCCTTCATGACCTTGTCGATCGCCTTGCGAAGATCTTCGTACAGATCAAAGAACGCCTTTACCTTGTCTTCGCCGATCTCTTTGACGATGCGCTCCATCGTCACATTGGCTTCCTTGCACTGCTCCTCGAAAACGGCGCGGGAATTGTTGGACAGGCGGATATAGGCGATCTTGCGATCGGTAGGCGATGCGACACGCGCCACAACGCCCTCTTTTTCCATCTTGGTCACGATCTGCGAGACCGCCGAACGGGTGATGCCGAGACGGCGCGCAAGCTCGGACGAGATGATGCTCTTTCCCTTTTCCTCTTCCAGAATGACTTCTCTGAGAAGGCGGAATTCCGTTCTCGACAGTTCGTGAACGCCGGCAAAAAAGTTGATGTTCTCCATGTTCCGCATCAGCTGAAAGCATTTGATGAGGTACTCGTTGATTTCCATATGGCATACTCCTCCTAACTGTTTTTGCTCATAATTTGTGCTTGTCTGAACAATTTACCAGCTTTATTATAACGCGCTTGACAGGGATTGTCAACCCCCTGCAACGATATTTCCTGCAAATTCACAATTTTCTCATTTTTTACACGGCGGCGTCCCAAAGTAGGCGTACAGCGTACAGGCGAGCCGCGCATTCCAGAGCCGGCGCTTCTTATCCGCCCTGCCGCCGAATGCGCGCTCCGCGTTTTCGTAGGCGGACAGAAAATAGCAGCTCCAGTCGGGAAGCGAACGGAACATCCTGCCGAAGTCACGGTACAGTCCCTGCAGGTCGCCGTCCCCCATCCGCTCGCCGTAGGGCGGGTTGGAAAGAATGACGCCGTACCGCTCTGCAGAGACAAAACGTCGCATATCCTGCGTGCGGAAGACGATGTCCTTTTCCACCCCGGCGCGCGAAGCATGGAAGCAGGCGATCTCCACCGCCTTTGCGGAGAGGTCGGATGCAAACAGCGGAGGAAGCGGTCCGCGCTCTTCAAGGTCGCGCGCCTCCTCCCGCGCGCGGTGCAAAACGCCGTCCGGCGCGCATTTCCAGCGCGTGAAATCAAACCCGCGCGCGATCCCCGGGGCAATGTTGCGCATATAGAGCGCTGCTTCAATGGGGAGCGTCCCGCTTCCGCAGAAGAGATCGGCAAACGGCTTCCCTGCACGGAAAAAGGAACTTTCGACCATTGCCGCCGCCGTCGTCTCCCGCAGCGGCGCTTCATACGTACGCACGCGGTAGCCCCGCTTATGCAGTCCGTCGCCCGAAGTATCCAATGTAAGATACGCCGTGTTCTCATGGAGATAGACACCGACGATCGCACGTTCTCCCCGTTCATCCAGCGTCTGTACGCCGAATTTACGTTTGAGACGCTCTGCGATCGCCTTTTTAACGACGCCGCCCGTCGCCTTGACCGCCATAAGATTGCTCTTGACGCATTTCCCGTCCATGAGGATACGCGTATGCGGCGTGAAATAGTCTTCCCACGCGATCGCCGACACCCCGTCGAAGAGTGCGTCAAAATCGGGGGAGGGAAATTCCCCCACCCCGATGAGAACGCGTTCGCCTGCACGCAGGCGGACGTTGAGACGGGCGACGTCCTGCCAATCGCCTTCGAGCAGAAGCCTGCCCGAAAGCGCCGGACATTCGCCGTAGCCGAGTTCTTTCAGCTGCCGCTTGACGGACGCTTCCACGCCCGCCGCGGCAGGGATCCAGAGTTTCATCGATGATATTATCCTTTTTCTTCGCCGTCTGTCTCTTCGTATTCCGCCGGCTCCGGCACACAGGGATTGAGCGGCGAGGTGACGGGCGTCAGATCGTACTTGTCGTCGAGATCGCCGAGGAGTTCTTCGATCATATCCTCGCGCGTGATGATACCGACGGCACCTTCTTCCGACTTCACCGCCATCATATGCTCGCGCTCCTTCTGCATCCGCTTCAGGAGCGTAGAGACCTTCTCGTCCACCGACGTAGCCGAAACGGGACGGATGAGCGCGGAATAGTCCTTTTTGCCGGCAAGCAGATTTTCATAAAAATCCGCGCGGTACAAAACGCCGACGATATTCTTCTTTTCCCCTCTGTAGACAGGTACGCGCGAGAAGTTCGTTTCACGGAAAATGCGATATACCGCCCTGTCGTTCTCACGTTCGCCGACCGCCGTCACGCGGTCGAGTGGGATCATGCAGGAACCGACGTGCAGTTCGTCAAAGCGCAGCGACCTGTGAATGAGTTCATGCTCCGTCTCGTTGAGAACGCCGTCCTCTTTGACGTCGGACACAAGCATTTTGAACTCCGCCTCGGTATAGCCCGGTTTTTCCTTGTTCAACCGGAACACGAAGAACACGAACTTTTCCCAGCGCCCGAACAGCCAATTGAGCGGAAAGAGCACATAGGTGAGCACAAGAAGCGGATACGCCGCAAAACAGGCAAATTTTTCGGGCGATTCCTTGGCGAGCGTCTTGGGAGTAATCTCGCCGAAAATGAGGACGACGACGGTGATGACGACCGTGGAGATCGTCGGACCAAGGCCTTCCCCGAGCAGCGCGACAAAGAGTACCGTGCCGATCGTGGAAGCCGTGATATTGACGATATTGTTTCCGATGAGCAGCGTCGTCAGAATCTTATTGAAATCTTCACTCAATCTGAGCGCGACGCGCGCGGTACGTTTTGCTTTGGAAAAGCGGCGCATGCGCACGGCGGAAAAACCGGTGTAAGCCGTCTCCGTCGCGCTGAAAAACGCGGAAAGCGTCACAAGAACGACAAGCGCAACAAGGAGCGCGATCATGGTAACCTGATCCATCTTCCGCCCTCCTTACGCCTGCTGCGGCGCCGCGGGCGGCGTCGGAAGCGAAGTGACGGGCGTCAGATCGTACTTGTCGTCCACGTCACCGATGAGTTCTTCCACCATATCCTCGCGCGTGATGATGCCGAGTGCGTTGTCCTCGGAGCCCACCACCAGCATATGTTCGCGCATCGTGCAAAGGCGCTCCATGAGCTGCGATACCTTTTCATCGGGCGCGGTATACGATACGGGACGGATGATATTATCGAAATCGCGTCTGCCCGCAAGCATGTTTTCATAAAAATCCGCACGGTACAGAACGCCTTCGATATTGCGCTTCACGCCTTTATAGACGGGAAGCCGCGAAAAATTGGTCTCGCGGAACAGTTTATACACGACGCGGTCGTTCTCACGTACGTCCACGGCAACCACCCGTTCGAGCGGGATCATACAATCGGCGACCGTAAGTTCGTCATAGCGGAGCGTCCTGTGGATCAGCTCCTGTTCCGTTTCATTGAGCACGCCTTCTTTGCCGACGTCGGAGACGAGCATCTCGAACTCCTCCTCGGTGAGCCTGGGCTGCTTCTTTCCGAGACCGAAAAGATAAAAAATAAACTTCTTCCAGAGCCCGAATAACCAGACGAGCGGCAGGAAGAGGTATATACAGACCAGAAGCGGATAGGCGGCGGCGCGCGCAAACGTCTCGGGCATGCGCTTTGCAAGGATCTTCGGCGTGATCTCCCCGAAGATGAGCAAAATGACCGTGAGTACGACCGTCGAGACCGTGGGACCGATCTCCGCGCCGAGAAGCGACGTAAAGATGAGCGTTCCGATGGTCGCCGAAGCGATGTTCACGATATTGTCCGCAATGAGCAGCGTCGTCAAAACCCTGTTGTAATCCGCGCTCAGGCGAAACGCCATACGCGCGGTCTTTTTGCTCTTCGCGAAGCGCCGCATGCGCACCGCGGAAAAGCTCGTGTACGCCGTCTCCGTCGCGCTGAACAGCCCCGACAGAACGACAAGCACGAATAAAGCGATCAACAGTCCGATACATCGACTGTCCATAGGAAATTACCTTGTACCTCCTTAAAAACACCGTTTATTTTATATTTTCGCCCCGCCAACGCAGCGGAACGCAAATACCTTTTCAATTGCCGAGTTCGGACGAAACGGTCGGAATACGCTTTTGCAGCGTACAGAGCCGCACCTCTCCTTTTACGCCGCGCACGATCACATGCGGCAGAGCGCGGGGTGCGTGCAAATCCGCAGTTTCAGCCGCCGCGGGAGAATTCTGTCCGGATGCAGGCGGCTCCGCAATGACTTCCTCGGAAGATTGCCCTGCAGCCACCGACGGCGCACGATCCGCTTCCGGCTGCGCAGGAATTTTAGGCTCCGGCAAAAGCCAGTCCGGAATGCGGTCGGGCACGGGCGCGTTCGTCGCGGCAATCAGACGGTTGTGCGCCATCGCGCAGGGCTCGTCCTCCGTTCGCACACAATAACGGCAGCGCGCATAACGCCCACACATATCGCAGGCGTGCGCTTCGCTGTCCTTCCATTTTTCCGCATCGAGAAATTCCTGAAGTTCTTTGAGCGTCATATTGCATCTCCAACGATCTTTCGTCTATTATACGATATTTTTCATAATAAAACAAGGGGCGCGACGAAAATTTCTGCCCGCGCACCCGAATTTTTTATGATTGATCGTACTCATCGAGAAAATTACCGCGTTTTCCGCCCTTGCGCCAGCCGAGAATACAGTCGAGCGCGACGTTGTGCATGCTGCGGAACACATTGTCGGCGGCGGCGGGATTGACCGCCTCAAGATTGGAGAGCAGTTCCTTCATCTCTACGCGCTTGCTCTCTTCTTCCTTGCCTGCCACGCGTTCGGTAAAACGGCAGGCGCAGTTGAGAAAGGTCAGCCCGTTATAATTCGCCCATGCGACAATGTCACGCTCGCGCACGGCATAGAGCGGACGGATCAGTTCCATCCCGGGATGACCGGTGGAGCGCAGTTTCGGCATCATCGTCTTGATCTCCGCGCCGTAAAACATGCTCAGCAGCGTAGTGCCGACCACGTCGTCGAAATGATGCCCCAGCGCGATCTTGTTGCAGCCGAGTTTTTTTGCGAACTCATAGAGGTATCCGCGGCGCATGCGGGCGCACAGATAGCAAGCCGAGCCCTGCGTCACGGAGTCGACCACGGCAAAAATATCGCTCTCGAAAATATGCACGGGAACGCCGAGCAAGGCTGCGTTTTCCTCGATACGCTTTCGGTTTTTCGGTGCATATCCCGGATCCATGACAATAAATTCAAGCCCGAATTCATACTGCCCGTGGCGGCACAGCTCCTGCATGCATTTGGCAAGCAGAAAGGAATCCTTCCCCCCCGAAATACAGACGGCGACTTTGTCCCCTTCCGACAGCAGCGCATATTGTTTGACGCTCTTCACGAAGGGACACCAGATCTCCTTGCGGTATTTTTTGATGATCGAACGCTCGATCTCCTCCGCGCTCATGCCCGTTTCTCCGCAAGATACGCATGCGCCGCGTAAGCCGCCGCGCAGCCTTCGCCCGCCGCCTTCACATACTGATAGGGCCGTCCCGCCACATCACCCGCGGCAAACAGTCCCGCAAGATTGGTGGAAAGGTCACGGTTCGTTTTGACGCGGACGCCGTCCGTCTCCAATCCGCCGACAAGCGCAGCGGGCGGCGCGGCGTCCCGCAAACAGAATACGCCGGCAACTTCCAGCGCCCCGGCGTCAAGGACAAGGCGTTCCACGCGTACCCCGCCCTCAACGGCGAGCGGCTTTCCCGTATGCACGACCACGTTTTTCGCCTGAAAAGATGCATCGGGATAGAGACAGAACGCATGAACGGTCTCCGCAAACCCCGCCAGATATTCCACTTCCTCCGCAAATTTCTGCGAGGCGACGACGGCGGCAATGACCTTTCCGCGGTAGAGCGCACCGTCGCAGACGGCGCAGTAACTCACCCCGCGCCCGAGAAAATGCTCCTCTCCCTTTACCGTACCCGCATGCGAGACGCCCGTCGCCAGAATGACGGCGCGCGAAAGATAGACGTTTTCACCCGCCGTGACGGTGAACGGATCGCCTGCATAGACGGCGTCTGCTCTGCCCGGGGTAAACACGATACCCTCATGCGCCATCTGCGCTTCAAGCATGGCGGCGAACTGCGCGCCGTTCCCAGCGACGGCAGGATAATTGCGCACGTACTCCGCTGAGCGGAGTTTTTCGCCGAACAGTTCCGCCCCCAACCAAAGGTATTCCCGTTTCAGGCTCTTTAAAGTGAGCGCCGCGGAATATCCCGCGATTCCGCCGCCCACCACGGTCACATCGTAAATTTTTTCCATAGCGACAGTATAGCACAGCGCGCGCGCAAATGTCAAGCTGAACGAAAGCCGCCGTTTTTTGCGGTTTTTTCCGTTTTTTTCGCCGCTGCCGATTGACTTTTTCCGCAAGTGAACTATAATAGTAACTATGGAAAACAAAGGAAGGCGATACCCCGGGAAAAAGATCGCACTGCTCGGCATTCTCGCAGGGCTCGGGCTGGTCGCTTTTTTGTTGGAGAGCCTGATCCCCATTCCCTATCTTCCGGGAGCAAAGCTCGGATTTGCGAATATCTTTTCCCTGCTCGCGCTGCTCCTCTACGGGCTTCCCGAAGCACTGTTTGTCGTGATCGCGCGTACCGTTCTCGGAAGTCTGTTTGCGGGGAACGTTTCCATGCTGCTGTATTCCCTGACGGCGGGCGTCGTATCGACCTGTATTTCCCGTCTGCTGCTGTGTGCACTCCCGCACGTGAGTTTTCTGTGCATCAGCGTTGCAGGCGCGATCGTACACAATCTGGTCCAGCTTCTCGTCTACTGCGCACTGACGGGCACGACGCTCCTGTTTGTCTACTCCCCCTATCTGTGCCTGATGGGTGCAGGCGCGGGCGTTGCGATCGGGCTCGCCGTCACATTTACTTTGAAAGCATTCCCCGCGCGGACGTTTGCAATGTTTGCGCGGCAATCCCTTCCCAAGGAGGATGACAAGTGAAAATAAGACCAAGGGCGTTCTTCCGCGGAATCCATATCGCGGGACACAAGGCGTCCACCGAGCGGCTACCGGCAGAACGGTTTGCCGCGGCAGGCGAAGTCGCCGTTCCCCTCTCGCAGCATGCGGGCGCGCCCGCTTTGGCGATCGTACAGGCGGGACAGGCGGTCAAGCGCGGAGAACTCATTGCAAGTGCGGCGGACGGCGTTTCCGCCAACGTCCATGCGAGCGTCGCGGGCACCGTCAAAGCGGTGGAGCAGCGTGCGGACGGACGGGGCGGCATGGCGCAGTACATCGTCATCGAACCTGCCGAAACACAGGAGGAGGCATACCTGCCTCCGCTCAGCCATCCCTCCGCCGAAGAGATCCTTGCGCGCATCCGGGCGTGCGGGATCGTCGGAATGGGCGGCGCGGGATTTCCGACGCACATCAAACTCACACCGCCCGTTCCCGTCGATACGCTCATCCTGAACGGCGCGGAATGCGAACCCTACCTCACCTGCGACGATGCGCTCATGCAGAGAAACCGGGACGAGATCGTACGCGGGGCAAAGTACATGGCGAAGGCGCTCGGCGTTTCGCGCATCCTCATTGCCATCGAAAAGAACAAGCCTGCGGCGATCGCGGCATTCGAAGGGACGGAATTTGACGTAGTTCCCCTCAAAAAACAGTATCCGATGGGCGCGGAAAAGCAGCTCATCTATTGCTGTACGGGGCGCAAAGTTCCCTTGGGGAAACTTCCCGCGCATGCGGGCGTGGTTGTGCAGAACGTCGCCACCGCGTTTGCCGTCTGCGAGGCCGTGGAATGCGGCAAACCGCTGATCGAACGCGTGGTCACGGTGACGGGCGGCGGCATTGCGCAGCCGAAGAATCTGATCTGCCCCGTCGGAACGCCCCTTTCCGCTTTGGCAGAAGCCTGCGGCGGAGAACGGGACGCCGTCAAGCTGGTGGCGGGCGGTCCCATGACGGGCACGGCGCTCACGGGAACGGAAGCGGTCGTCACCAAGACAACGGGCGGATTCCTCTTCCTCACGGCAAAGGAAACCAATACGGACGCGCCCACGCCCTGCATCAACTGCGGCAGGTGCGCGCAGGTCTGCCCCATGAAGCTCATGCCCATGCAGACGGAATTTTACACCGACGCGAAAGAGTATGAAAACGCCGCAAAATTCGGCGGCGTGCTCGACTGCATCGAATGCGGCGCATGCACCTACGTCTGTCCCGCAAGAAGACCGCTTGCACAGGCGATCAAGACCGCCAAGGCGGAACTGAGGAGGAAATCATGAGAGTTTTATCCACAGCCCCGCATATCCGCACACGGCGCACCACCAAGAGCATCATGCTCGACGTGCTGATCGCGCTGCTTCCCGCAACGATCGCGGGGATCGTATATTTCGGCTGGCAGGCGGCGGTGATCATCGTCATTTCCGTTGCAAGCGCGGCGCTCACCGAATTTGTATGGTATCTGATCGAGCATAAGGTATGGCGGAACGGCAGCGACACGCTGAAGACATTCGCCGTACAGTTCGACTATACCTCCCTTGTGACGGGACTCCTGCTGGCGCTGTGCCTTCCCGCCAACATCAAAGGCTGGTATATGCCGCTCCTCGGGAGCGTGTTTGCCGTCGGCGTCGTCAAGATGCTGTTCGGCGGAACGGGAAAAAACATCGTCAATCCCGCCATCGCCGGGCGCATCTTCCTGTTTATTTCCTTCCAGGTGCTGATGACGACATATGCTGCAGCGAACTTCGGTCCCGTCGGGGAAGAAAATCTTTCCATCTGGTGGACGAATCCGTGGATCAGCGCAACGACCAATGTATCAGGCGCGGGCAGCGCGCTCACGACCGGCGCAACGCAGCTTGGAAACCTGCTCAATAAAAAGCCTGTCCTTTCCAATCTCGATCTGTTCCTCGGAACGGGCGTGGCGGGCTGCATCGGGGAGACCTGCAAACTCGCACTGATCGTCGGCTTCCTCTATCTGTGCGTACGCGGCGTTGTCAAGTGGTATCTTCCCGTCATCTATATCGGAGTAACGGGACTGTTTGCCGTTGCGCTCGAGGGCTTCAACTTCGACTATTTCCTGCCCTCCATTCTCTCGGGCGGACTCATTCTGGGCGCATGCTTTATGGCAACCGACTATGTGACGACACCCAAATCGACGCTCGGCAACGTCATCTACTTTGTTGCGCTGGGGCTTCTGACGGCCGGACTGCGCAAAGCAACGGGCATAGAAGTGGTTTCCTTCTGCATCCTTCTGATGAACTTCCTCGTCTTCCTCATCGACATCGCGATCAAACCACGCCCCTTCGGCACTGTGCGGAAAAAGAAGGAGGCGAAGAAATGACCACGAAAGAATTTTTCAAGAGCAACGCATTCAAGAGCCTTGCCGTCCTCATTGCCATCGTGCTGGTGGCGGGCGCGCTGCTTGCCGTCTTCAACGATCTGCTGTATATTTCGGATGAGGAGCGCCTCAACCGGACGCTCTCCAGCATTTACGGAAAGGAAGTGACGGCAGAGACGGTGGAACTTACCGACGAAGAAAAACAGACCGTCTACGGCACAGTCGATGCCGTCTACCATATTGTGGATGACGGAAACTATCTGTTCCAGACGACGGGAACGGGCGGCTATTCGGGCGGCACCGTGACGCTTTGGACCGTCGTTGCCTGTACGGGAACGCGCGAGGAAGGCAATCTCACGCTGACAGGCATTGAAAAAGTCGTCTACGGCTCCAACTCCGGACAGACTTTGATGGCAAACTTCAGCGATTCCTATTATTCGTACTTCTCGGAGCATGACGAACTTGTTGCAGAAGGCGGATATTTTACGGCGATCAAAGGCTCCGAAGATGACCTCAATCAGGTTTCCACGGGCGCGACCATGACGTCAACCGCCATTTCCAATGCAGTAAATGCTGCGCTTTGCTGTTTCAGAACGGTACTCACGGGAGGTGAAGCATGAAGGCGAACATGAAAAAATACGGCAAGATCGCCTATGACGGGCTCATCACCAACAACGCGACCTTTAAGCTGGTGCTTGGGACGTGCGCAACGCTGGGAATGTCCACCTCGGCAGTCAACAGTTTCGGCATGGGGCTGTCCGTCACGGTGGTGTTGCTGCTGAGCAATGTGATCATTTCCCTGCTCAGAAAGGTCATCCCCAATACGGTGCGCATCCCCGCCTTTATCGTCATCATTGCCACGATGGTCACACTTTTAAGAATGGTGCTGGAAAAGTACATTCCCGACCTGTACGACGCCATGGGCGTCTTCCTTCCTCTGATCGTCGTCAACTGCGTCATCCTGGGCAGAGCGGAAGCGTTCGCAAGCAAAAATCCCGTTCTGGACAGCGCGATCGACGGCGTGGCAACGGGACTCGGACTTACCTGCGCGCTGACGATCATCGGCATTATCCGTGAATTTCTGGGAAACGGCAGCTTCTTCGGCATGCAGGTCATGGACTTTAAGATCGGCTTCTTCACCAATGCGGCGGGTGCGTTCTTTGTATACGGCATCTGCATCGCGCTCTTTGTGCTCATCACCGATCAGGTCGATAAAGCGCGCCGCGCAAAACATGCACGGGAGCTGCGCGTGCCCTCGCACGAAGAACCCCTTCCCGCACCCGCGGAAGACAGCGCTACGCAGGAGGTGAAATAAATGGCGACGACCATTCTGCTCATTATCATCTCCGCCGTCTTTTCGCAGAACTTTATTCTGGTCAAGTTCCTCGGCATCTGTCCTTTCCTCGGCGTCTCCAAAAAGGTAAACAGCGCGTTCTCCATGGGCATAGCCGTCACCCTCGTCATGGTGCTGGCAACGCTCGTCACGTGGCCCCTTTACTTCTATATCATGGTGCCGCTGAATATCGAGTACCTTGAGATCATCTTCTTTATCTTTGTCATCGCCGCATTGGTGCAGATGCTGGAAAAGATCATTGCAAAACTTTCCCCCGCGCTCTATCGCTCCATGGGGATCTATCTGCCACTGATCACGACCAACTGCGCGATTCTGGGCGTTGCGGAACTGCTGCTTGTGAACGACCTTTCGGGCGTGGTGACGGGCATGGAAGCGGGTATCTCCATGAACCTCGGCTTTGCGCTGCTTTACGCCCTGTTTGCGGGCGTCGGCTTTACGCTTGCAATGGTACTGATGGGCGGCGTACGCGAAAAAATGGAAAAACTCCCCGTTGCAAAGTGCATGAAGGGATTCCCCATCACGATGGTTGCAGCGGCTTTTATGGCAATGGCGTTCTACGTCTTTGCTCTGCTGTAAGGAGGCGGCTATGCAAAATCTACTTCTCGCGCCCGTCAATTGGGCGCAGGTCGGCATCGTGCTCGGCATCTTCGCCGCGATCGCACTCGTCCTGACGATCTGCATTCTGCTCGTCGCCAAATTCTGCAAGACGAACGCGAATGAAAAAGTGGAGACCATCCTGTCCCATCTTGCGGGCGCAAACTGCGGCGGCTGCGGCTGCACGGGCTGTGCAGGATTTGCCGAAAAACTTGCCAAAGGCGAAGCAAAACTTACCGACTGCCACGTGACCGAAGCGAGTGAAAAGGCGATCATCGCGGGTGTGCTCGGCGTCCCCTTCACCGCGGCGAAACCCACCGTAAGCGTCTGCCGCTGTTCGGGCGGCATTCATGCCAAAGATGCGTTTGAATACAGCGGTGCACAGGATTGCGCCGAAGAAAACAAACTTGCCGGCGGCAGAAAAGTTTGCAAATACGGCTGTCTCGGCGACGGCAACTGTACGCGCGTCTGTCCCGAAAACGCGATCTCTCTGCCCGACGAATGCGCAAACGTCAACCCGGACCGCTGCATTTCCTGCGGCGCGTGCATTTTGACCTGTCCGAAACAGCTGTTCGCCCGTATTCCCGCCGATGCGAAAGTGTATATCGCATGTTCTTCGCACGAACGCGGCAAAGCGGTTCTGGATGCCTGCGAATTCGGCTGCATTGCCTGCGGCAAGTGCGCCCGTACCTGTCCCGCAAATGCGATCACAATGCAGGATAACCTGCCCGTCATCGATTACGACAAGTGCATCAATTGCGGCAAGTGCGCCGAAGCCTGTCCGCGCCACACCATCAAAGTGCGGTATTGATCTTACAATTCTCAACGCGCCCCGCCATTCGGCGGGGCGCGTTTGCTTGCAGAAAATTTTCTCAGACTTGCGTTCTATTTTCCGGGTATATGCAGAACAATCGGACAAATTTTACGATCTCTTTCCGAACAGTCCTTTTTTGACATAGGGCTCGCGCGTCACGGATAAAACCCGATACCCCATCTTTTCAATCCCTTCTCGGATGGGCGTCTCATCCATACCGCTTTCACAGAAAACAACTGTTTCCCCTTTTCTGTGTGAAGAGGTCACTTTTTTTACCTCCGCACTCCTGCGGACGACGTCGTTTACGTGCGTTTCGCACATGCCGCAACGCATACCGTCGATCCGGAATACGATCCGATCCATTATTTACGACTCCTCCTGATGTCATCCTTGTGTTCGCATTTGCGAACTCAATAAGATTATAACACCGACTAAGACGTTCGTCAAGGATATGAGGTACGCAACGGTAAACTTTATAAGAATGAATCGTAAAAAATTATCTGCGGGCGATGCCATTGATGGTTTCGGCAGCTGTTTGTTTTCTGCCCTTTCCGTGCTCCGTACCCAAGAGCCTCCTCGCGCGCACTCTCGGGATGAAGGATTCCGAACTGTCCGCATGATACAAAAACACGGCAGGACTGTTGTCCTGCCGTGTTTTTGGTGCACCGTAAGAGATTCGAACTCCTGGCCTTCGGTTCCGTAGACCGACGCTATATCCAGCTTAGCTAACGGTGCGAATCCAATAAATCTCAACGGAAGACGCGCTTCGGATAGAGGGAAAGCGACGGCGCTCCGTTTGAGTACTATGAATTATACGCGTTTCCCGGACATTTGTCAACGGTTTTCGGGGAGGAAAATGCGTTCTCCACAGAAAAAAACTGACTGTGGATAACTTTTTTGAACTTTTCCCCTTCGGATACGCTGTATTTTGTCGAATTGTGGAATTTTCGGGCGAAACAGCCGTTTTTTGTGGATAACTTTTTTCAAAACTTTTGTTTGGAAAGCATTCGATCTGCGATTTTATTGCCTTTGTGGACAGATTTCCCCACATTTCAACCGACGGAAGGCGCGTTCAGGTCTTCTCCTTCCAGCGGTACGACTTTCAGACGATGGGGAATACAGACTATGACGCTTCCCCCCTCGCCGATGGCGCGCATCACCGTACAATCCTTGCGGAAACTACAGTCCGCATCGTGCATGACGACCGTTCCCGCGCCGTCGTTCACCGCAAGTTCATTCCAGCCGTCCCCCGCCGATATGCGCACGAACAGCACTTCCCCCTCTTCACGCGACTGAATGCGTTCCTCCCAGCCGTCGGAGACCGTTCCGCCCTCGCCGAACACATAGGTATAGACGGTCACGCCGTCCACTTCGACGCGGACACCGCGCGCATCCTCCGTACCGAACGCATCCGAAAATACAAATACAACAAACAGCACCGCGATGAGCAGAAGGATCAATGCGTAGACCAACAGATCCCAGACGGCAAACGGACGCTTGTCCCGTACGATCTGTGCGCGGTTCATGCGATCGTCTCCTCGTACAGATTGCTATCATCCAAGGTCCAGTCGTCAAGATTGGAATAGGCAGTATAGCGATCCTCTTTGGCGTCGTACCATACGAACAGGACGCGGAATTCCTCCGCATGCGCTTTGGCATATGCTTGGGCTTCATCCAATTCCATACAGCAGAGCGCCGTTGCACGGGCGTCCCCCGCCGCAGCCGTACCGCCCACAACGGTGGCGCAGACAACGTGACTTCCGCCACCGACGGGATAGCCCGTATCGGGATCGACGATATGACAGTAGCGAACGCCTCCGATCTCGTAGTACTGCTCGTAATCGCCGCTGGTGGAGAGCATGGCGTCCCGCGCGCGAAGAGTAGCGTAATGGGAATCGGAAAAGGTAGTGCGCGGCGAATTGACGGTGATCTCCCACACCTCCCCCGCGCGCGTCGGATCGGCAAACAGCGCCATGGAACTGCCGCCGAGATTGAAATAGCCGTGGGTCTGCCCCGCCGCCCGAACGATCTCCGCCGCGCGGTCGGCGCAATATCCCTTGCCGATCCCGCCGAGATTGAGCTGCATGGTATATACGGTCTCGTCCCCCTCCGCCGTCACCCAAGCATCGGCAGGTTTGCGGGCATAATATTTCCCGTCCTCTTCCGTCAGTTCGACCGCGCCGAAATTAAGCATTTCAGGCTGCAAAAATGCGTCAATATACTTTTTGTCAGGCAGTTCTTCCAAAAAGTTTTCCCGATCGTACGGCTTTTCCGGCGCATAGTCCGCCGCCCGGTGGCGCGGAGAAAATCCCCACAGATCGACCAACAGCCCCGTAGCGGGATTGTAGGCGCCGCCCGTCTCCGCATAGACGTCCTGAGCGATCTTCAGCATTTCGTAGGCGTCTTTTCCGATTTCGACTTTTGCGCCCGCCTGCGCCGCGTTGAATGCGGCGATCGAACTTCCGGAGACATCGTTCTCGATCGCCTGCGCACGCGCGGACAGCTGCGTCCGGACCGCTTCGGCGTCCGCGATCTCGGACGGCACATACGCCCAGCGCATCAACGCGCCGAACGCGTAGCCGTCTTGGGCAACGAGCGAAGCGTTTTTTCCCGCACAGGCAGAACAGCAAAGGACGCACGCAAGCGCGCAGGCGATCGCCGCAAACAATTTCCGCATACGTCCCTCCTTCCTCAAAAATATATCCTATTGTACCGCATTTCACACAAAAAGACAAGAAAAAGAGACCTGCGCAGTGCAGGTCTCTTGCAAATTCCCATTCAGTCCTTCTTGTCCTCTTCGTCCTGTTTGCGCGCCTCTTCTTCTGCCTTGCGCTCGTAGTAGTTCTTATAGCCTGCCTTCTGATTGTCGCCTGTGTCCCACTTTTTCCCGCCGACGGCGATAAAGCCGATCAGCAGCGCAACGGCAAGGACGACCGCAATGATGGGCATGACGATCTCACCCGGCATGGCGATCTCACAGGCAAGCGTGATGACGGCAACGACCAAAAAGCCCGCTCCGAAAAAAATCCACAGCTTTTTCAACGGTCCCGCCGTCTTGCCGAACAGCCCGCGCCCGATAAAGGCAACGCCGAGGATCGCCGCCGCAATGGTGGCCGCCCATCCGAGCGAGAACCACTCCATTCCCGCCACGTCCAGCGCCGACAAAAGCCAGAGAACGGCGATGACAACGATCATGAGGCTCACGATCAGTCCGAATAAAAATTTCTTGCTCATTTTCAACCTCCTATCAGAACGGCCACATTCCGTTCAGCCACAAAAACAGGAACACGATGCCCGTGATCGCCGCAAGTCCAAACAGGACTGCGATCCCCACCTTGAGGGGCGAAACGGGCGTCTTTCCCGTGACTTTTCCGTTGTGTCCGCTGACGAAAAAGTGATACAATTTTTTCTTCCAGCTGCAATAACCGACATATACGGGCAATAAAAGATATTTATACGTCGTATTTCTGCAGTGAAATTCCACATTGAACGAGACGACCGTATCGTACGAATATCCCGCGAGAATGGCGGAGCGCAGCCTTCCGTGAATGACGCCCTTTGCCTCTTCCCAGCAGGCAAGTCCGTCCTTGGTATACTGTCCCGCCGTGTAGCCGCTCAGAAATTCCTGACGGTATTCCTTACTGTTGTTGGTATCGAAGGGCTGCAGCGCGTTCAGGGATTTCTGTTCGATCTTATCGGACGCCTGAACCAGAATATCGTCAAAGGACATGGAATAGCGTCCGCTGACGGGAAAAGTGACGAGGTAGCGCTCATGCACGACCTTTCCGTTCACCCGCCGCGTACGGTAGCGGTATTTGCCGAGCACGCCCGAATACCATGCGTCCGCGCACGTATCGAAGGAAAATGCCGGCATATAGACGCCGTTCACGTCCTCCGGCTTGGCGCCCTTGCGGAACCTGCGCGGCGCAAACAGCTTTCTGCGCGCCCAGTGTCTGACGCTCTTTACAGCGTCCTCTTTATCCACGGAAAAGGGAACGACCGCATTGGGTCTGAGCCCGGGAAGCTCAGCCATGCGCACGATGTTTGTCGTGCCGCAAAAGGGACATTTTTTGGCGATCTCGCCGTCCGAAAGGACTTCCTGCGCGCCGCAGTTCTCGCAGCGGAAGACGTGCGTCTCGGCGCCCCACTCGTTCGTGCGCGCAAGAAGACGCTCGAAATCCTGCTCTTCGCTCGTCTTGGCGCGCACTTCCACGACGGTATCGCAGTGCTCGCAATAGAGTTTCCCGCGCTCGGAATCATAGACCATGTTCGCCCCGCAGGCAGGGCATTTGACGACGCCGGTATTGTTTTCGACTTCGTCGTCTGCCGTGTATACGGGCGCGGTCGCCGCGGCGGCCTCCTCTTTTGCGTCCTGCGGAGTTTCTTTGTCAAACTCGGCGAAAGGAGAACCTTTCTCTGCAGAAGGATCAAATTCGGAAAACGGAGAATCGGTCATACCTTCCTCCCGATCCGATCACAGCTTCTGCCCGCACTCGGGGCAGAACTTTGCGCCTGCCTTGACGGAAGCGCCGCACTTCGGGCACGCCGCCTGCAGCTTTTGTCCGCATTCGGGACAGAATTTTGCGCCCGCTTTGACGGAAGCGCCGCACTTCGGGCAGACGTTGCCCATAGGTTTTCCGCACTCGGGGCAGAACTTTGCCGCAGCGGAGACGTGCGCGCCGCAGTGCGGGCAGGTTGCGCCCTTCTCCTGCGAAGGCGCACTGTTCTGCTGACGCATCATATCGCCGAACATATTCCCCATGCCGAAGCCGAGCCCCGCGCCCATCGTCGCGCCCGCCATACCCGGATTCTTTGCCGCTTCCTTGAGGGCGTCCGCCTGCGCCATGCGGGTGTACACATCCATGTTGCCGCGCATCATGCCAAGAGAGGTGTTTTTATCGAGCGCCTCCTCCAGCTCCTTGGGAAGAGAGAAGTTCTCAAAGACGAAATTGGTGAGCTCCAGCCCCAGCTTTTCAAAGGTGGGCTGCATCGCCTTGCGGACGGCAGCGCCCAATTCCAGAAGATTTCCCGCCATATCGAGGACGGGGATCCCGCTCTCGCCGATCGCATCGGAGATGGCGCTCACGACAATGCTCTTGATGTAGCTGGTAATGTCCTCGGTGCGGTAAGAGGAATTTGTTCCGGAAAGTTCCTGCATGAAGACGAACGCATCCTTGACGCGGAAGGCGTATGTGCCGTATCCGCGGACGCGTACGGCGCCGTAGTCGGCGTCGCGGATGATGATCGGATTTGCCGTTCCCCACTTCATGTTGGTGAACTGCCGCGTGTTGACAAAGTAAATATCCGAACGGAACGGATTTTCAAAACCGTACTTCCAGGACATGAGCTTGGTAAGCACGGGGATGGATTCCGTATCCAGCTTATAAAAACCGGGAAGGAACACGTCCGCCATCTTACCCTTGTGCGCAAAGATCGCGACCTGCGAATCGCGCACGGTGAGCACGGAGCCCTTGCTGACATAGTCGTTCTTCATGTCGAACTTATAGACAATGGTGTTCTTGCTGTCGTCCGTCCATTCGATGTTTTTGAGCAATCCCATACAGACCTACCTCTATCCATCTCATATTTTCATTTTGAATTATATCATGTTTTGAGATAACTTGTCAAGGATCGTCCGTAAATTTGCCGCTCATTTGCAAAATAAAAAAGAACGGGACTTCCCCGTTCCTTTTCATGACAGATCATTCAGTTGTGTTTCGTATGCGAACGGAAGATGAGCGAAGCGAGGAAGGAAAACACGACCGCCGCCGAGACGCCCGCGCTCGCCGCGGCGAGCGCACCCGTCAGCGCCTGAAAGAGTCCCTCCTGCGCGCCCTTCATGGCGCCGCTCGCCAGAAGATAGCCGAATCCGGAAATAGGAACGGTCGCGCCCGCGCCCGCCCATTCCACAATGGGCTGATACAGTCCGAACGCCGTCAGGACAATGCCCGCAAGCATGAAAATGACGAGGATCTTTCCCGCCGTCAGGTCGGTAAAGTTGATGACAACCTGCGCGATCGCGCAGATCAGCCCGCCCACCGCAAACGCCTTCAGAAAGGCAAATAAAATTTCCAATGCCTCCATATCCCCTCCTTAACGCTCCAGCGTGACGGCATGCGCGATGCAGGGAATGCTCTCGCCCTGTCCCGACGATACGGTGGAAAGCAGTGCGCCCGTCGCCACAAAGAGGATGCGCCTGAGCGTTCCCGCCATCATTTTGGCATGCAGGTAGGAATTGAGCACGATTGCGGAACAGCCCGCGCCGCTCCCTCCCTGAAATTCGTCTTCGAGCACGTTGTACACGATCTCGCCGCAATCGACGTGGTTTTCTGAAATATCCAGCCCCTTTTCCCATGTCAGATCCTTGAGGATCCTGCTGCCGAGCGCGCCCAGATCGCCCGTGACGATCAGGTCATACGCCTCCGGCTCCTCGCCCGTTTCGCGGAAGTGCGCCAGAATGGTATCCGCCGCCGCAGGCGCCATTGCCGCGCCCATATTATTGACGTCGGTCACGCCGAAATCCACGACCTTTCCGAGCGTCGCCGAAGGGATGCGGATGCCGTCTCCCTCCCCCGCGACGAGCGCGGCGCCCGCGCCCGTGACCGTCCACTGCGACTGCGGCGGACGTGTGGTCCCCAATTCGAGCGGATAACGGTATTGCCGCTCCGCGGAGGCGAAATGACTGCCCGTAGCTGCCACCGCATTCCTGCAATATCCGCCGTCCACCGCCATGGCGGCAAGCGCAAGACTCTCCGCCATGGTAGAGCACGCCCCATAGACGCCGAGAAAGGGTACGGAAAAATCACGCGCCGCAAAGCTCGCCGAAATGATCTGATTGAGAAGATCGCCCGAGACGATCATATCCACGCTGTCGCGCATGAGCCCCGCGTTGGAGATCGCGCCGTCGATCACATGCGAAAGCATCTTGCACTCCGCTTTTTCAAACGTACTCTCCCCGAACATGTCGTCGGAGAGCGCCGTTTCGACATACCGGCCGACGATCCCCTCGCACTCTTTGGTGCCTGCGATCGTGCTCACCGCCACAATGCGCGGCTGGCGGGAAAATAGAATGCGCTGTCCCATATCGCATGCAGTTTGCGTACCTCATGGAAAAAATATGCAACATAAAAACTGTCTCTTATACACATCTCCGAGCCCACGAGACTAGCGCTCATCTC
>URHP01000021.1 GCA_900547645.1 uncultured Eubacteriales bacterium
TAGTCTCGTGGGCTCGGAGATGTGTATAAGTGACAGGAGCCGCACCTCGCGCTCTTCGAATCCTTCCGCGAGATCGACGGCGGCGAGCTGAAACACAAGTTCGTGTACCGCAGCCGCAGCGAGGCGTTCGATGCGGCGGTCGGCGCGCTCAGGGCGCTGCTCGAACGGCAGGGCTATGCGGATAACGGGGAGGGCTACCTGTATGCAGGCGGGAATTAACCTGTTTTCCCTGCGCAAGCAGATCGCGACGGAAGAGGACTTTCTGAAGACGGCGCTCCGTCTCAGGGAAATGGGCTATACGTCCCTGCAGTTTTCGGGCGCGCCCTTCGACGCGGCGATGATCGCAAGGGTAAGCGGGGCGAGCGGACTGCCCGTCACGCTCACGCACGTCCCGCTCGACAGGATCCTGAACGACACGGAGCGGCTTGCGGAGGAGCACCGTTCGTTCGGCTGCCGCAGGGCGGGGCTGGGCATGATGCCCCTTGAAACGGTCGTGGATGAACGCGCGTGCCGCGCGCTCATCGACGGGCTGCAGCGCGCGGCGCAGACGATGAAGCGCTGCGGCGTACAGCTCTTCTATCACAACCATCACTTTGAATTTTACAGGCACGGGAACAAAACGGTGTTTGAGCTGCTTTTGGAGGACGCGCCCGATCTGCACTTCACGGCGGACGTCTATTGGTTGCAGTACGGCGGTGCGGACGTCGCGGAATTTTTGGGACGGCTTGCGGGGCGCGTGGAATGCGTGCATCTCAAGGACTACCGCATCGTGCGCAAAAAGAATGCGGAAAAGATCGAGCTTTTGCCCGCGTTCGCGCCCGTGGGGGACGGCTCTCTGAACATCCCCGCGCTCGTTGCCGCGGCGCGCGCGGCGGGCGCCGAGGAATTTTATGTGGAACAGGACGACGCCTGCGATGATCCCGATCCGTTCGGGCAGGTCGCGCGCAGTATCCGTTATCTCAAAGGCATTTAAGCGGAGGAAACCATGAAAAAGATCAGATTCGGAATCGTCGGACTGGGCAATCAGGGCTCGACGTATGCACTCAGGCTGTTTGCGCAGGATAAGATCGAAAACGGCGAAATTTCCGCCCTGTGCGACATCGATCCCGCGAAGATCGACCGCATGAAGGCGCAGTACCCGCGGGAGGCCGTATATTTTACAGACTATCGCGAAATGCTCGACAGCGGACTGTGCGACGCGGTGCTGGTGGAGACGCCGCACTATCTTCACCCCGAGATCGCGATCGAATGCTTCCGCCGCGGGATCCCCGTCATTGTGGAAAAGCCCGCGGGCGTCTACGCCATGCAGGTGCGCGAGATGAACGAAGCGGCGCAAAAGTACGGCGCAAAGTTTGCCGTCATGTTCAATCAGCGCACCAACTGCGTCTACCGCAAGATGCGCGAGATGGTCGCGGCGGGCGCGGTGGGGCAGCTGCAGCGCGTCACGTGGATCATCACCGACTGGTACCGGACGCAGTACTATTACGATACGGGCGCATGGCGCGCGACCTGGGACGGCGAGGGCGGCGGCGTGCTCATCAATCAGTGCCCGCACCAGCTCGATCTGCTTTCCTGGGTGGTGGGCGAACAGCCTGCGCGCGTGCGCGGCTTCTGTTCGTACGGCAAGTGGCACGACGTCGAGGTGGAGGACGAAGTCACGGCATATCTGACCTATCGGAGCGGCGCGACGGGCGTGTTCGTCACCACGACGGGCGAGACGCCCGGCACCAACCGGCTGGAGATCTCCGGAACGGGCGGGAAACTGCTCTGCGAGGGGGATAAGCTGTATTATTACAAAAACAAGACGGATTCGGGCGAATTTTCGCGCACCGCAAAGGAGGCGTTCGGCAGACCGGAGGTCGTCTGCGAAGAGCCCGAAACGGACGGAAAAAACCCGCAGCACGCGGGCATCATCAACAATTTTGCCAACGCGCTTCTGGGGCTGGAGCCCTTCTTCGTGGACGGCAGGGAGGGCATCAACGGCGTGGAGCTCATGAACGCCATCGAGCTTTCGGGCTGGCGGGGTGGCGAGGAGGTCTCCCTTCCCGTGGACGGGGAGGAGTACCTGCGCGAACTGACCGCGCGCCGCGCCACGTCCCGCAGGAAAGAGGACGGCGGCGTCGTGGCGGACACGGCGGGCAGCTACGGGAGCCGCGAACGGTGAAGTGCGCGGTCATCGGGCACGGGAATATCGGCAGAGTCCACCGCAGAGTGCTCGAAGAACTCGGACATGCCCCCGTCCTGTGCGATTCTGACGAGACACGCAGGGGCGGCGGCTACGCCGACTGGCGGGAAATGCTGGCGCGCGAGCGGCCGGACGTCGTACATATCTGCACGCCGCACTGTCTGCATGCGGACATGGTGGTGGGCTGTCTGGAAGCAGGCGCGCACGTTTTGTGCGAAAAGCCGCTGTGCATCCGCAGGGAAGACATCCCGCGCATCCTCGAAGCGGAACGACGCGCCAAGGGGATGCTCGGCGTATGCCTGCAAAACCGTTACAATCCCTCCTCCCGCTATGCGGCGCAGTTTCTGCGCACCAGACGCGTAAAGAGCGCCGCGGCAATGCATTCCTGGCATCGCGACGGGGCGTACTATGCGTCGGGCGCATGGCGCGGCAAGTGGGCGACGGAGGGCGGCGGCGTGCTCATCAATCAGGCGCTGCATACCGTCGATCTCATACAGTGGCTGGCGGGCATGCCCGAACGGGTGGCGGCGCAGATCGGGCAGCTCTCGCTCGGCGGCGTTATCGAAGCGGAGGACACCGCGGTTCTGCGCATGACGGCGGGAGACACGGTGGAGACGCTGTTTGCCACGACGGGCGGCGGCGTTGATTTCCCGCCCGTGGTCTTTTTCGAAACGGAGGACGGCGCGCGTCTGGAACTTCTGCCCGACGCGGTGCGCGTGAACGGGGAGAGCGTCCCGCTCGAAGCCCCGCGCGCGGCGTACGGGAAGCCGTGTTACGGCGGGAGCCACCGCCTGCTCATCGAACATTTTTATCAGTGCGCGGCTTCGGGGGAGCGCTTCTCCGTGGACGGCGCGGAGGGTGCCAGGAGCGTGCGCATCGTGCTTGCGGCATATGAAAGCCGCGGAAGAACGCTCGCGCTCTGAACGCTCCGGAGGCTCGTATGCATCGGTTTCGGGGGATCTGGATCGCAGACCGCCGCTTTCATGCGCTGGGACCGCGTTCCGAGCGCGCGCAGAACGGGGCGCTGCAAAATGCACACGTTCTGTTCCGCACTCAATTCGATTGGGACGGCAGGGGCAGAGTCAACCTCTATTTTTCTGCGGACGACTATGCGAAAGCATATGTGAACGGACAGTTCGCGGCGCAGGGTCCTGCGCCCGGGTATGCCTGCAGGACCTATTACGTCCGCAGGGACATCACGCGGTATCTGCATGCGGGGACCAACGTGCTTGCCTTCCACGTCTATTATCAGGGGCTTGTCAACAGAGTGTGGGTGAGCGGCGATCTGCTGTGCGGACTGCTCTTCGACGTGACGTCGGGGCAGGATCTGCTCGCCTGTTCCTGCGGACGCGTGAAGACGGCGGCGCACACGGGGTACGCCGCGCTCGCCGTCACGGGCTACGATACGCAGTTCATGGAGCGCTACGATTCGCGCGCGCCCGAAGTCGGATTTGAATTGCCCGACTATGACGACGGCGGCTGGGAATATGCCCTGCCGCGCAGATACGTTCCCTATCGGACCGCACCGCAG
The DNA here is from genome assembly GCA_900547645.1 of uncultured Eubacteriales bacterium. GTDB lineage: Bacteria > Bacillota > Clostridia > Christensenellales > Borkfalkiaceae > Gallimonas > Gallimonas faecium. Next base: position 3,717 of record URHP01000021.1, read on the forward strand.
AAGATCAGAAACCTCGCGTCGGAGGAGATGACGCCCGTAGTGTGCGGGAACGGCGTCTATGACTTCCGTCAGGAATTTGTCGGGAATCCCGTGATCACCGCACGCGGAAACGCGGGCGACCGCGTCGTGATCCTCCTCGGAGAGGAGTGCAACGACGACGGCACCGTGCGCCACGCGATGCGCTGCAACTGCGATTATCGGGAAGAATGGATCCTTTCGGGCGGGACGGATACCTTTCAGGCATTTGACTACAAGGCGTTCCGCTATCTGGCGCTCGAAGCGCCGCCCACCGTGCGGTTTCTGAAGGTCGGCGGCATGGCGCGCCACTATCCCTTCCGTGCCGGGGCGCGCTGCCGCTATGCGGACGGCGCGCTGCAAAAAGTGTACGCTCTTTGCGCGAATACGCTGAAATACGGCGTACAGGAGGGGTATCTCGACTGCCCGAGCCGGGAAAAAGGGCAGTATTTCGGCGACGGGGTATGGTCGGCGCTCGCGCATATCGCGCTGACGGGCGAGACGCTGCTCTACCGGAAATTCATCGAAAACGCCTTCGATTCCACGCATATCGACGCGGGAATGACTGCGCAGGGGCCCTGCGCGCTGGTACAGACGATCGCAGAATTTCCGCTGTATGTCGTCTTTTCGCTCAAATGGTACCGTCAGCTCACGGGGGACGAAAACTTCGTTGCAAGCAGGCGGTCGGACGTCGTGCGGCTGCTTGAAACATACAGGAATCGCTATTTCGATGAGGAGCGGCATCTCCTCTGCGTGAACGACCGCTGGAACGTGGTGGAGTGGCCCGCTTCGGCAAGGGACGGCTACGATTTCCGCCTGGAGGAAGGGGAGCCCGTTCACGGTTTTCACAATGTCATGTGCGCGTACTGGCTGCTTGCCGTCAGGGTGTGCGAGGAGCTGTACGGGGTACAGATCATCGATCTTCCCGCGGCGGAACGGGCGTACCGCGAAGCGTTTTACAGCGAAGAGGAGCAGTTGTTTTACGACAGCATCGGAAGCAGTCATACGGCGCTCGCTTCGCAGCTCTTCGGGGTGCTTTCGGGGACCGCCCGCGGCGGCGGCGCGGAAGAGCGCCTGCTGGGCATGATCAGGGAAAAACGTCTGACGCGGAGCAATCTGTTCGTGACGCCCTTCCTGTTCCTGTGGCTGCGGCAGTCCGGAAACGAGGCGCTGCTTCTGGAACTGATCGGGGAACGGGACGCCTGGCTGAATATGATCGGGGAGGGCGCAACGACGACCTTTGAGGCGTTTTCCAAGCATAAAAAGGCGAATGCGTCCCTCTTTCACACGATGTTTGCCTTTCCGCTCCTGTTTCTGGCGGACGGCACAAATGCAATCACCCTGTAAAAATTCCATTCGGAGGGATACGGATGAACGAACTGTTCGGCGGAAATCTGCTGCTGCATTCCGGGAGCGCGGAAAAGATCTGGGATTCGGTGGCGGAACTTCCCGTCATCGACTATCATTGCCATCTCGATCAGAACATGATCAGATCGGATGCGCGTTTTTCCGACATCGGCGAACTGTGGCTCGCGGGCGATCACTATAAGTGGCGCGCCATGCGGCTGTGCGGCGTGGAAGAAAAATATATCACGGGCGACGCAAGCTGGGAGGAAAAATTTGCGGCGTATGCGCGCATTCTGCCCCTGCTCGCCGGAAATCCGCTCTACGATTGGACGCATCTCGAGCTTCGGCGCATCTACGGGATCGACGAGCCCCTCAACGCCGGGAGCGCGGCGCGCATTTACCGGCAGGCGAACGAAAAACCCGTCACGGTGCGCGGGCTTCTGAAGCAGTTCCGCGTGCAGTTCGTGGCAACCACGGACGATCCCGCGGACGATCTTGCGGCGCACGGCGAATACGGCGGAACGCTGGTTTCGCCGACCTTCCGCCCCGATAAGCTCTATGATCCGGACGATGGGTATCTGGAAAAGCTCGGCGCGGCGGCGGGTGTGCGCATCGGCTCGCTCGACGACCTTCTGGAGGCGCTGACGCGTCGGCTGGACTATTTTGTTTCCAAGGGCTGCCGCATTTCCGATCACGGATTTGCAAAATTTCCCGAACGGTACGCCGATCATGCGGAAGCGAAGGAGCTGTTCATGGCGCGCGGCACGCTTACGCCCGCGCAGAAGGACGCCTTTTTCGGATTTCTTCTTGTCTGGCTTGCGCGCGAGTACGGAAAGCGCGGACTGCTCATGCAGATGCATTTTTCCGTCATGCGCAACTGCAACGCGCGCATGTTTGCGCAGTGCGGCGCGGACGCCGGGTTCGACCTGCCCGCCGCGGAACAGTCCGCCGAAGGTCTGGTGCGCTTTTTGGGGCAGCTTTCGGACGAGGAGCGCCCCGAGACCGTGCTCTATACGCTCAACGACGCCAATCTTCCCGCGCTCGCCGCGGCGACGGGCGCCTTCCGCAAGGTGCGCATGGGCGCGGCGTGGTGGTTCAACGATACCGTGCAGGGTATCCGCAAAAACCTGCGCACGGTCATGGAATATTCCGTACTCGGCACCAATCTCGGCATGCTGACGGACAGCCGCTCCTTTTCGAGCTACGTCCGTTTTGAGTTTTTCCGCCGCATTCTTGCGGACGAGCTGGGGACGCTCGTGCAGGAGGGGCGGTGCGATCTTGCAACGGCGCAGGCGGTCGCGCGCCGCGTGTGCTATGAAAACGCAAAGGAGGCGCTTCGGCTATGAAAATGACCTTTCGCTGGTATGGGGAGAAGGACAGCATTCCCCTGCAATATATCCGTCAGATCCCCAACATGTCCGGCGTGGTGACGGCAGTGTACGATACGCCCGTGGGCGAGGTGTGGGAGCCGGAAAAGATCTCCCGCCTCAAATACCTGTGCGATCAGGCGGGGCTGGAGATGGAAGTCATCGAGTCCGTCCCCGTGCATGAGGACATCAAGCTGGGCAAGCCCTCGCGCGATCGGCTCATCGCCAACTATGCGCAGACCATCCGCAACTTGGGCAAAGCGGGGGTGAAGTGCATCTGCTACAACTTCATGCCCGTGTTCGACTGGCTGCGCACCGATCTGAAGACGCCCGCCGAGGACGGGAGCAATTCCCTTTCCTACAATCATGAAACGCTCTTAAAGCTCGATCCCAAGAATCTGCACCTTCCCGGCTGGGACGAGAGCTACACGACGGACGAGCTGAACGGACTGCTCGCAGAATACAAAAACATTTCGCATGAACAGCTCTTTGAAAACCTCGTCTACTTTTTAAGCGGAATCATGCCCGCGTGCGACGAGACGGGGATCGACATGGCGATCCACCCGGACGATCCGCCGTGGGATATGTTCGGGCTGCCCCGCATCATCACGGGGGAGGCGAGCTACGAAAAGCTGTTCGCTGCAGTCCCCAACAAACACAACGGCATCACGTTCTGCACGGGGAGCCTGGGCGCTGGCAGGCGGAACGATCTGCCCGAGATGGCGGCAAAGTACGCAAAGCGCATCTACTTTGCGCATATCCGCCAACTGAAGTACTGCGGCGAGACGGACTTCACCGAGGCGGGGCACTTGACGGGCGCGGGGAATCTCGACATCTACGGCATCGTCAAGGCGCTTGTGGAGAACGGGTTTGAAGGGTACGTTCGTCCCGACCACGGCAGAAATATCTGGGGCGAGGACGGCAAGCCGGGCTACGGCTTATACGACCGTGCGCTCGGCGCGGCATACCTGAACGGACTGTTTGAGGCAATCGAAAAGGACAGGAGGTAAATCATGAAAATACCCTTTGAAGTAGATCTGAGCGAAAAGGTCATTGCGATCACGGGCGCAGGCGGCGTCATCTGCGGGGAGTTCGCGCGTGCGCTTGCCGCGTGCGGGGCGAAGGTCGCGCTTCTGGACATCAATTTCGACGCAGCCAAGAAGATCGCCGACGAGATCGGGGATAACGCGCTTGCCGTGCGGTGCAACTGCCTCGACAAGGCGAGCATTCAGGCGGCGAGGGAGGAAGTGAACGCGGCGTTCGGCAAGGTAAACTTCCTTATCAACGGCGCGGGCGGAAACAACCCGCGGGCGACCACGGACAACGAGACCGCGGACATGGGCGGGGGAAAAGACTTCTTCGCCCTCGAGGAGAGCGGCATCAAGTTCGTGTTCGACCTCAATATCACCACGGCATTCCTCGTCACGCAGGTGTTCGCCGAGGACATGCTGGAGACGGGCGGCAATATCATCAATATTTCCTCGATGAACGCCTATCGCCCGCTCACCAAAATTCCCGCATACTCCGCGGCAAAGGCGGGCATTAGTAACTTTACGCAGTGGCTGGCGGTGCATTTTGCGTCGAAGGGCATCCGCTGCAATGCGATCGCGCCCGGGTTCTTCGTGACCAACCAGAACCGCGATCTGCTGTTCAATAAGGACGGCACGCCCACGGCGCGCACGGGCAAGATCCTGGCGGCGACGCCCATGAAGAAATTCGGGGAAGTGGACGATCTGTTGGGCGCGCTTTTGTGGCTCGCGGACGATACTGCCAGCGGGTTTGTGACGGGAACGGTGATTCCCGTGGACGGCGGATTCTCTGCATATTCGGGGGTTTGAGTTCGCATGCATCGCGGCATACTGTGACGCGCTGCGGGGATCCTCGGTTGCTTACGTCTTTGTAAGCGCCCGTCGGATTGTCCTCGCGCTTCTTGTCTGCCGTGCGCCTGCTTGCTCAAACCAAGTTTCGTTCGCATGCATCGCGGCATACTGTGTCGCGCTGCGGGCATTTTGTCTGCGGACGTTTCGGGAACTTCTTATATCTGTGAGAGGTGAAGTATGTTGAAAAAATTCGGTGTGATCCCTGTTGTGACGCTGGCGCGGGAGGCGGATGCCGTTCCCGTGCTCGGCGCGCTGCAAAGGGGCGGGCTGCCCGTTGCGGAGATCTGTTTCCGCACCGACTGCGCCGCAGCGTGCATCGCCCGGGGGAGCGAAGCGTTCCCCGACCTGTGCATCGGCGCGGGGACCGTCCTCGACGGCGCGCAGTGCGTACGGGCGCTGGAAGCGGGCGCGCAGTTTATTGTCTCGCCCGGGTTTTCCGAGGAAGCCGCCGAAGTCTGCGCGGCGCGAAAGGTGTTTTATCTTCCCGGCTGTGCCACGCCCACCGAGATCATGCGCGCGCTTGCGGCGGGACTGACGACGCTCAAATTTTTCCCCGCCGACGTCTGCGGCGGGCTTCCCGCGATCCGCGCGCTTTCCGCAGCGTTCCCGCAGGTGCGGTTCGTGCCGACGGGCGGCGTGAACGAGCGCAATCTTCCGGAGTATCTCTCCTTTGAAAAGATCGACGCCGTGGGAGGCAGCTGGCTTGCCAAGGGAACGCCCGAAGAGATCGAAGAAAAGGCGCGCCGCGCCGTGCAGATCGTGCGGGAGGTGCGTCCGTGAAAGTCGTTACGCTGGGGGAGCTTCTGCTCCGTCTTTCCCCCGAAGGATATGCAAGGTTTGTGCAGGCGGACCGTTTCAATGCGACGTACGGCGGCGCTGAGGCAAACGTTGCCGCGCTGCTCGCCCGTCTCGGCGCGCAGGCACTTTTTGTGACCAAACTTCCCGCGCATGAGATCGGTCAGGCGGCGCTCGACGCGCTCCGCCGCTGGGGGGTGGACGTCTCGCACGTCGTGCGCGGCGGCGCACGGCTCGGGTTGTACTATCTGGAAAAGGGCGCGTCTCAGCGCGCGGGAAAGGTGATCTACGACAGAGCGGATTCCGCGTTTGCCTGTTCATCGCCCGAGGAATACGATTGGTCCGCGATCTTCGCGGGGGCGGACTGGTTCCACTTTACGGGGATCACGCCCGCGCTGGGCGAGCGTGCCGAAGCCGTTGTCCGCAGAGCGTGCGCGGAGGCGAAGGCGCGCGGCGTCACGGTCTCCTGCGATCTCAATTACCGCGCCACGCTGTGGCCGCGGGAGCGGGCGCGCACCGTCTTGTCGCAGCTCATGGAGAATGTCGACGTGTGCATTTCCAATGCCGATCAGGTCCTCGACGTGTTCGGCATGCGCGCGCAGGGGACGGGGAACGAACGCGACGCGGCGCTTGCAGAGCTGCTTGCGCAGACGTTCGGGCTGCGCGCCGTGGCGCTTACGCGGCGCAAATCCGTTTCTGCAAGTGAAAATTATTTTTCGGGGATGCTGTGGGACGGTGACGCGGCGTTTTCGCGGGAGTACGACATGCATATCGTCGATCGCGTGGGCGGCGGCGACGCCTTTGCGGGCGGGCTGATCTACGCGCTCTGCGGCGGTGAACCGGCGCAGCAGGCGATCGAATTCGCGGCGGCGGCAGGCTGTCTCAAACACACGATCGAGGGCGATATTTGTCTTGTAAGCGAACAGGAGGTCCGCTCCCTTGCGGGCGGAGCGGCGGACGGCAGAGTCCGCAGATGATCCAGGATAAAAGCAGGGCTTTCCGACGGGTACGGAAAGTCCTGCTTTTTTATGGGAAATTGCGGGCGGGTAGGCGCATAAAACAGCCAATAGGGACACTATTTGCGCATAAATGAAAAAATATATTTACAAGGGTTTCGGATTCCCCTATACTCAGGGTGCGATTTTCGCAAGACGAATGTTAACGGAAAGGATCTGAATTTATGTTGTTTACGGAAAAAAACGGCAGCCGCGAAGCATACGCCAAGGATCCCGCGGTCATCCGGTGGAAGGACGGAAAGTACTATCTGTATTTTTCCTCCTACTATGCGGACGGCGGGCGGGAGCGTCTCGGGATCGGGATCGCCGTCTCGGATGATATGGAGCACTGGACGAGCGTGGGGCACATTCCCTATACGCAGCCCTGCGAGCAGAACGGCATCGGCGCGCCTGCGGCGATCGTGCTCGGGGACGCGATCCATCTCTTTTATCAGAGTTATGGCAATCAGGCGCGCGACGCCATCTGCCACGCGACGAGCACGGACGGCGTACATTTTGAAAAGGATCCGACCAATCCGGTCTTCCGTCCGTCGGAGGACTGGTGCGTGGGGCGGGCGATCGACGCGGACGTGGTGCCCTTCGGGAATCGGCTGCTGCTGTATTTTGCGACGCGCGATCACGCGATGCGGGTGCAGAAGATCGGCGTTGCCGCCGCAGAGTTGAACGGGACGTTTTCGCGCGGCGCATGGGAACAGCTTGCCGCGTATCCCGTGCTGACGCCCGAATACGATTGGGAGGGCGAGTGCGTCGAAGCGCCCGCGGCGCTCGAGCAGGACGGAAAGGTGTATCTGTTCTACGGCGGCGCGTACAACTGTTCGCCGCAGCAGATCGGCGTCGCCGTCTCCGACGACGGGATCGGATTTAAAAAACTGTTTGACCGCCCCTTTATTCCCGCGGGCAAGGCGGGCGAATGGAACAGCAGCGAATCGGGGCATCCCTATGTCTACCGGGACGGCGACGGCGCGGTCTGGCTGTTCTATCAGGGTTCTCCGGACATGGGCAGGAGCTGGTATCTCACGCGCTGCCGCATCGGGTTCCGGGACGGCGTTCCCTACGTCTGTTCATGAGCTGCCGCGCTCGGTCTCCGCGTCCGCAAAGGGATTTTTTTCCTGCGAGCGGATGCATTCCGAGGGCGTCTGTCCGAAGCGCAGTTTGAACTGACGGGAAAAATATTTGACGTTGGCGAACGAGAGCCGTTCCGCGACCTCTCCCACGTTGAGAAAGGTGGTCGTGAACAGCACGCGCGCTGCGTCGAGCTTTTTGTCGAGCGCGTAGCGGATGGGGGAAACGCCGTATTTTGCCTTGAACAGCCGCTCCGTCTGCGAGACGGAACGATGCACCGTGCCCGCCAGCTCCGCAAGGGAAAAGCGCTCGTAAATGTTGTGGTCGATATAGCTGCGGATGAGGTCCGCGGGGTGCATGCCGGTAGAGGAGAGGGCGAAGTCGGGCGGCGCAATGAGCTGGATGAGCCGCAGGATGCAGCAGGTCAGTTCGGTATACGCTTCCTGCGTCGGTTGTCCGCCGCAGCGTTCGATGATCCCGAACGCCCGTTCAAAGACGTCGCGCGCCTGCGTGTGCGCCACAATGACGCTCTCCGTCACGCCGTGCGCGGAGAGCATCGCGTCCACAAGCGATCCGTTCACGACCAGAAAGAGTTTTTCGTAGGGCTCTTTGCGGTCCGCGTAATAGACATGCTGCTGCAGCTTGTTCAGAAAAAACAGATCGCCCGCGCCGACGCGGTACGTCTTGTCCCGCGTCTCGATGTATCCCGTGCCGGACAGGACGAATTCGAAGTTGTAGCGGTCCCACACCGAACCGTCCTTGTAGGAATGGTGGATGATATAGTTGGGATTGGGCAGCGTTCTGCCCGCCATGGCAAGGCAGAAGAAATCGTTGGCGTACGTGCGTTCGTCGAGGTAGATGATCTCATTTTTGCGGTTGTATCTCATGGCACGATTATAGCACGGCGGCAGACGGATGTCAATGCGGAAAAAGAAGTCTGAATTGTGAAAAAATGGAAAAATCAGGCATTATATGCGCAGATAGTGCACTATTATGGCGAAATCGTGTGTTTACGGTGTCTGTGAAATATGCTATACTTTGAGTATGGGAAATCATCCCCCCGCGCCTGCGAGGTATAAGGAGGAACATATGATGAAGAAAAAACTGTGTCTGCTGCTCGCTTCCGCGGTCGTCGGGACGGCGGCGCTCGGAATGTTTGGCGGATGCGGGGGCGGATCGGATATTACGTTTGACGACGACGGCAATATCATCCCGTCCGATTCGACCACCATCATCAACTTCTGGGGCTGGGCGGATAAGTATGAGGAAGCTGCGTTCAATCAGCTCGTTGAAAACTTCAATAAGAAATACGAAGGCGTCATCCGCGTCAATTACACGCCCAAGAGCACGAGCGGTTACAGCGAAAATTTCGTCGTTAACATGATCGGCGGGCCCGACGTGGCGTATGCGGCGGAGAATTATTTCAAGAGCTATGTCGATCAGGGCGCGCTCTATGACGTCACGCAGTTTTACGAAGAGAGCCTTGCGAACTGGGAATCTTCGGGCGGACAGAACGGTCTGGACGCCGCCGACATGCTGCCCTATACCACCGAGCGCTACCGCTACGATCCCGAGACGACGACGTCCAATGCGGACGATCCGCTCTACGGCGTTGCCAAGGATCTCGCGCCCACGGCGATCTATTTCAACGAAAAGTTTTTTACGGCGGCAGGGATCAACGTCATCAACGAGACGGAGGAATCCATCCGCGCGTGGAACGAAGCCAACCCGACCGACAAGAAAAAGATCATGGCGTTCTACGAAGAGGACGGGCAGTACTATTTCAACAAGGCGATCGCCATGAGCTGGCAGGAATGCGTCGATCTTGCGAAACTCCTGCAGACGCCCGTCGCGCAGGGCGGCGGGGGAGCCGAATACGGGTTCTTCAGCGAATGGTGGTTCAATTACGGATTCACCGTCGGCGGCGACTGTATCGAATATATCCCCTCGAACGACGAAGCGTTCGAGGGCAACGCGGACGAATTCAACGGCGGGTACTGGAAGTTTACGCTTGCAGACGAGAGCAAGAACTATATCGTCAAAGACGATGCGGCGCCCATTGAAGTCAACGGAAATTCCTATGCGGCGGGGGAGATCGTCTCCTATACCGACAAGGACGATCTGACGGAAGAACAGAAGGCGAGCTGCAACGAACTGCCCTCCCAGCGGGAAGCGTTCACCGAATTCGTACGCCTTTCGCAGAATCCCGACGAGCTTGTGGACAACGCTCGGGGCGTCTATGCGGACGTGAGCGACTTTTACGGCGCGGACGCGAACGGCGACCTGTACGGGTACGGCGTCGCGCCCGATCCCAAGGACATGAGCGAGAACAAGAACGCGTTCTTCTCCTCGGGCAAGGTCGCCATGCTCGTCTCCACGGCCTCCGTGCAGCGGCAGTTTACCGAGAACATGCGCGGCGAGAACAGCTTCGACGTCGCGCCCATGCTCGTCTACAAGGAGTATTCCGCGGACGGCACGGAAGTGCTCGTGCACGGCGCGGAGGGCGCGCACAGCGGATCGGTCGCCATTGTCATGAACGCGAATACCCGCTATCCCAACGCGAGCTGGCTCTTCATGGAATACATCGCGAGCAAGGAAGGGCAGGAGATCCAGGCAGAGCAGGGCTTTGCCTGCCCCTACTACGAATCGCTCGCCTATGACGAAGAAGGCGCGTTTCTGAACAGCGCCTACGCGGCGGACAACGCCGTCGTGTTTGCGCGGGCGACCGCTTACGAGACGCCCGGCGACTGGTGGTATCTGAAGGACAAGAAGTGGATCGACGATTGGGCGGGCGTGCTCAACACCGACGTGCGCAACGGGGATATGAGCCTGACCGACTTCTACCGCTGTCCCGAATATCTCGCCACGCAGTCCCTGCTCAACGAGTACACGAAAAAATAATCCGAGGTGCGCACTATGGAGCAAACGAAAGCATACGCGGCTGCGGGCGGCAGGAGACGCCCCGCCGGCGGCGAGCCGAAAGCGCATCGCAGCAAACGGACGCGCAACGAGGAGATCTGCGGGACCATCATGGGCGCGCTGCCCGTTGTATCCGTTCTCCTGTTCAGCGTCGTTCCCATGGCGCTTGCGATCGTGATGGCGTTCTTCGACATGCGCACGCCCGTCTCCTTCAACGGCGCGGAGTTTGTGCTGTTCGACAATTTTGCGGAGGTGTTTTCCGATCCCAACTTCGGCACGGCGATCGTCAATACGCTCGTGTATTCGCTCACGCTGCCCATTTCGCTCGTGCTCGCGCTGTTTATCGCGGCAGCGCTCAACGCAACGGTCAAGGGGACGGGGATCTTCCGCGTCATTCTGTTCCTTCCCTTCATCTGTTCGTCGGTGGCGATCGTCTTCGTCTGGAAGTGGCTGTTCAACACCAACTACGGCGTGCTCAATTCCATGCTCGGCACGCAGGTCGGCTGGCTGGATTCCCCGTGGATGTTCCGGATTTCGCTCATCGTCATGATGGTGTGGGCGCAGACGGGCTACAAAGTCATCCTGCTTTCGGCAAGCCTGACTTCGGTCAACCGCGCATACTATGAGGCGGCGGAGCTGGACGGGGCGAACCGCTGGCAGAAATTCGCGCATATCACGGTGCCCGCCGTCAGCCCGACGCTGTTCTTCCTGCTCGTGACGGGATTCATCAGCATCCTGCAGCTCTTCAGCGAAGTACAGGTCATGGATCCGACGGGCGGACAGTCCATCGACTACGCCGCGCTCACCGTCGTGTTCTATATCTACAGACAGGGCTTTAACTACAATGCCATGGGCGTCGCCGCCGCCGCGTCCTGGATTTTGACGCTCATCGTGCTCGTGGTCACGGTGTTCAATTTCAAGATCTCCAAACTGTGGGTGAAATATGACTGAGCGCTCCGTCGATCTACGCGTCAACAGACGCGCCAAATGCAAGCGCTTTGCGGGAAAGGCGGCGGTCTATCTCTTTCTCGCGTTCATGGCGTTTCTCGTCGTGTTTCCGTTCTGGATCGCGCTCATCACCTCGTTCAAATATCCCGCCGAAGCGAACAGTCTCGACTTTACCTGGTGGCCCTCGGAATTTACGTTCAACGGATATAAGGACGTCTTCACCTACCGCGGCGGCAATACGGTGCAGATGCCGCTGCTCATCCTCGGATTTCTGAACACGCTCTGGATGTATCTTCCCCGCGCCGTCATTGCCACGGTGCTTGCGGGCATGGCGGGGTACGCCTACGCCAAACTGCGTTTCCGCGCCAAGGGGACAATGTTCGCCTTTCTCATGACGACCATGATGATCCCAGGCGTCATTACGCTCGTTCCGTCCTATCTGCTGTTCTATTACTACAACTGGCTGAACACGCCGCTGCCCGTTATCTTGCCTGGGCTCTTGGGCGGGGTTTCGAGCGTGTTCTTCCTGCGGCAGTACTATGCGGGCGTGCCGTCCGACATGATGGACGCCGCCGAAGTGGACGGGCTCGGATTTTTCGGGATCTACTTCCGCATCATGCTGCCCATCGCGATGCCCGCGTTCTGGGCGCAGTTTGTGCTTGCATTCGTCACGGGCTACAACGAATACCTCGGACCGATGCTCTATTTAAAGGACGCTTCGCTGCTCACGCTGCAGCTTGCCCTGCAGCAGTTCGCAAGTTCGCGGCAGACTTCCGATCCCGGCGCCGTCATGGCGGGGACGCTGGTGGCGGTCATTCCGACCATCGCGCTGTTCGTGTTCGCACAGAAGTACTTTATTTCGGGCATCGTGACGTCCGGTCTCAAGCTCTGAAGGGCTGCAAACGATAAGGATAAGGAGGGAAGCAATGAACAACAAGTCAAAGAGGATCGTGCCGCTCGCCGCGCTGTCGCTTTCGGCGCTCGTGCTGCTCGCCGGCTGCGGCGGAAGCACGTTCGAGGTGGAGCTCGGCTGGTCGGACGGGACGATCGCGCAGGAAAATACGACGGTCGGGGAGCGCGAATACGACGAATCGCTCTTTTACAGAAACGACGTCGCGCTTCGTCAGGTCGCCGATCCCACCGTCGTCTGGACGGAGGAGGATGGCGGCACGCTCTATTTGTACGGCACGAGTAACACGCTCTCCACGCGCGGCATCGGCGTCTGGCAGTCCACGGACGGCGTCCATTGGGACAGCGCGGGCGTCGCGTTCGAGCCGAAAACGTCGTCGTGGAGCTATGCGAGCCTCTGGGCGCCGGAAGTCGTCTGCCATGACGGGACGTATTACATGACCTATTCCGCGCGCAACAGCAATACCTTTGCGTCGGGCGGATCGTACTATGCGAACACCTATATCGGGCTTGCGTATGCCGAAAGCCCGCTCGGACCGTTCGTGCAGTGGACGGGGACGAACGCCAACGGCGATGCGATCGGTTTGGGCGATCCCATTTTCGATCCCGCCAAGATCACCGCGCTCGACGGCGTCGCCTGCGAAGCGGGGACGTATGCCCGTCTCCGGTTCCTCGACTCCTGCTATTTCGTGGACGACGACGGACAGATCTATCTGTATCTGACGCGCGGGCAGGACCGCTATAATATCCTCGATTCCGCACTCGATGCGCGTTTTGACGCGGACGAGTCGGAGATCTGGGTTGTCAGGTGCAAGGATTTTGCCTCGCCCGATTATTCCACCGTCACGCGGCTCACCTCCGTGGGGTACAGCACCGTGGACGGCGGGACGGAAAACGACATCGACGCGGAGCGCGCTGCGACGGACCGCATCAACGAAGGACCGCAGATGTACCGCAGAGGGGACGCCTATTATCTCATCTATTCCGTGGGCAGCACGTCGTCCAACCTCTATTCGGTGGCGCAGGCGGTCGGCTCTTCGCCGATGGGCCCTTTCACCAAACTCTCCAAGGCGGAGGGCGGGCTGGTGCTCGGCACGGAGATGAACTGGATCCAGAACGCCGGAACGGGGCACTGCTGCCTGACGGAGATCGGCGACGAGTTGTTCATCTTCTATCACGAAGGCGCGGACCGCTATACGATCGATCAGAGCAACCGTGCGATCTCCTACGTGCGCGCAGGCTTTTTGCGGAATGCGCAGGGGCAGGAAGTGCTCGTGGCAAACGGACCTACTTCCTATTCCCTGCAGGCGTTGCCTGCGGCGATCAGCGGTTACAAAAATATCGCGCCCGAGGCGGAAGTTTCCGCCCAAGGGCTTGCGGAGGGCAGCAGCGCGGCGTATCTGAACGACGGGTTCTTTGCCTCGCATTCCTACGGCGCGGTCAGGGAAGCGGAGTTTGCTTCGGGCAGCGACGCGCAGATCACGCTCACGTTCGGCGACTGGCGCAAGGTGCGCGCGGTCATGCTCTATAACAGCATCGATTACAACAAGACCTTCTATCAGATCGCGCGCGTGGCGCTCGAAGTGCGCACGGAGAGCGGCGCGGAGGGCACGGCATATATCTCGGGGGCGGCGTTCTCCTTTGACGACAACACCTGCTATGCCTCGCAGGAGATCATGTTTGCGGGCAGCAACCTTGTGATGGAATTTGCCGAAGTCGAGGTGAAGAGCATCACGATCACCTTCCGCGTGCCGATGGGCAGGTCGGTTGCGGCGGTCGGGGACGTCTGGGTGCTCGGCATATAAGGGAAGGGGAGGAAAAACACGATGAGAAAAAAACTGTTTGCAGGCGTGCTCGCGGCATGCGCCGCAGTCTGCATGACCGTTGCCGGCTGTGCCGCGCAGGCGACGCAGGAGGAGCTCGACCGCCTGCAGGGCGGCGTGACGATCGAAAATCCGCCGCACGAAAACGAGTATCTCGCGGGGATCACGCAGGATGCGGGCATGACGGTGGACGGGATCCTCGACGAGGACGTCTGGCAGGACAACGGCACCGCGTGGACGTTCGAACACGATTCTTCGACGGAAGATAACCCCGTCACGATGACGACGATGAGTCACCTCGGGGAAAACGGGCTGTACGTCGCCTTTGACGTCAAGGATACGGCAATCTATTATTCCTCGGACAGGAGAGCTTCGGGCAATACGTCGGTGGAGATCTATGTCGGCGCGTTCGAAGCGACGGAGTGGGACGGCAACAGTTTCCGCGTCTCCGTCGTGCCGACGGGTTCGGACAGCTGCCTTACGGAAGTGCGCACCTACCGCACCAAGAAGGCGGTCTACGAGGGCGCGGACAGGCTGAATGCAGAATGGGCGCTCTGGGAAAAGGCGCTGATCGCCGGGTGCCATATCGAGGGCGCGGGGATCAACACCAGTTTCAACGAGGGGTACTCCATCGAACTGTTCATTCCGTGGTCTCAGCTCGGGCTGAGCGCAACGCCCGAAGCCGTACAGTATATGACGGCATTCTATCATGTGGAATCGGAGGCGTCCGATGCGGACAACGTCTGGTCCAAATGCGAACCGAACGTCAGCACGACGGCGCTCGGGAGCTGGCTGGTCGCCGCCGAAGACGAGATCGGCCCCTATACGCAGATGGCGGACAAGCTCCTGACCGAGGCGGACGATTACATGACGGTGGACGGCGCGTTTGACGAAGACGTATGGGATCTTTCGGGCGAATTTGTGTATGAAGTGGACAAGCCCGCGAACAGCGTCTACGCGACGGTCGGCACGACGGCTTATTTTTCGGAAAAGGGCGTCTATCTCGCCGTGCGCGTGCGCGACAGCGAGATCTATGCGACGCCTGCGCGCGCCATCAACCTCAATACGGGGCTGGAGATCTGGGTGCAGGCTGCGGACGCGACGTGCGTGGCGGCGGACTCCGTGGAACTGCGCATCGACGCTTTGGGCAGTGTGGCAAAGTATACCGGCGGGGAAAACAACGAGTTTGCTTCCGGTTATTTCAAATCGCTTTCGGCGGTCAGGCTGCTCGGCTGCGGGCAGGAAAACGGCGTGATCGCCTCGGACAGCGCAACGGGCTTCGATGCGGAGATCTTTATTCCGTATGAAGAACTCGGTCTGACAGAAAAGCCCGAAAGCATCGCGGTCTATCCGCAGTATGTGCACGCAGAGGACATCGAAAATACGGTCAAACCCGGCTCCAACAGCGACGTGTGGTCATTCTGGCAGATTTCCTCGCAGTCTACGGCGAAGCGGGACAGCCGGAATGCGTTTGCACGGCTGACGGACGGGGGATACCTTTCCGAACTGTCTGCCAACGATATTCTGTTCAACGCCGCCGACCTCGCTTCCGACGGCAGCTATTCCGCGGAGATGACGGTGGAACGGCAGTATGCGGGAACGCTTCTGAACTGTAACGTGACGGTGCTTCCTGCCGCCGTTTCGGGCGCGGTCTCCGCAACGGAAGGGGTGACGCTCACGGCAAACGGCAGCGGATATACGATCGCCTTTACGCCTGCGTTCGTTTCCTCCATCGACGAGTCTGCTGCCGTCAAGATCCGCGCGGGAGAAGCGGAACTGACTTTGACTGCGGTCTATCTTCCCGTCGTCTTTGACGGCGCCGTGACCGAGCAGGACGAATATGCTTCGCTGCCCGTCGGCTTCCACACGATCGATAACAACGGGTACGAAGCGGGCGCAACCGTCTATACGACGGCTAGCGGAAACGGCGTGGCGGTCGCGATCGTCATGGATGCCGACTATATCAACGTACAGGGCAACGCGCAGGGCAACAACGGCGGCGGCATCGAGATCAGGATGGCGGCGTCGCCCGCGGCGGAAACGGGGCTGTGGTGGCGCATTTTCGCGGACGGCACGGCGCGTACGCAGACCGATCTGACGCAGGGCGCGCCCTCGCAGGCGCGCACGGACGCGCCCGTCGGCAGCGAGGTGTTCGAAGTTGGCGTCGTGCCGAATGACGCAGAAGATCCGACCAAGGGATACAGCCGTCTCACGGTGGAATTTTATGTTCCCTATGCCGCAGTCGGGGCTGCGTCGGCGGAGGATTTTTATCTGGCGATCGGGCTTTTCGGAACGCGTAAGTCGGACAACGGGACGCTGCGCACGGTGTGGATGGACGGCACCTGTCCCGATCCCGCCGTTCCGACGCAGGAGGGCTGGCTGTGCCTTGCGGATCTTGTTTCGGCGCAGCTGACCGATCAGTCGGTGGACGCCTTCTTCGGAGAGGCATCCTTCCGTATGAACGCAGCCTTTTCGGAATACCTCTATTTCACGGGCGTCGAATTTACGGGGGGGGGTGCCGTAATAGAGGAAGAATACGGCACTTATACCTATACCATGTCCGGCACGGGCGAGGAAACGCTCACCGCAAGGTGCGGCGAAAGCTCCGCCGAAGTGACGTTTGTCTACACCGCGCCGCCCGTATCGTTTGACGGCGTTGTGGACGCAAAGGACGGATATGAAAACATTCCGTATACGTTCTATGCCGTCAACAGCAAGGAGATGGAAGTCACCGTATATGTATATTACGACGACGACGGGGCGGTCATTGCGTTGGTCATGGATTCGCCGTACATCAATTACGGAACGGCGGCCACGGGCAATAACGGCGGCGGTTTCGAGCTTCGTATGGCGAATGCGGCCGATGCGGAAACGGGGCTGTGGTGGCGGACGTTTGCGGACGGCACCGTGCGCACCAATACCAATCTGACGCAGGACGCGCCTTCGACGGACCGGACGAAGACGCCCGTCGGCAGTCTTGCATTCGAGGTGGGGCTGGTGCCCAACGACGCGGAAGATCCTGCCAAGGGCTACAAGCAGATGACGGCGGAATTTTACGTACCGTATTCGGCGGTCGGGGCGACTGACGCCGAAGACTTCTTCCTCGCGATCGGTGCGAATGCGACCAAGGACGACAATACGACGATGGGCGTAAGGTGGATGGACGGATCCGGCTCGACCGTCCCTGCGGCGCAGAACTTCCTCACGCTTTCCGCGATCGGGGCGGCGCAGCCCGCGGACGTCACGGTGGAAGCGCCGGGCGGACGCGCTTCCTTCAAGATCGGTTCCGCGCTCTCGCCGTACGTCTATTATAAGGGTGCCGACTTCGGCGAAAGCGACGTTACGGAAAGCGCGTTCGGCGAATACGAATATACCATGTCCGCGACGGAAGACGAAACGATCACCGCCGTGCTCGGGAAGAGCACGGTCAGCGTCACCGTCAAGTGGGCGGATGTTGCGATCGTGTATGACGGCGCCGTGACGGGCGAGGACGCTTACGAAGGGCTTGCGTACAGCGTGAAGGCGACCAATCGGAACGACATGACTACGGAGATGACGGTCCACGTGCTCCGTGACGTGCGCGGCGTTTCCTTCGCGCTTGTGATGGAGGCTGATTATATCAACTTCGGGACCAACGAGACGGGCAATAACGGCGGCGGCGTCGAGATCAGAATGGCGGCGTCCCCGACGGCGGAAACGGGGCTGTGGTGGCGCGTCTTTGCGGACGGCACCGCGCGCACGAATACCAATCTGACGCAGAAAGCGCCTTCGGCGGACCGAACGAAGACGCCTGTCGGCAGCACGGAATTCGCGGTCGGCGTCGTGCCGAACGACGCATCCGATCTTTCCAAGGGATATAACCGTATGACGGTGGAATTTTATGTGCCGTATGCGGCGGTGGGCGCATCGGATGCGGAAGATTTCTGGTTTGCGTTCGGACAGTTCGCCACCAATCAGGGCAGCAACACTTCGTCCTGGACGGTATGGGCGGACGGAACGATGCCCGATCCCGCCGTCCCGACGCAGGAAAGCTGGTTCCTGCTCGCCGACGTCGCCGGGGCGGAACTTGCCGACGCTTCGGTCACGGCGTATAACGGCGCGGCGGCGTTCCGCGTGGGCGCGGCGTTCTCGCCGTACGTCTACTACAAGGGCGTTTCGTTCACGGGCGGAGAGGTCAGCGAAGGGGCGTACGGCGTCTATACCTGCACCATGTCCGCGCAGGAGCCGCAGACGCTCACCGCGTCGCTGGGGGAAAGCACGGCGCAGATCGCGCTGGGCTATCGTTCGGTCTCCGTTCCCGCGTTGGACGGGACGGTCGGCGAAAGCGAATACGAGCATTCGATTTCTTTCTCTACCGTCGGCTTCGGCAACAGCGACAGCGACTTTGCGACGGTCGTCGTCTCCTGGACGGTCGCGGCAGACGCCGTCTATTTCGCCTTCGACGTGACGGAAAACGCAGCCGCGTATACGACGAATACGGGCAGCGGAAATCAGGGCAGCGCAGGCGTCAATTTCGTAGTCTCGAAGATCAATCTCGCCTCGGCGGACTACTACCGCGCATGGGCGTCGGGCGCGGCGCGTACCTACATGGATTTCAACGGCAATACGTTCGCCGCGCCGAATGCCTACGCCGCGTCTCTGGACTACATGGCGGGCAGCCATACGATCGCGCAGGGCGGGGATCGCATCGATAATATCACCCGCTATGCGCTCGAATGGAAGATCTCGTATTCCGATTACGGCGTTTCGGGCGCGGACGAGCTGTATTTCCTGTTCGGCTGGATCAACGGCGGACAGGCGGACCGCGCTTACGGCAAGGTCAGCGGAATGAGCAATGTGACGACCAACACGGCGTGCGTCCTGCATGATTTCAGCGAATATTTCTCGATCGCGGATCTGCTGGCGCTCGAAGCGCAGCAGGCGGAACGGGAGGCCTGACATGAAAAAGCCGATTGCCTGTCTTACGGCGGCGGTCCTGTTTTCGGCGGCGCTCGCAGGGGGAGCGGGGAGCATGTTCTCCGCTTCCGCTGAGGGCCCGGTCATCGATGTCTGGCTCATCGGCGGACAGTCCAATGCCGTCGGCTATGCGCAGGGGCTGCCCGAAAGCAACGATGACGCACGCTTTACGGAAGGGTTCGACAACGTGTTGTTCTGGGGCGAATATGAGTCGGACGTGCCCGCGGCACCCTCTGATTTCGTACCTGTCAAAGCGGGTTTCGGGAAAGCGTATTCGAACAGCGACAAGCGCTCGGGCGCGGAGCTCGGCATTGCGTCCGCTTTGGGCGATTCGGGCGGCATGAACGCGGTCATCAAATATGCGTGGGGCGCGACCTTCCTCTATCCGGATACAACGAACAATGCTTCCACGCGGTGGGGCACATGGACGCCGCCTTCCTATCGCGAGGAACACGGCGTGAGCGGCGGCAAGATCGGGTTGCTGTACGACAATTTCCTCGGGATCGTCGCCGAAGGGCTGACCAAACTGGAAGCGCAGGGCTATACGCCCGTCATCCGCGGCATGTGGTGGATGCAGGGCGAGGCGGAGAGCCCGAAAGCGGAGTGGGCGAACGCCTACTATGAACTGCTCTCCGACCTGATTTCCGATCTGCGTTCCGACCTTACGGAGACGACGGGACAGGACTGCACGACGATGCCCTTCGTTCTGGGCAAGATCTACCGCAATCCCGATTATTCGCAACAGCCGCACATCGATACGGTGCGGGAGGCGCAGCAGCGGGCGGCGGAGTCCGTTCCCAATGTCGCGGCGGTGGACTGCACGGGGCTTGCGCAGCAGGACGGCTGGCACTTTACGGCGGACGCGCAACTCTGGCTGGGCGAACAGTTCGTGCGGCAGGTCGGCATGATGGACGGGAAATATTGGGTGTCCTGTTCCTCCGAAAACATTGCGTTTTCGGGCGGCGGCGTCAAGGAACAGGGCGACAGTGTGACGGTCACCGTCACGGCGCAGCGCGGCTATCGGATCGGGACCGTTTCCATGCAGACGGGAACCGCTGTCTCTTATACACATCTC
>URHP01000022.1 GCA_900547645.1 uncultured Eubacteriales bacterium
ATCGCATTCATATAGAAGCCCGTGCCCCCACAGAGCACAGGCAGTTTCCCGCGCGCAATGATCTCTTCGACCACGGGCAGCGCAAGCGTTTCAAAATCATGCACGGAAAAAGCGTCGCGCGGATCGGCAACGTCGATCAGATGATGTGCAACCCCGCCCATTTCCGCCGCCGTCGGTTTTGCCGTGCCGATATTCAGACCGCGGTAGACGAGCAGCGCGTCACAGGAAACCACTTCCCCGTTCAGCCGCTTTGCACACTCGACCGCAAGCGCCGTTTTCCCCGAGGCGGTTGCCCCGCAGATCGCAAGAATCTTCATACGATGCGTTTGAAGAGCTTTTCAAATTCGCTCTTTTTCATTTTGACAACGGCAGGACGCCCGTGCGGGCATTTCATCCCGACATCGCCGCCCATCTGTTCCACAAGCGCACGGACTTCGTCCTCCGTAAGCCGCTCGCCGCCCTTCACCGCGGCTTTGCAGGCAGCGGTCGCCAATTTGTCCTTCAGGATCTCCGAAAGACGGATCGCGCGCAGACTCTCCATCGAGGAAAGCACGTCCCCGAAAAACGCATTCAGATCCATTCCCATCAGGTCGGCGGGAACCGCCGAAACGCGCACGCTCGTATCGCCGAATTCCTCGATCTCAAACCCGATCTCGCGCAGCACGGAAAAATTTCTTTCGAGAAAGGCAAACTCCTGTCCGTTGAGCGAGAGCACAAACGGGATCAGCATCGGCTGCGACGAGACCGCTCGCGCCTCCCAGGAGGCTTGCAGACGGTCAAAGAGGATCCGCTCATGCGCTGCATGCTGGTCGATAAAATACGCACTGTCTCCCGCCTCATAGATGAGATAGGTGCGGAACAATTCTCCCTTATAGACGAGTTCCGACGGATCGATATGCTCCTGCCTTGCCTTTGCCGCCTGTGCGGCAAGCAGCCTGCGGTTCTCTTCAAACGCGTCTTCGGCGGGCGTCTCGGACACAGCGGCAGGCAACGCGGCCGGCTGACGCACTTCCATGCGGACATCCTCTTCCAAAAAACGCGGCTCATTTCCCTTAGGAATGGTCACGTCAAACGCAAGTTCCCGTTTCGCCTCCGCATAGCTCATTCCGGCCATTCCGCGCGCCCCGTTCTGCAAAACAATCGGCACGGAATCCTCCGTTTCCCTCTCCTGCGCCTGTTTTTCGGGAGCTTTCGGCGGAACGGCAAGATATTCGAGCGCCCGCGAATTTCCGTCCAGAACGGCAGAAACAACGGAATAAACGCTTCCGTAAATGATCTGATTGTCGGCAAAGCGCACGTCCGCCTTGTTCGGATGCACGTTGACGTCCACCACTTCGGGAGGGACGTCGAGAAATAGCACATAGAAGGGATACTGCCGCTTCATCAGATAGCTGGCATAGGCATTGGTCACCGCCGCGCCCACCGTCTGGTTGACGACATACCGCCCGTTTACGAACAGGCTCTGATAGGTGCGGTTTGCCTTGTAATAATTTCTGTTCCCCAAAAATCCGTGCAATTTTATCCCGTGTTTGTCCGCGCGGATCTCGGTGCAATTGGCAAGCGCATCCGCCCCGTACACGGCAACAAGCGCCGCAGAGAGCCCGTCGCCGAACGAACGGTACTTTGTCTTTCCGTCCGCAATATATGTGAAGGAAATTTCGGGACGGGACAGCAAAAACCGCGCCATGACGCTGCCGATGTCCGCCTCCTCCTGCGCATCTGATTTGAGGAATTTCAAGCGCGCAGGCACATTGAAAAACAGATCGTCTACCGTGACGACCGTTCCTTTTGCCCCCGCCGCAGGCAGGACCTCTCCGAGCGAACCGCCCTCGCAGGAAAGTACGTACGCCTCCCCGTCTGCCGTGCGCGAAACGATCTCCATACGGGAGACCGCCGCAACGGAAGCGATCGCTTCGCCGCGGAATCCGAGCGTATGAATGAAAAACAGATCGTCGGCCGTCCTGAGCTTGCTCGTCGCATGAGCGGAATAGGCAAGCGGAAGATCCTCCTTTGCAATACCGCTTCCGTTGTCCGTCACGCGGATGCGCTTTTTGCCGCCCTTTTCGATCTCGACGGAAATTTCCGTCGCTCCCGCGTCGATCGCGTTTTCCACCAACTCCTTGACGACGGAATACGGACGGTCCACGACCTCCCCTGCCGCGATCTTGTTATAGACGTTCGGCGCCAAGACATTGATTTTCACTGATATTTCTCCTTCCATTCGGATATGAGCGCGAGCGCCTGCATGGGCGTAAGCTGATTGGCGTCGATCTCACGCAGTTCCTGCCGCAGATCGGGCAGCGGCTCTTCCGCGGGCTCCTCTTCCTCAACCTGCTGCCCATGCTCGCGGATGCGCTTCTTTTCTCCGCGCTCCAATTCCTTCAGAATGACTTTTGCGCGGGAAGTGACTTCCTCCGGCACCCCTGCAAGCGCAGCAACTTCCACGCCGAAAGAGCGCGAAGCTCCTCCCCGCACGATCTTTCTCAAAAAAACAATGCTCCCCGCGATCTCGCGCACGCCGATCTTATAATTCTTTACCCCTTCCAGCTTGCCCTCGAGTTCGGTCAGTTCATGGAAATGCGTGGCAAACAGCGTCTTGGCGCGCACGTTCTGCGTGAGATATTCAATGACCGCCCATGCGATCGACAATCCGTCGAACGTACTCGTCCCCCTGCCGACTTCATCGAGAATGAGCAGACTCCTCGGCGTAGCGTTGCGCAGAATGTTGGCGACCTCCGTCATCTCCACCATGAAGGTGCTTCTGTCGAGAATGAGGTTGTCGTTCGCGCCGATCCTCGTAAAGATGCGGTCGGTCAGCGGCACGCGCGCACGTTTGGCAGGCACAAACGAGCCAACCTGCGCCATGAACGTGATGAGCGCCACCTGCCTGAGATAGGTACTCTTTCCCGCCATGTTGGGTCCCGTGATGATCATTGTGCGCGATGCATCGTTATCCAGCGTGCAGTCGTTGGGGACAAAACGCTCTTTGGAGATCGCCTCCACGACGGGATGCCGTCCCTCTTCAATTTCGAGCGCGCCGTCCTCGGCGATCTCCGGACGGCAATACTTATTTTCCTTGGCGACGGCCGCAAGGGACACGAGACAGTCGAGCATGGCGACCGCTTCCGCGATCCGCTGGAACACGGGAATGTTCCGGGCGAGCATCTGCACGATCTCCCCGAAGAGATGCTCCTCCAGACGGCTCGCCGCATCACTGCTGCCCAGAATTTTCCCCTCCAGCTCCTTCAATTCCTCCGTCGTGTAACGGACGCCGTTCGCAAGCGTCTGACGGGGTACATAGGAATAGGGTACCTTATCTTTGAAAGAGTTGCTGACCTCGATATAGTATCCGAAGACGCGGTTGAAGCCAACCTTCAGCGTGCGGATGCCCGTGCGCTCGCGCTCGCGCGTTTCCAGCTCCAGCACAAGGGACTTGCCGTCATCCTTGACCGCACGAAGCTCGTCCAGCTGCGCGTTATAGCCGCGGCGGATATAATTTCCCTCCTTCAGCGTGGTCGCTTCGGGCGCGATGGCGCTCTCCAGCAATTTGCATATCGGCGCGGTATCGACAAGCTCCGCGGAAATTTCACGCAGAAGCGCGGAAGAAAACCCCGTGAGCTGGAATTTGAGATTAGGCACAGCTGTGAGCGAGCTTGCAAGCAAAAGGCAGTCCCGCGGCTGGATATTCCCGTTAGATACGCGCCCCGTCAGACGCTCGATGTCACGAACGCCGCCAAGCATATCTGCGATCCCCATGCGCACGACCGTTCCCTTAAAGAGCTCTTCCACCGCATCGAGACGGCGTTCGATCTCACGCTTTTCCAAAAGAGGCGCACTGAGCATGGAGACAAGTTTCCGTGCCCCCATCCCCGTCTTTGTCTTGTCCAGAAGCCACAGCAGAGAACCGTACTTCTTGCCCTCGGCGTTGTTTTTCAGAATCTCGAGATTGCGCACGGCAGTCGCATCAAGCGACATGTTCTTGCTCGCATCTACAAGCCGCAGGCGGTTGATATTGCTGAGCGCGTGTTTTTGCGTCTCGCGCAAATACTCCAAAAGCGCGCCGACGGCGCAGACGATTGCAGGGCGCCCTTCCAGCCCCAGCGCCTCGAGCGAAGCCGTCTTCAGCTGCTCGAGAACGGCGCGCTCCGCCGCAGGCAGGAAAAACGCCTGCGGAAGATAACAGGAAAAGGGCGGCAAAGCGCCGCGCTGCGCCTCCGCATCGTCCTTGATTTCAAGCAGGAGCGCGTCATTGCAGATGACTTCCGCCACGGAGAGGTTGAGCAAAGAGGACAGCACGCCCTCTTTCCCGCCCGCCTCGGAAGCGCACAGTTCGCCCGTCGTAATATCCGCCCAAGCCATCGCGTAGCCGTTCTCCGTCTTGCAGGCGCATGCAATGTAATTGTTTCGTTTTTCGTCGAGCTGGTTTTCCTCAATGACCGTTCCTGCGGACACGATGCGGATCACGTCGCGCTCCACCATTCCCTTTCCCGCAGTCGGCTCCGTCAGCTGTTCGCAGATGGCGACGCGTTCTCCCAGCGAAACGAGTTTGGCAATATAGGAATCGGCGGCATGAAAGGGAATACCGCACATGGGCGCACGTTCCTTCAGCCCGCAGTCCCTGCCCGTCAGCGTCAGATCGAGCAGCTTGGAG
The DNA here is from genome assembly GCA_900547645.1 of uncultured Eubacteriales bacterium. GTDB lineage: Bacteria > Bacillota > Clostridia > Christensenellales > Borkfalkiaceae > Gallimonas > Gallimonas faecium. The sequence goes on from URHP01000022.1 coordinate 4,652, forward strand.
ACGCGTACGGCGTCATCGAAAAACATCTCGTAAAAATCCCCGAGACGGTAAAAGAGCACGCAGTCCTTATACTTCTCCTTCATGGAGAGGTAGTGCTCCATCATCGGCGAAAGCCCCATTGTGTTTCCTCCGTTACAGCAATTCCCCGTAGAGCGACACGCCGTTTGCGCGCGTCACTTTCATCTGTACAAATTCCCCGATGCGATCGGTCTCACTGGCAAAGTACCCCATCCGGCCAAGCGGCTCCCGCCCGAGATAGAGCCCCTTCTTCGCATCATAATCCTCGCACAGCACTTCGATCGTCTTCCCGACATATGCTTCACTTTTGCGGCGCGTATTTTCGTTGACCTGTTCGATGAGACGTGCGATGCGACGCTTGGAAACCTCTTCGGGGATCTGACCGTCCATCTGCGCCGCCTTGGTCCCCGTCCTCGGCGAATAAATAAATGTGAACGCCGAAGAAAAATCCGCTTCCCGCACAAGAGAAAGCGTCTGTTCAAAGTCCTCCTCCGTCTCCGTAGGGAAGCCCACGATAAGATCGGTGGTCACCTCCGCTCCCGGGATTTCCGCCCGCAGAAGCGCGATCTTTTCCAGATACTGCTCGCGCGTATACCGCCTGTTCATGAGCGCAAGAACGCGGCTGGAACCGGACTGCGCAGGCAGGTGCAGCAAATTGCAGATCTTATCATGCTTTTTCATGACGGCGACCAGCCGCGCAGAAAAATCCTTCGGGTGCGAAGTCATGAACCGCACGCGGAATTTCCCTTCCACAGATGCCACTGCGTCGAGCAGCGCGGGGAAATCCGTCTCGCCGTCCCGGTAGGAATTGACATTCTGCCCGAGCAGCGTGATCTCCCGATACCCCGCCGCAACCAACGAGCGCACTTCGTCCAGAATGACGGCGGCGGAGCGGCTCTTTTCCCTGCCCCGCACATATGGCACGATACAGTACGTGCAAAAATTGTTGCAGCCGTACGTGATATTTACCCATGCGTTGGGATAGCTGGTACGGACGGGCTGCGCGCCGTCCTCCGTCTCGGCACGGTCCTCAAGCAGGGAAACGATCTTCTTTTCCCGCTTTTTCCGTTCTATAAGGTCGGGCAACTCGGCAACGTTGTGCGTACCAAACACAATATCGATAAAGGGAAATTTTTTGACGAGCAGCTCCGCCTTGCCGGGTTCCTGCGCCATGCAGCCGCCTACGGCGATCAGCATCCCCTTTTTCCGGCGCTTGAGTTTTTTCAGCGCGCCGATATTTCCGAACGCGTGATTTTCCGCGTTCTCGCGGATACAGCAAGTATTGAACACCACAATGTCCGCTTCTTCGATCCCGCTCTCTTCCGCGTACCCTGCCGCGCGCAGAAATCCCGCGATCTTTTCCGATTCGTGGACGTTCATCTGGCAGCCGTATGTGACGATATGATATTTCATGACTGTTCCTCTTCGGGGAGAAAGGACGGAAGCGCGCCGAGCGCTTCTCCCACATTTTCATGTAAAACGAGCGTGCATTTGCCGTCCAGAGGCGTCCTGTCGCGGTTGATCAGCACGAGATCGTCCCCGCGGAAAAAATCGACGAAAGACGCCGCGGGATAGACGGTGAGCGACGTTCCCGCCACAATGAGCGTATCCGCCGAGGCGATCGCATTCACCGCGCCCTCCACGACGCGGCCGTCGAGCGGCTCGCCGTAGAGAACGACGGACGGTTTGACGATCCCGCCGCATGGACAGTGTGGAACCCCCTCGCTGCGCGCGATCTCTTCCGCCGAGAACTTTCTCCCGCAGGAAAGACAGCGATTTTCATGGATGCTCCCGTGCAATTCATACACGGTTTTGCTGCCTGCCGCCTGATGCAGTCCGTCGATGTTCTGCGTGACGACGGCACGCAGTCTGCCCGCACGCTCCCACTGTGCAAGTTTCTTGTGCGCGGCATTCGGCTTTGCCCAAAGGGGCAGCATCTTGTCGCGGTAAAAGCGGTAGAACGCTTCGGGATGCGCATAAAAATACGACGCGCTCAGCATCACCTCGGGCGGCACGTCATATTGTAAGCGATAGAGCCCGTCTTCGCTGCGAAAATCGGGAATCCCGCTCTCTGTCGAGACGCCCGCTCCGCCGAAAAAGACGATGCGGCGGCTCTTTTGCACGATCTCAGCAAGTGTCATAGATTTGCTCCGATACATTATTATAACACAAACCCGCGTTATTTTCAACAAAAGCGGACGCATCCCGCGAATTTTTCCGCATGCCGCGCATACTGTATCCGATGAAACGCGCACTGAAAATCACGGGCGTTACGCTCGGAATCGTCCTCGTCGTTCTGCTCGCCATGCTCCTGTACTATCTCGGCGTGACCGCAAACGTCCGACTCGACCGCGACAAGCTGACAATGTCCACCGCCTGTGTGCGGCTGTACGACCGATACGGAGAAGAGATCCCCGTATCCGTCCGCACCGATGCAGCGCTCGAGACGCTGCCGGAACACGTCGGGCAGGCGTTCGTCGCCGTCGAAGACAAGCGGTTCTACGAACACGGCGGCATCGATACGCGCCGTGTTTTTGCCGCGCTGTGGCACAATCTCATCAGCTTTTCTTTTCGGGAAGGCGCATCTACCATTTCACAGCAGCTCATCAAAAACACGCATCTCTCGAGCGAAAAGACCATTCAGCGCAAGCTCAAAGAGCTGAAACTTGCCCGTATCCTTGAAAAACATTACTCCAAAGAACAGATCCTCGCACTCTACCTCAACTCCATCTATTTCGGACACAGCGCCTTCGGGATCGAAAATGCCGCGCAATTTTATTTCGGAAAGCACGCCGAAGCGCTCGACGCAGCCGAAAGCGCCATGCTCGCAGCCATCGTGCGCTCCCCCAACCGCTATTCTCCCTTCCGTGACGCCGGGCTCTGCCTTTCGCGGCGCAATCTTGTGCTCAGGCTCATGAAAGAGCAGGGATATCTGACCGAAGACGCCTGTCTTGCCGCACAGCAGGAGCCCCTTCCCGCGCAGCCCGCACAGGAACAGACGCAAAACGCCTATCTCACATGCGTCCTGGAAGAATTGGCAGAACTCTTTCCCGATGCCAAATCGGGCGACTGGGGTGCGCTGGAAGTTTTCACATACTACGATCCCGAACTGCAGGAAACGCTTGACTGCATCGACTGCGAAAGCGATTTCTGCGCGCTCGTGCGCGACAATGCGCAAAACGCCCTGCTCGCCCTCTCTTCCACCGCCGGCACGCCGAAACGCTCCCCCGCCTCCACGATCAAACCCCTGCTCGTCTATGCGCCCGCGCTCCAGGAAAACCTCATCAATCCCGCAACGCCCGTCCTCGACGCGCGCACCGATTTCGGCGGATATTCTCCCGACGACTACGGCGGAGCCACAGGCGAATATATGAGCGTACGGCACGCACTTTCGCGCAGCGTCAACATTCCCGCCGTAAAAATCCTGAATGAACTCGGTATTGCGCGCGGCGCGGACTACCTTGCCCGCATGAATCTCACTGTGGACGATGCAGACCGATCGCTCGCGCTCGCCCTTGGCGGCATGCGCAAGGGCTTTACGCTGCCCGCCCTTGCGGACGGCTATGCAACATTTGCAAGCGGCGGGACCTTTACGCCATCCGCCGCAATCGAACGCGTGACGGACGGCAAAGGCAGGATCCTCTACGAGCGAAACGTCCGCCGCAGAGAAGTTTTCGCGGAGGACGTCAGCTGGCTGATCAACGATATGCTCATGACGACAGCGCGGGAGGGCACCGCAAAAAGACTGAAATCCCTTCCCTTTCCCGTCTGCGCCAAGACGGGGACCGCGGGAACAGACGCCGGAAATACGGACGCATACTGCATCGGCTACACCCGCGATCACGTGGTGGGCGTATGGATGGGAAACGAAGATTATACGCCCGTTCAGGCGAGCGGCGGCGGACTTCCCGCAAACGAAACGCTCCGCATCCTGCGCGGGCTCTACAAAGACGGCGCGCCCTCTCCCTTTCCGGCATGCGACGGCGTGACAGAGCTGCATTACGACAAGGAAGCCTACGAAACCGATCATACCGTTCTGCTCTCCGATCCCGCCGCGCCGCCCTATACCGATCCGAAAGAGTATTTCCGTCTGAGCGCGCCGCCCCTTCCCGTCAGCACGCGCTATTCGCTCCCCAGCATCAAAACGCCTGCCATCAGCGTCCAAAACGGCACAGTCAAAATAGTATTATGTCAGACAGAGTACTATGATTATGAAATTATAAGAGAAAATCGTGGCAAAAAAGCCACGATCTACTGCGGAAAATACCGAAATACCATCTGCGACAATTCCGTTCGGGCGGGAGAGACTTACGTCTATACCGTCCTGCCGAAATACAAAGAACACACGGGAACCCCCGTTGTGCTCCCCTCCGTCACGCTTCCCTCCGCGGGCAGCATCCCGGACGATTGGTGGCGCACTCAATGCAGCGGAATGCGCTCGAGCGTGGCAAGCGCCTCCGCAACAAGTCCCTCTATATCCAGCTTTTTCTCCTCTTCCTCGATAAAGGAGAGTTTGGGTTTGATCGCGGGATACTCCGGCAGAAACACGGTACAGCAATCTTCATAGGGAAGCACCGACGTTTCAAACGTCCCGATCTTCTTTGCGCGGACAATGATCTCTTCTTTATCGAATCCGATCAGCGGACGCAGCACGGGCAGCGTGACAACCGCATTCGAAGAAGTGATCCCTTCCATGGTCTGCGATGCGACCTGCCCGAGGCTCTCGCCCGTGATCAGGCACTTCGCGCCCCGCGCAAGCGCGACGCGCTCGGCGATACGGAACATAAAGCGGCGCAGGAGCGTGACATTGAGCTCCGCGGCACATTTTTTGTGGATCTCTTCCTGAATGTGCGTCACTTTTACGGTTGAAAGTTCCTCCCCGCCCGCATAGCGCGAAAGGATGCGCGCAAGTTCCACAACTTTGTCTTTTGCCTGTTCGTTGGTATACGGATAACTGTGAAAATGCAGATAACCCACTTCCATGCCGCGCTTTGCCATCATATACCCGGCGACAGGAGAATCGATGCCTCCTGAAATGAGCAGAAGCCCCTTCGAAGACGTCCCCACTGGCATTCCGCCGACGCCCTCTTCAAAGGTACCGAACACGAGCGCGGAACCGTCTTCGCGAATATCGAGATACACGCAGCCCTGCGGTTCATGCACATTGACTTTGAGCGAAGGAAATGCCGCCAACAGGCGCGCACCCACCTCGGCGTTCAGTTCGGGCGAAGTCATGGGATATTTTTTATCGGCGCGGTGGGTATCCACCTTGAACGTGCCGCTTCGCGGACAGACGATCTTTGCCGCCTCCAGAATGCTTTCCAAGTCGTTCGGAACGCGGTACCCGACGGAATAGGAGTGTACGCCGAACACGCGCGAAATGCGCGCGCAGATCTCGTCTGCATCCCGTTCGTCAAATGCCGCCACAAGGTAACGCCCGCTCGTGCGGCGCAATTCGTGCCGCAGTCCTTTTAGCGCTTTTTCGAGATTGACGCAAAAAACCCGCTCGAAATACCCGCGGTTTTTCCCCTTTAAATGGATCTCCGCATAGCGGACGATGATGACCTTTTCCATATTTTCCAACTCAGTTTCCTCCGAAGGCACGCGCCGCATCGTTCATGGCGTATGCCGCACGTTCCGCGTCTTCCGACGTGTTCTGCGGCGAAAAACTGACGCGAAGCACACCGTCCAGCACGTCAGTCGTATATCCGCACGCCTGCAGCACGCGGCTGTGCGGTTTTTTGGAATTGCACGCACTTCCCGTTCCGACGGCAACGCCCCTGTCCCAGAGCATTCTCTGCAGCGTCTCGCCCCGCTTTCCGGCCGCGGATACAGTCAGAATATAGGGAGATCCGTCCTTCGGAGAAAGACGCGTGAACATTTGCTTGTCGAGCAATTCCCAGAGCCGTTCCTTAGCCGCCGCAATGCGCTGCGCGTCCGCTTCCAAAGCGCTGAATTTTTCCCGTGCGGCATATTCAAAGCAGGCGATTCCGAACACGTTCTCCGTCCCGCTTCTCAGCCCGTTTTCCTGTCCGCCCCCATGCAGATAGGGCGCAAGCCCCGCATAGCCCTTCCGGCGCACAAGCGCGCCCGTCCCTTTCAGTCCGCCGATCTTGTGCGCGCTGACGGAATAAAGGTCAATGTCCTTGGTCAGCCGCACGGGGATCTTTCCGAACGCCTGCACGCCGTCACTGAAAAATACGGCGCGCGGATTTTTTTCCTTGACGCGGCGCGCGATCGCGGCAATATCGTTGACTGCGCCCGTCTCATTGGAAACATGAATGACGGAAACCAACGCAGTCTTTTCATCCACCAACTCCAGCAGTGCGTCCGCATCCACGCTTCCGTCCGCATGCAACGGTGCAAAGCGCGGCTCCACACCGCGGTTTTTCAGTTCTTTATAGCTTTCAAAGACAGCGGCATGCTCCCCCTGCGTCGTCACGGCGTTGCCGCGCCGCGCCGCAGAAAAAATCGCCTGGTTATCCGCCTCCGTCCCGCAGGACGTGAAGACAAGGGAAAACTGCGCAGGATCCGCGATCTGCGCAATCAGATAAGAACGCGCTTCCGACAGAAGCCTGCCCGCTTCCGCTCCGCCCCCATAGAGCGCCGACGGATTATAATAGCATTCCTTCAAAAAATGTTCTGCATGCGCAAGCGCCCCGTCGAGGGGGCGCGTCGTCGCAGCATTGTCAAGATAGATCATTGTCTTTCAAACTTATTCCGTCCCGCCGCAAAGACGAGATATTCCAGCAATTCCTTTCTGCACTCAAGCACGTACACTCTCTTTTCGATTGACGAAGAATAGAGCAGATAAATAAAGATTTTCCCTTCAGCCGGTTCATTGTTCGGCGTGAGCGGGACCGCCTTTTTCCCCTGCAGTCCCGCCACAGTCCGCTCAAAGGATGGATTTTCAACATATCCGATCTTCAGGATCTGATCAGCCTTGAACGTGTGCAGATGCTTGCGCGACTTCCCGTTGAATACCTTGGTGACGCGGAGTTCGTCTTCCACGAATGTATAGTCAAAGCTGAGGTTATTTTTTCGCTTGATATGGCGGAACAGGAAGAAAAATCCGACCAGCATCAAAATGGGAAGAAACCAAACGACCAGATTGACCGCCTTTTCCGTTCCCGTCAGTTCCGGATCGCTGATGATGCCGGGAACAAACGTGAGCGAAAGCAGCACAAGGAACGCCGCGATGACCAATACGACAATGCTCGCAATGTGGAAGACCTGGTACATCCTGCGTTCCGACTTCTCCCGCGTCGATACGGCGCTCTCTTCATAGAATGCAGAGCGCGCCATCAGAACTCCACCGTGCCCTCATAAATTTTTTCGACGTTGCCCGTCAGCGTGACGTGTCCGTCCTCGGAATTATACCGCACGAACAGGTCGCCGCCCTTCACTTTGACGGTGATGTCGGTGTCCGCCTTGCACAGACCGTTGAGCACGCATGCAACCGCCGCGGCAGCCGCACCCGTTCCGCACGCCCACGTCTCGCCGTTGCCGCGCTCCCAGACGCGCATTTTCACCGTGCTCTCATTGACGACACGGATAAATTCCACATTCGTCTTGGCGGGGAAGTATTCGCTGTTTTCGATGCGCGGTCCGAGCGTCGAAACGGGGACGTCGTCCACCTTATCGCAGAAAATGACGCAGTGCGGATTACCGAGATTGACGAGCGTGACGTGATAGGTCTTCCCGTCGATCTCCATGGGCTGATTGACGACCCTTTCCCCCTTCCATACGGACGGGATGCACTCGCCGCGCAGTTCCACCGTACCAAGATCGGCGCTCGCCGAAGTCACGACGCCGCCGAAGGAATACACCTTGACTTCTTTGACGCCGCTCATCGTCTCGATGGACATGCTCGGTTTTTTGACGATGCCCTTTTCATAGAGGTATTTCGCAACACAGCGGATGGCGTTTCCGGCAATCTGCCCCTCGCTGCCGTCCTGATTGAAGATGCGCATTCTGGCATCTGCAACATCAGAGCGCTCGATGAGCACGATCCCGTCCCCGCCAATGCCGTAATGCCTGTCCACAAAGTTGATGGCAAGCGATTCGGGGCAGGTGATCTTGCCTTCCAGATCTTCAAAATAGATATAGTCATTCCCGCAGGACTGCATTTTTGTAAAGGCAAGTTCCGTCTTCTTCGTGCGCAGATTGTTGATGTCCACAAGCTCGGTGTTATATTCGGTGAACTTGCTTGCAATGATGTCGCACAGAGCATTCGCCGTATCCAGCGACGTCAGCACGGTGATCCCCAGCAAAATGGCATGGTGATGCAGTTCGATATAGTCGGCAATGGAATCGACGTCCGTCTTTCCGGTATAGATGATATAGTCGATCTTACCCTCGTCCATGAGCCCGGAAACCTGCTTGGTCGCCTTCAGGCGGTCAACCACCGTGACGTCGATGCCGAGTTCGGAAATGACTTTGGCTGTCCCCGCCGTCGCATAGAGATTGCAGCCGAGATCGGCAAACTTCTTTGCGATGGACACGATCTCGAACTTATCCTGATCGTTGACGGTAAAGTATACGCCGACGGGCTTTTCCTTGGTCGGGTGACACATTTTGAAGCCCGCGGAGACAAGACCTTTGAAGAGCGCTTCTTCAATGGTCTTTCCGATGCCCAAAACTTCGCCCGTCGACTTCATCTCGGGTCCGAGCTGCGAATTGACGTCATTGAGCTTCTCGAAGCTGAACACGGGAACCTTGACGGCGACGTACGGCGAATTGGGATACAGCCCCGTGCCGTAACCGAGCTTTCTGAGCTTTGCGCCCACCATGATCTTGGTTGCAAGCTCCACCATCGGCACACCCGTGACCTTGGAAATATAGGGAATGGTGCGCGATGCGCGCGGATTAACTTCAATGACGTAGAGCTGATTCTGATAGATGAGGTACTGAATGTTGATCAGCCCCTTCGTCTTCAGCGAGAGCGCAAGCTTTGTGGATATATCCACGATCTTTTCCAGCATCGCATCGCTCAGATGATAGGGCGGATACACAGCGATGGAGTCGCCCGAGTGTACGCCCGCGCGCTCGATATGCTGCATGATCCCGGGAATGAGCACGTCCACGCCGTCGGAAATGGCGTCTACTTCCAGCTCGCTGCCCATCAGATATTTATCGCAGAGCACGGGGTTTTCGATATGTTGCGCAAGGATGACGTCCATGTAGCGCGAAATATCGTTCTCCGTAAAGGCGATGGTCATGTTCTGACCGCCGATGACGTAGGAAGGACGCAGCAGCACGGGATAGCCGAGCTTTTCGGCGGCGGCGAGCGCTTCCTCCTTCGTCATGACGGTGAGCCCTTTCGGACGGGCGATATGGAATTGTTCCAGAAGCTCGTCGAAGCGCTCCCTGTCCTCCGCCATATCCACGGAATCTGCACTCGTGCCGAGGATGCGCGCGCCCGACCTGTCGAGATAGCCGCACAACTTGATCGCCGTCTGCCCGCCGAAGGTAATGACGACGCCGTAAGGCTTTTCCACGTCGAGCACGTTCTGTACATCTTCCGGCGTGAGCGGCTCAAAATACAGACGGTCCGCCGTATCGAAGTCGGTAGAGACCGTCTCCGGATTGTTGTTGATGATGACGACCTCGTAACCCAGCTCTTTGAGCGTCCAGACGCAGTGGACGGAGGAATAGTCGAATTCGATGCCCTGTCCGATGCGGATCGGTCCGGAGCCGATGACCACAATGCGCTTTTTCGTGCTGTTCTTTACGAACGGGAGCGCTTCGTCATGGTCGGGTTCGTCGTATGTCGAATAGAAGTACGGCGTCTTTGCCGCGAATTCCGCGGCGCAGGTATCCACCATTTTGAATACGGCACGGCGGTGCGCCGGCAGCTTTTCGCCCGAGAAGCGGGCAAGCGCCTTATCGGGATAACCAAGCCGTTTCCCCTCCAAATACTGCGCGCGGGACAGCTTTTTACCTGTGATCGACGCCTCATAATCGGCAAGATTTTTGAGTTTGCAAAGGAACCATTCGTCGATTTTGGTCACGGCATAGATCTCTTCGATCGGGATCCCCTTCTTGATCGCGGCATAGACGGCAAACAGACGCTCGTCCGTCATTTTGCCGATCTCGGTGCGGAGCTGCTGCGCATCCATCGGTTCGAATTTGGAATGGTTGAGCGTATCCAGCCCGATCTCCGCACCGCGTACCGCCTTCATGATCGCCTGCTCGAACGAAGTGCCGATCGCCATGACCTCGCCCGTCGCCTTCATTCTGGAGCCGAGCGCGCGCCCGGCATACAGGAACTTATCGAAGGGCCACTTGGGAAGTTTGACGACGACATAGTCGATCGCGGGCTCGAAGCAAGCGTACGTCTTGCCCGTCACGTCGTTGCGGATCTCGTCAAGCGTGTAACCGAGCGCGATCTTGGTCGCGACCTTCGCAATGGGATAGCCCGTCGCCTTACTTGCAAGCGCGGACGAACGGGACACACGCGGATTGACTTCGATGACCGCGTACTCGAAGCTGTCCGGATGAAGCGCGAACTGACAGTTACAGCCGCCCTCGATCCCGAGTTCGGTGATTATGTTGAGCGACGCCGTACGCAGCATCTGATATTCCTTATCGGAGAGCGTGAGGCAGGGCGCTACGACGATGGAATCGCCCGTGTGAATGCCGACGGGATCGAAATTCTCCATCGAACAGACCGTGATCACATTGCCCGCGCTGTCGCGCAGCACTTCGAACTCGATCTCCTTCCAGCCGCCGATATATTTTTCGATCAGGACCTGCGTGATGGGAGACAGCATGAGCCCGTTGTGCGAAATGAGCCGAAGTTCCTCCTCGTCGTGCGCGACGCCGCCGCCCGCGCCGCCCAGCGTAAACGCAGGACGCACGATGACGGGATAGCCGAGCTTGTCCGCAACGGCGACGCACTCGTCCACCGTATAGGCAATATCGGAGGGAACGACGGGCTGACCGATCTTCTCCATCGTTTCCTTGAACAGCTCTCTGTCCTCGGCGCGGTCGATCGCATCCAGCTTGGTGCCGATGAGTTTGACGCCCCACTCGTCAAGGAAACCCTCTTTGGCGAGCTTGCAGCCCATGGTAAGCCCCGTCTGTCCGCCCAGCGAAGCGAGCAGGGAGTCGGGGCGTTCCTTGATGATGATGCGCTTGAGGCTGTCCTCCGTCAGCGGTTCGAGGTAGATCTCGTCCGCCAGCATTTTATCCGTCATGATCGTGGCGGGATTGGAGTTGCAGAGGACGACGTTGACGCCCGCATCCTTCAAAACGCGGCATGCCTGCGCGCCCGCATAGTCGAATTCCGCCGCCTGACCGATGACAATGGGACCGGATCCGATCACAAGTACTTTCTTAATATCACTTCTCTTCGGCATTTCTCTTCTCCTTCTGCATATTGGCGATAAAGCGGTCGAACAAGAAATTGGCGTCATGCGGACCGCCGCATGCCTCGGGGTGGAACTGTACCGTAAACGCGTTCACCTCAGGATAATCGACGCCCTCGCAAGTGCCGTCGTTGGCATTGACAAACGTCAGCGTGCCCATTCCCTTGACGGAATCGCTCACGACCTCGTAGCCGTGGTTTTGCGAAGAGATGAAGACCTTCCCCGTGGAAAGATCTTTGACAGGCTGATTGGCGCCGCGGTGCCCGTACTTCATCTTGCGCGTCTGTCCGCCCATGGCAAGCGCAAAGAGCTGATGTCCGAGGCAGATCCCGAAGATAGGCTTCCTTCCGATCAGCTTGCGGATATTTTCAACGACTTCCACATTTTCGGCAGGATCGCCCGGGCCGTTCGTCAGCATGATCCCGTCCGGATCGAGCGCAAGCGCCTGTTCCGCCGTATAAGTCGCAGGGACCTCCATGACGCGGCAGCCGCGGCGCACAAGTTCGCGCACAATGTTCTGCTTCGCTCCGAAATCATAGAGTACGACGCGGGGTCCGTCCTCTTCGCCCGAAGTACGCACTTCGCCCGAAGAGACCGCCTTGACCGCGTCCTTCACGCGATAGGTCTTGAGTGCCGCAAGATCGGCGAGCGGTTTAAAGGTGATCGCCGCGTTCATCACGCCCGCTTCGCGGACGATCCGCGTCAGTTCGCGCGTGTCCACGCCGAACACGGCGGGGATGTCCTGCTCTTTCAAAAACGCTTCAAGCGTCATCTCACAGCGAAAATTGGAGGGCGCGTCGCACTTCTCGCGGACAACGTACGCGGTCAGCCAGCACTTTTTACTCTCCCTGTCGGACAGGATCACGCCGTAATTGCCGATGAGCGGGAAAGTCTGCGTGACGATCTGCCCGTAATAGCTCGGATCGGTGAGCGTCTCGATATAGCCCGTCATGCCCGTCGTAAAGACGAGCTCGCCGATCACCTCCCTGTCCGCGCCGAAGGAATATCCCTCGAACACCTTGCCGTTCTCCAGCGTGAGATAGACTTTCTTGTACATATGTTCTCCTTCCGCTTTATTTCATGACTTTGCACAGCACCGCCTTCTGTGCGTGCAGTCTGTTTTCCGCTTCTTCGAAAATTTCATCGGCGTGCGCTTCGAACACCTCCGCGGTGATCTCCTCGCCGCGGTGCGCGGGAAGACAATGAAGGACCATCGCGTCGGACTTTGCGGCGCGCATCGCCGCGTCGTTCACCTGATATCCCGCAAATGCCTTTTCGCGCTTTGCCTTCTCCTCTTCCTGTCCCATGGACGCCCAGACGTCGGTATACACGACGTCCGCATCCGCAGCCGCTTCCTCCACGCTGCGCGTCAGCGCGAACGAACCGTTCTCCTTCGCCCATGCCATGAGCTGCGCATCCGGTTCATATCCCTCGGGACAGGCGATCGCAAAGGACATGCCCGTTTTGACCGCGCCCACCATCAGCGAATTTGCCATGTTGTTGCCGTCGCCGATAAAGCACATCTTCAGTCCCTTGAACGCACCCTTCTTTTCGCGGATGGTCATAAGGTCTGCCAGCACCTGACAGGGATGGCAATAGTCCGTCAGTCCGTTGATGACCGGAATGGAACCGTATTTTGCGAGGTCCTCCACCTCGCTCTGCGCAAACGTACGGATCATGATGGCATCGAGATAGCGCGAGAGTACGCGCGCCGTGTCTTGCACGGGCTCGCCTCTGCCGATCTGCAGATCGCGGTTGGAAAGAAAGAGCGCGTTGCCGCCCAGCTCATACATTCCCACCTCAAAGGAAACGCGCGTCCGCGTGGACGCCTTCTGGAAGATCATGCCGAGCTTTTTGCCCTTCAGATAGTCCTTGAATACGCCGTGTTTGCGCTCATATTTGAGCTGATCCGCAAGATTGAGGACGGATAAGATCTCCTCGCGGGAAAGATCGGCAAGTTTCAGCAAATGTTTCATTTCAATACCTCTTTCAGGATGGACAACCCCTCGTCCATCTCCGTCTTCGTGATGGTCAGCGGCGGAACGATGCGCAGCCGCTCGTGCGCGGTGAGAACGAGAAGCCCCTTTGCAAGGCACTCCGCCGCCACCTGCTTGGAATTTTTCTCCAGCTCGAGACCGATCATCAGTCCCAGCCCCGTGACCGCCTTTACGCCGTCAAAGCCCTTGAGCTTTGCGCGCATATAGGCGGCTTTTCCCTGCACTTCCAGCAAAAATTCCTCCGTCAGACGGCCGATCACATTGACTGCCGCCGCACAGGAAACGGGATTTCCGCCGAATGTGGAACCGTGATCGCCCGCCGAAAAAGCATTTTCCGCACGCCCGAAGAAGAGACATGCGCCGATGGGAAGCCCGCCGGCAAGCCCCTTTGCCGTTGTCACGATGTCGGGCGTAATGCCGTACTGCTCATAGGCATACAGCGTGCCCGTTCTGCCGTTGCCGCACTGCACCTCGTCGCAGATGAGCAGCACGTCGTTTTCCGCGCACCATGCGGAAAGCGCGCCGACAAACGGCTGCGGAAGCGCATTGACGCCGCTCTCCCCCTGCACGCATTCGATGATCACGGCACAGGTATCCTTCCCTGCGACGCGGATCACGTCGTTTATCTCCGGCGCGGCATAGGAAACGTCCGGCACGAAGGGACCGAAATACCGATGGAATTCGTCCTGTCCCGTTGCGGTGAGCGTGAACAGCGTCCGCCCGTGGAAACTGTTTTTGAGCGAAACGATGCGGCTTCTGCCCGCTCCGTACTTCATAAACGAATATTTACGCGCTGCCTTCAGGGCGCATTCATTTGCTTCTCCGCCCGAATTGGAGAAAAACACACGTTTGGCACCCGTCCGGTTACAGAGCATTTCCGCAAGCCGCACCTGCGGTTCCGCATAATAATAGTTGCTCACGTGCTGGATCTTTCCGAGCTGCTCGATGACCGCCGCCTTCCACGCTTCGTCGTTCGCGCCGAAAATGTTGACGGCGATCCCCGCACCGAAGTCGATATATTCTTTCCCTTCGCTGTCCACAAGCGTCGCATTCCTGCCGCCGACGAGCGCCACGGGATAGCGGGCGTACGTTTTGGCAAGATATTCGCCGTCCAGCTCTTTGATCTTCTGAAAATCCATGATACTCCTTATAATCGTAAAAATGGGTGCCTGAAAAAATCAGTCACCTTTTACGAACATCGTACCCAGCCCCTCATCCGAGAGAAGCTCGAGCAATATGGAATGTTTGACTCTTCCGTCCGTGATGAACACGCGCCCTACGCCGTTTCGGATCGCGTCGCGGCAGCACTGCACCTTGGGGATCATGCCGCCCGAAATAACGCCTTCCTTGATAAGCGAAGGAATATCGGAAACATACACTTTTTTAATGAGACTGCTCTCATCGTCGCGCGAACGGAGCAGCCCGCGCACATCTGTCATGAGGATGAGGCTCTCCGCCTTGAGCGCGCCCGCGATCGCAGAAGCCGCCGTATCGGCGTTGACGTTATAAATGTTGCCATCGTCATCGTATCCGACGGTGGAAACAACGGGAAGATAGCCCGCATCCAGACAGCTCGTCAGGATATGCGTATCGACCCGATCGATCTTTCCGACAAAGCCGAGTTCTTCGCTCTCTTTGCTGCACTTCAGAAGATTGCCGTCGATCCCCGAAATACCGATCGCACGCGCGCCCATGGCGCCGAGCATATGCACAAGGCTCTTGTTGACTTTGCCCGCGAGCACCATGCGCACGACTTCCGCCGTCTCTTCATCCGTATACCGCAGTCCGCCCACAAAGCGGGACTCGATGCCCATGCGCTTGAGTGTCTGTGAAATTTCGGGACCGCCGCCATGCACCAACACGACTTTGATGCCGACGAAGCGCAAAAGCGTCATGTCGCGCATGACAAGCTGTTTGAGGCCGTCGTCCGTCATGGCGTTTCCGCCGTATTTTACGACCAGGATCTTATTCTGATATTTCTCGATGTAAGGCATCGCCTCCAGGAGAAATTCTGCCTGTGCTTCTTTTCCGATCACGTTCTGTAATCTCCGTTGATCTTTACATAGTCATAGGTCAGATCGCAGCCCCACGCCGTCGCGCGGTAATTGCCGTCGCCGAGCGAGACGCAAATATCGATCTCCCCTTCCGAAAGGACCTGTTTGGCTCCCTCTTCGGAAAATGCAACGCCGCGTCCGTTTTCGCAGACGGCGACTTCGCCCGCCGCCGAGCGGAAGGTCACGCCGATCCTGTCCGGATCGAGCTTCGCACCCGAATAGCCGAGCGCACACAGCACCCGTCCCCAATTGGCGTCCGCGCCGAACATTGCCGCCTTGACAAGATCGGACGAGACGACCGCTTTCGCCGCAAGGCGCGCGTCCTTCAGGCTCTTTGCACCCTGTACGCGGCATTCGATCAGTTTGGTAGCCCCTTCGCCGTCCGCGGCAAGTTTGCGGCACATGGCGGTCGTCACGGCGTTCAGCGCCCTGCAGAAAGCGCGGTAGTCCGCGTTCGGTTCGGTGATCCGCGCATTCCCCGCAAGTCCGCTCGCCATGATACAGAACGTATCATTAGTGGAAGTATCCCTGTCCACCGAGAGCATGTTGAGCGACTTCTTTACGTCCGCCGAAAGCGCCTTTTGCAGCATCTCGGAGGAGATCGCCGCATCCGTAGTGACGAACATGAGCATGGTCGCCATATTGGGGCAGATCATGCCGACGCCCTTGCAGATGGCGCCGATCCGGCATTCTCTGCCGCCTGCAGTGAAGGAAAACGCGATCTGTTTTTTGACCGTATCCGTCGTCATGATGGCTTCCGCCGCCGCATCGCTGTTATCGCCCAGCCCTGCAACAAGCTCTGCCATCCCGTTTTCGATGGGCTCCAGCGAAAGTTTTTGTCCGATGACGCCCGTCGATGCGATCACCACGTCCCCGGCATGAATGCCCGTGCTTGCCTGCACGAGCGCGCACATGCCCTCCGCGATCTGTACGCCGCCTTCATTGCAGGTATTGGCATTGCCGCTGTTGACAATGACCGCCTGCGCATAGCCGTCCGCCACATTCTTTTGGGTGACGAGGATGGGCGCGCCCTTGACGAGGTTGGTCGTATAGACGCAAGCCGTATCGCAGCGCACGTCTGACACGATGAGCGCAAGATCTTTCTTGATCTTATTTTTCCGGATCCCGCAATGGATCCCGTTTGCCTTGAATCCCTTGGGCGCGCATACGCCGCCCGCAATCTCTTTCAGCATAGTCTTATCCTTGCTATTATATCACAATGAAACGCCTTCGTCAAGCCCGAGCGCAAGATTCATATTCTGAATCGCGGCGCCGGAAGCGCCTTTCCCGAGGTTATCCAGCCGCGCAGTGAGCAGAATGCGCTCGGTATTTCCGTTGACCAGGATCTCCAGCCCGTTTGTCCCGTTCAGCGTGTTGGCTGAGACATACCCGCTCGGTTCCTTGCCCACCCATACGAATCGCTGACCGGCATAATGCGCACGGTACAGCTCTTCCAACTGCTCCGCACCGAGCGGCTTCTGCATCAGATCGACAAAGAGCGGAACGCTGACCGTCATGCCGCAATAATAATCGCACACATACGGGTTGAACACGGGCGTACGCGCCAGGCCGCACACTTCCTTCATCTCCGGCAGATGCTTATGCATGAGCGAGAGCGCATACAGGCGGGGCGTATCATACCCCGCGGGACGGTCCGCCGCCTCGTACTCCGCGATCCCCTTCTTCCCCGCGCCGGAATATCCGCTGACGGCGTGGCAGACAAAGGGATAATCGGGCGCGACGACGCCCGCACGGATCAGCGGATAGACGAGCGCAATGAAACCGCTCGCATAGCAGCCGGGATTGGCGATGCGCTTTCCCGACCGGATCCGCGCGCGGTGCTGCGCGGAGAGTTCGGGAAACCCGTACGCCCAATCCGGGTGCGTGCGGTGCGCGGTGGACGCGTCGATCACGACCGTATCTTTGTTTTCCACAAGCGCCGCCGCTTCGCGGGCGGCATCGTCCGGAAGGCAGAGAAAGGCGACGTCCGCACTGTTCAGCGCGTCTTTGCGCGCAGAGACGTCCTTGCGCAGCGATTCGGGCAGCGTAATAAGCGAAATATCCAGCCGCTTTTCCAACATTTCACGAATGCGGAGACCTGTTGTCCCCGCACTCCCGTCAATAAATACTTGAAACATGAAACGATCCGCCGCGCCGTTTTACTTGAGTTTTTTCTGATCGAGCAGCGCCTTGACCTTGATGGGAAGACCGAACAGATTGATGAAGCCCTCCGAATCCTTCTGCGAATACGCCCCGCCGTCGTCCGAGAACGTGGCAATCTCTTCGCTGTACAAAGAATAGGGAGAAGTGATGCCGGCGTTCGTGACGTTGCCTTTATAGATGCGCAGCTTTACGTCGCCCGTCACCGTCTCCTGCGTCTTGCTCACAAACGCCGAGAGCGCCTCCCGTAGCGGCGTGAACCACTGACCGTCGTACACCATCTCGCCGAACTTGACCGCAACGAGCTGCTTGTAGTGCATGGTCGCCTTATCGAGACAGACCGTCTCGAGCAGCCTGTGCGCTTCGTAGAGGATGGTGCCGCCGGGCGTTTCATACACCCCGCGCGATTTCATGCCGACGAGACGGTTCTCCACAAGGTCGGCAAGCCCGACGCCGTTTTCCCCGCCGATCTTGTTGAGCGTCTCCACAAGTTCGACCGCGCCCATCTTCTTGCCGTTCACCGCGGTGGGAACGCCCTTTTCAAAGTGAATCGTGACGTAGCTCACCTGATCGGGCGCCTGCACGGGAGAAACGCCCATCTCCAGGAATCCCTCTTTTTCATACTGCGGCTCGTTGGCCGGATCCTCGAGGTCAAGCCCTTCGTGCGAAAGGTGCCACAGGTTTTTGTCCTTGGAATAGTTGGTTTCGCGGTTGATCTTGAGGGGAATATTGTGCGCTTCCGCGTATTCGATCTCCTCTTCGCGGCTCTTGATGTTCCAGATCCTCCAGGGTGCGATGATCGTCATTTCGGGCGCGAACGCCTTGATCGTCAGTTCGAAACGCACCTGATCGTTGCCCTTGCCCGTGCAGCCATGGCAGATCGCGTCGGCGCCCTCTTTCTTGGCGATGTCCACGATCGCCTTTGCAATGACGGGACGCGCAAACGACGTGCCGAGCAGATATTTGTCCTCATAGACGGCGCCTGCCTGCATGGTCGGGAAGATATAGTCCTCGACAAATTCCTTCTTCAGATCGAGCACATAGAGTTTGGACGCGCCCGTCTTCTTTGCCTTTTCCTCCAGTCCGTCCAGTTCCGTTCCCTGTCCGACGTCCCCGGAGACGGCAATGACCTCGCAGTTATCGTAATTTTCCTTGAGCCACGGGATGATGATGGAGGTATCAAGTCCGCCCGAGTACGCAAGAACCACCTTTTTGATCTTCTTTTCCATTTGAAAATTCCTCGCTTGAATTTTTTCATATGCCATTATACAGAGCGCGGGGGCGCAAGTCAAGCGATTGCGCCCCCGTTTCCGAAGATTTTTTATATTTTTTGCATATTATTGGAAATGATTTGAAAATATACACTGATTATACATA
>URHP01000023.1 GCA_900547645.1 uncultured Eubacteriales bacterium
CTACACAAGGCTATTCGTCGGCAGCGTCAGATGTGTATAAGAGACAGATGTATAGACGTACGCCGCCGCGCAGGTACTTTCTGCGCGGCGGCGTATTTGTTTTGCCGGGATCAGATCTGATACGTGCTGTTCAGCAGCAGCGCCATGCCGCTGCGCCGCCCCATTGCCGTGACGGTAAGCCCCGCGACGCTCTGATGGTCGATCCACGCGGGCATCACCACGCCCGAAAATTCATCTCCCTGCGTCTCAATGGAGATATAGCGCGAACCATACATCTTCCACCTGCCCTTGTAGGCGCCGTCGAGCGTGCCGTCCTTGCGCAGAACGACGCGCTTTGCTTCCGCCGTCTCCACGCCCTGCCGGAAGAGGACGGCCTCAAACTTGCCTGCCGTAATGTTGAGCAGTTCTTCGTCCGTCACGTCCTGCAGCTCTTCCCCCGCATAGCGGTTGGCATTCATGACGGGCCATCCGTCCGAATTGTAATCGAACTGCCCGAGATACAGATAGTGGAAGTTGTTGGAACGGGAAAGTTTTTTGTCGATGAAATAGTTGGTGCGGCAGTGATAGGCAATGAGCCGCACGCCCGCGGACGTCACGAACATGTCGTTGTGACCGGGGCAGAAATAGTCCACGGGATCGTTTTCCCAGCGGAAGGAGCCGAGCATCTTGTTGCCCGTGCCGATGTCGGTAGAGCAGACGACGGGATTTCCGTTGACGTCCGTATAGGGACCTTCGGGCGTTTCGCTGCGCGCGCACCGCATGTTGTAGGCGGAGGAAAGCGAACCGAACGAACACATCAGATAGTAATAGTTCTTTTTTGTCCATTGCCCGTTTTCCAGAACCGGAACGTCCCTTTCATAGTGCAGGACGCCGCCCTCAAGCGAACCGCTCGCCAGGTGGGTGCCGTAATAATCGCCGAACGAGACCTTGCCTGCGGCAAAATCCGCATAGACGAACCCGTCTTTGCGCAGCCCGGTGGCGGGATCGAGCTCGAGCAGGTACAGCCCCAGCCCGTAAGAGCCGTAGACGAGCCAGAGCCTGTCCTCTGCAAAGAGCGCCTGCGGATCGATCGCATTGGGCGTCCGCCACCCTGCGGGAGACTGTACGATCAGTCCTTCGCAGACAAAGGGACCGAGCGGGCTGTCCGATTTTGCCAGCCCGATACAGGACTTCGAACCGCCGAAATAGCCGGTCAGACAGAAGTAAAGCCAGAATTTTCCGTCCGTTCCGCGGACGCAGTGGGGCGCCCAAAAGGACATGGCGCCGTCCGTGCGGGTACAGATCCCGTAGCCGACTTCCCGCTGATCGGTGACGCACCAGTCGAACGCCGCCTGCAGGTTGCCGTATTTGCCCCTGCCCTCTCCCTTTTTATAATAGGGCGCCGAGC
Organism: uncultured Eubacteriales bacterium; assembly: GCA_900547645.1. GTDB lineage: Bacteria > Bacillota > Clostridia > Christensenellales > Borkfalkiaceae > Gallimonas > Gallimonas faecium. The sequence continues at coordinate 1,388 of URHP01000023.1, forward strand.
CTTCGAGCGCAAACGCAGAGCCGGCATACTCCCAATGCATCAGATCGTCGCTCACGCGGATCTGATAGCCGCCCGGCGCGCCGAATGTGTCCGTTGAATAGGCGTAGAACTTCCCCTCCCATTCGAGCAGAGAAGGATCGTGCGCGCAGCCCTCCTGCCACGTCATATAATCGGGTGAACGCATCTGTAATTTGTTGAATCTTGGATTTTTCGGATATTTGAGCGCCATCGCTTGTTCTCCTTTTCTGCCGCAGCGCGGCGGTTCCATTGGGCTTTTCGGTCGGCTTTGCGCCCGTCCCCCGACAGGATTCCCGCAAAATGCCGTTTTTGAAAAAGGGGCGGGCTTATTCCGCCCGCCCCTCCGTCGTTATGACCGATCAGGTCTTTGCCGTTGTACCGACCGCCCACAGGCTGCGCCCTGCAGACGACGTCGCCGTGAAACTGAAGGTCGCAAACTGCTGCGTGTAATCGCGCACGTACATGTCCCAGCAGGGCGTTGCAACGCCTTTATAGGCGACTGCGGAATCGCCGCTGCCGAGCGTGATCGTCACATAATAATCTTCGCTCAGCGCCCACGTGCCGACATTCGCTTCCTGCGCGTCCGTGATCGTGCCGTCCGCATTGAACGTATAGGCGACCGACTGCACAAAGTTGACGGTCGTGCCTTCGGAATGCACGACGACGTCGTACGTTCCCGCAAGTTTTTCGGCAGTCATGCCCGTGCCGAGCGATTCGCCCGCATAGCGGTTGGGATTCATCACGGGCCAGCCGTCCTCATTGAAATAGAGCTGGAAGACATAGAGATTGTGCCCTGCCGTTACACTGTTGCCCGAACCGCTCTGGCGGCGGGCATGCGCAACGACAAAGTATTCGCCGTCCACCTCAACGACGGAATTGTGCCCGATCGCGGCATATCCCGCGCCCGAATAGGCCTCGCCCATGACGTAGTTGCCTGCGAGCTTGTTTCCGCCCTGCGCATTTCCCGCCATTTCAGCACCGGTGATGTCTTCATAGGGACCGTCCGGATTTTTGCTGCGCGCAACGCGCATATTGTATACCGTATTCAGATCACCGTGGCTGGTCATCAGATAATAATAGTCGGTCGCTTCGTTGTAGAAGATAAACGGACCTTCCATATTGGAAGAGTTATTTCCCCAAAGACGCGTTCCGTAACCGTCTTCCTTGGGAAGCCCCCAACTTTCGCCCTCATTGTACAGTTCTTTGATATAGATCCCGCCAAAGAAGGAGCCGTAGACCATCCAAAGTTTTCCGTCCTTGTCATAGAACAACTCGGGATCGATGCAGTTGGGATCGGAACCGCCGCCGCCCATGCTGTCCACGATCCGGACATTGTTGCTGTAGGGCCCCGTCACGCTGTCCGCTTCCACGCGTGCGATTGCAGATTCGCGGCTGCCGAACGCCTTCGTCAGCGAATAGTACATATAATATTTGCCGTTGTAATATTCGACGTCGGGCGCCCATGTGGTCGTGACGGCGCTGCTTCCGCTCGCCGTAGGGCGCACCAGATTGACGGTATCCGCGATCGCCGCCGGGAAGGAGGAATACGAACCGTTCATCATCTCGTTGCCGTAGAGCACCTGCGGCTGGTTGTCGGAAGCGACCTGCGTCCAGTTGATGAGGTCGGTGGAAGACGCGACCGCAAAGTGCGTTCCGAAAGCATAGTAGGTGCTGCTTGCCTCATCGTAGAAGATGGACGGATCGTGCACGGAGACATCGGTCTCATTCATTCTTCCGCTCCAGCTCGGCATGGTATACGCCTGCGTGACGGGCGGATCGGGATTATCGTCGTCCTTGTTGTCGTCATCGTCGCCGGGCCCGGTGATGTCGCTCCCGTCGCCGGGACCCTCCTTGGGAGCACATGCCCCCAACAGTCCCGCCGAGAGCGCAAGCAGCAGAGCGAGGATCGTACAAAGCCATCTCTTTTTCATAGCAAATTCCCCTTTTTCGTTTTACTTAAAATTGTGCATTTTCCCCGGTTGTAAGAAAAAATGCAGCGCCGTTCAAAAACGGAAACGGAGCGCACGGCTCCGTTCCGCGTTTTGTTTCGTTACTCCTTGGAGCCGGTGAGCATGAGCGAGCCGATGATCATCTTCTGGAAAATCGCAAACAGAATGATAACGGGCAGGACGCACATGACCGCCGCCGCCATGACGGGACCGGCGTTGCTGGCTCCGTAACGCGTGTTCATAATGGTCATTGCGTGCGGCAGATTCACCCACAGCGAGGACGTCGGAATAAAGATGAGCGAACCCATGTAGTTATTCCAGCAGCCCATGAAGGAGAGCAGTCCCTGCGCCACGATGGCGGGCATCGCAAGCGGAAGAATGAAGCTGCAGAAGATCCTGAAATATCCCGCGCCGTCGATCTTTGCCGCTTCGATGATGGAAGTGGGCAGACCGAACAGGAACTGACGGATGAAGAACGCCGTCATGATCGCACCGAACATGCCGGGAATGGTCAGCGTCATCCAAGCATTCGCATTGTCGAGCCAGCCGAAGGAACGGTACATGGCGTACTGCGTGGTCATGATGGAGGGACCGGGGACCATGATCGCCGCAAGCAGGAACATGAACACCGCGTTGCGCCCGATCCAGTTGATCTTGGCGAACGCAAACGCCGCCGACGCCGACGTGATGACGCCCACCACGACGGGCACGACCGAATAGATCAGGTTGTTGAGCACCGCGCGCCAATAGGTAAACCCTGCCGCAAAGCCGTTGGAACCCGTGCCGTTCATCCCGCGCGAGAACAGGAAGGTGTAGTTATAGAACAAGCCGTATTCCACGCCGTCCTGCGAAGTGAAGGGCAGCGCGTTGGTCGGCCACCACGTCATGGAAGGCACCATGACCGAGTAAGCGGGCATCGTGGTGTTCGAGAACGCCGCGGCGACCATCCACCAGAAGGGATAGATCATGAGGAAGGCGCCGAGCAACAGAATGACGTACGTGACAATGTCGCCCACGAGCTTTGCGCGCTTCTTGCTGCCGCGGTGCGTCTTGGAGGAGATTCCGAAGAAGGCAAGCACCGCGCCCACCGCATAGCGGAAGGAAGAGTACTGCTTTTCTTCGACGGGAGCAGAATTCGTCTGAACGTTTTCCATATTTCCCACCTCCCTCAGCTGTTGTTGCGCTTATCCAGCCAGAACTGGAAGAGCGTCAGAACGAAAATGATGACCGCAAGGACCATCCCGTATGCCGCGCCGAGACTCTGGTACGCGACGCCGTCTCCCATGGGACCGATATTGATGGTATTGTAACCGGGCGAACGGAACGGGGAAAGTCCCCAGTACCAGATGAGCGAAACGTACCCGGACGTAAACAGGTTGGGCTTGGATTCGAATGTTCCCGCCGCGCCCGTCGCCGTCGGGAAGAGCAGTTCGGGTTCCGCGTAGATCTGCATGCCGCCGATGACCGAAGTGACAATGTTATAGAAAATGACGGGATACAGATCGGGCATGGTGACCTTCCAGAAGATCTTCCAGCCGCTTGCGCCGTCGATCTGCGCCGCCTCCTTGGTGGAGGCGTTGACGCCGGAAAGTCCCGCAATGTACAGGATGATCGTGCCGCCCAGTCCCTTCCAGACCATCATGATGACGACGACGCACTTGTTGATCATGCCCAGCGTCCAATAGGGATCGACGCCCTGATTGTATCCGGGCGGAACGGTGTTGTCCGGCATGCGGAACCAAGGGACTTCGGTATTCAGTAATCCGTTGATCACGCCGCCCGCCGAGAACAGGTTGCTGAACGTATAGACGATGGAGACCGTGCTGGCGACGCAGGGGAGATAGTAGAGCACGCGGAAGACGTTCCCGCCCTTGATGTCGCGCGACATGCACACCGCAAGGAACATGGAGAGCACCATGCCGATGGGAATGCCGATGAGATAGAACACCGTGTTGAACAGCGTCGCCCCCATCGAGCTGATCTCCGTAACGCCCAGCGCCGCAAGATCCTGCGCATAGCCGCTGGAGAACTGCGTATCGGAGAAGATAAACTGATACCATCTCCACGGATTGCTGCGGAACGCGTTGCCCGTGCTGTCAATATCCATGAAAGCGTTCAATCCGGAACCTTCAAGCACCTCTCCGCCCGAGAACATATTCCCGAGGAACGCCCAGACGTCGCCGTGAAGCGCAGAGCTGTACGTCGTAAAGGACAGCAGCACCGCCATGACGAGCGCTATGTAAATGAAGAGGACGGTACCCACAATGAGCGGAAGGCAGAACGCCCATCCCCACAGATTATCCTGCAGTTTCTGCTGATTGATATGCCGCTTTTTTTTCTGCGGCACCGCCGCTTCGGCGGTCGCTTCCGCCGCGGGATTTTCGGCCGTTGCCGCCGCGGCTCTGTTTACTGTCATGCCTTTTCCCTCCTTCTCTCAATCGGCGGACTCCCTCCCCGCCCGGACGGGCGGGAAGAGTTCCGGAGCGATATCAGGTACCGCTGGACAGCGAATTCTGCGTATCGACTGCCATACGGACGCAATAGACCGCAGGCGTCATGAACGAACGGGTAATGCCGTTGCCGATATTGCCGCTGACTTCGCTGGGATTGAACGCCGTCACCTGCAGCAGATTGCGCTGCTCCGTGGAGAGCGCCGCCTGGTTGATATAGGCGAGGAATTGGTTTGCCGAAGTCGTTGCATTGAAGCCCTCGATCCAGCCCGAACTTGCCGTATACAGCGTCTGGTCGCGCACGGAGTTCATGCCCGTCTGCATTCTGATGAGAATGTCGCGCTCGGCGCGCGTGTAGTTGATCATGCGGAGCACGCGCATCGAGTACGCGATGCCCGTCGTGGAGACGGTCGCCGTCGTGAAATCGGCAAGGCGGACGTTCGCATACTGCGTATCGTACTTGATGTCCGTTTCCTGTCCGTCGATCGTGATCTTTCTGCCGTTCAGGAATTCTGCGACCGTTCTGGTATCACCCGTCTGAGAGGCTGCCGCCATCTCTTCGGCGACCGTGTAATACTGTTCCCAGACGTCGTTGCCGTCGGCATCGCCCTCCGGCGTGATCATGTCCTTGAACGCGCCGTCTTCATAGCCGTCATCCTGATAGCGCAGATATTCGGTGCACTGTTCGCGCACGTTGGGGATCTGCGCGCCGCCGTAGGTCAGCGTGACCTGCGACTGTTCGCCGATGGTGAGTTCCATGACGAGATCGGTCGCCGCAGCCGCCAGCCACGCGGGCTGATTTTCCGCCGCAACATTCGCATTGACCGCATATCCGACGGAGTCCATGCGTCCCGCCCACTTGTCCTGACGGAGCACCTGATTCTGCCAGATCTGTTCCTGCGTGTAAATTACTTTCCCTGCTTCCAGATTTTCGCGCTGCGCATAGTCGCCCGCCTCGCCGCCGGCGGTCGCCGTGCCGGCATTTTCGCCCGTTCCCTTGGTGGTCGCACCGTTGGAGTAGGTGTTCACAAGAGCCTGCTTGTTGCCGCCCACATAGTAGGCGCTGCGTCCCTGCGCATAGAGGGAGAGCTTGTTGGAGACCGCCGTGGGCATGACGCCGACGCTCAGAATGTCCTGATTGACTTCCTGATATTCGGAGACGTCCCAGCTGCCCACGCCGTAGAACAGGCTCGCGCCCATGACGAAGAAAGACTGCCCGTTCAGCGTACCCTTGTCGGAAGAGGAGTTCAAAACATCGCCCGCCTGTCCGCAATGCGCATTCCACGTTGCGATATACTCATGGAATGCGCCGTATGTCTCGACAAAGTTCTCGCTGTTGACGCCGTACTGCACCATTGCGTTGCGCGTCGTGCCGTCGAGGTTGATCTTTTCCACAATGTCGTACGCGTTGCCGACGCGCGAATGCACATCGTTGTCATCCCCTGCAGACCAGCTCCAGGTGTTGCCGTCCCGCGTTGCGATCGTGGTTTCGCCCTTCTTATCGTTGAGGACCTTGGTGTAGTCCGCGTTGATATAGGTCGCGTCATTGGAGAACAGCCAGGGAAGAACGTACAGGTTGCCGCCCTGTCCCTGCTCGTACTGCTCGCCGCCGTACACGTTGTTGAAGTCGCCCGTCTCCTGCGTATCGGATGCGCTGCCGCCGGCGCCCGTATACACGCCGCCCTGACCGGTCATCCATGCCGCATAGCTGTTATCCGTGGACTTCACGCCGTCAACGGAATCCCATGCAAAGGAGTTGAGCATATACGCGCACGCCCAGTTGAGCGCGCCGTATTCCGCCCAGGTGAGCACGATGTTGCCCCGTTCTTTGTCATATTCGGCGTTCTCGTTGATGGAATTCTCGTACTTTTCCGATCCGTCGCTGTTGGTCAGCTCAAACGTCTCGCCGGGGAAACCGGGAACGGTGACGGTATAGCCCTGCCCGCCCGTAAAGAGCTGCGTGCTCGTCGCAAGCGGATCGCCCGCCTGCAGCGCCGCCGTATACGTTGCATATTTATAGAAGTTGAACGGCTTATACACGGTGGGAATGCCGATGTTGATGAACGCCGCCGGAGTACCCTTATTCGCCTTGACCGTTTCCTGCGTATACGGATTGGTATAATTTGTCACGTCGACCGCATAAGTGATGGACGTGGTGTCCGCGCCCGTATGCGTGGGAGCCGAAGTCGAAACCAGATTGCCGCCCTGATACAGACGGGTATGCACTTCGCGCGTGCCCGCGCCCGAAGAAGGCTTGAGCGTGGTGTACGCCGCCTTGAATTGGTCGGTAAAGTAGTTGCGGTTATAGCCGAGCCCGAAGTTGGAGTAGTCCTTGGGCAGGCCGTAAATGCCGACTTTATCGCGGTTCTCCGTGGTGGGATCGACGAACGTATTGGACGCCGCATCGTATTCGATGCCGCCCGCGCGGCGCATCAACAGGCTGGTGCCGAGGGTGGCATAGAAGCCGAGGCTGTCCGTCCAGATGCTGTTCGCCTGATCGACGATCTCCTGCGATGCCGTCAGATAGGACGAAAGGTCGAGCAGTCTGCGGCTGCCCGCATGCGTCAGCACGGCGGACGGCGCCAGGTAGACGATGTCTGCCATCGTTCCCGACCTGATGTCGGCATCGAGTTCGGTAAAATAATTGTTTCTGTCGGGATTCGACCTGAAATTGACCGTGATCGTGTTGCCGCCGAGTTCCGCCGCATGCGCTTCGGAATACTCGCGCGCCCAGTTTTCGCAGATCGTCTTATTCGTTTCAGAGTCCGCTTCGCCGCAGAAGATGAACACGCTGAGCGTATAATCCGTACGCGTCGGCGTTCCGCCGCCTCCGTCGCCGCAGGCAGTAAATGCAAGCGCCGCGCCGCCCACCAGCACGCCGGAGAGGGCGACGAGCCCGGCATTCTTCCAGAACCGTTTCTTTTTCATAAAACCACACCTCTTAATATAGTTTTCGCACGAGATCGCCCGACGCAATGTGTTTTTGCGCCGCCGATCGGGGGGACGGCGGTCGCGCAAAAGAACACAAAAAGCGCCCGACGGCAGAGTTCGCCGCAAGGTCGCCGAAAAATGAAAAACGACGGAAAACCCGCCCCTCTTTCCGCACCGTTTCAAATGAAACCGAATACGAAAAGGGCGCGCGACAGTTTTACCGTTCGCTCCTCACAATCATGACTTCCCCCCGACGTCACTGCTTGTACTACGTTTAATATACCATGACGGGCGCGCTTTGTCAATGGGGTTTTGAAAATTTTTTGTGAAAACTTCATCTTTTTTTCGCTTTTTTTTGGGCGGTTTCACCGAAAATGCATCATTTTCCACAAAAAAGGGGCTGTAACGCTCCGCGCAGCCCCATATGTTGTACCGATAACCGATTTTGCCGCATTTTGTCGGAACGCAGGCGACGCCCCACATGCCCGCCGTTCAAAGGAACGCGCAAGTCCGGCGCACGATGCGTCGGACAAAATGACGGACAACGCCTTCCCCTTGACGGGGAAGGCGTTGGAACAAAAAATTTAATTCTTCGCCGTCTTTTCGTAATAGACGTACGTCGCATCCTCGCCCGTCTTACGCATTCCCGCCAGCAGAAGGGACCTGCCGGAACGGGCGTTTTCGCGGAAATGTTTTGCCTCCACGCGTTCGAGTTCCAGCTTGCAGAAGGCATATTCGCACAGCGCGGAAACCGCCTCGGCCGCGTACCCCTTCCCCTCCGCTTCGGGCAGAAGACGCACGCCGATCTCCGCCTCCGCGTGATAACCGAAACGGTGCAGCACGACCTCGCCCACCAATGCGCCGTCCGCATAGATCCCGAGCGGCAATTCCATCTTGTCGCGGAACAGTCCGCGCGCGAATGAGAGGAACCATTCCGACGGCGGCGTTTCCGACGGCGCGTCTTCCCGCCAGTCATACCCCCACCAGCGGTTGCGCTCCCGGTCGCCCGCCAGCAGGGCATAGCGTTCCGCGTCCTCGTCGCGCACCGGTGCAAGCCGCAGACGCGGCGTCATAAGCGCGGGCAGATGCGCCACGCCGTCGATGGCGCGGCGGGGCGAAAGATTGTACTTGCCCACGATCTCGCAGGGAAGGTACTGCAATTTGGACTTTCTGAGCCCCATGTCCCCCGCATCGTCCATACGGTTGAGGTATTTTACGTCCCCGCCCGTAAAGGCAAGCGCAAACTGCTGCGCGACCATGGGATAGGCGCCCTCGTACCCGCGCAGCGCCTTTTCCACATGGACGACCACCATGTCCCCGCACCGTTCGCCGATGGAACAGGCGACGATCTTTCCGCCGACGCGCAGCAGGCCGCACAGCAGACCGAAGCGCCCGATCTCGGGGATCAGCTCGTATACCTCGTCCATTTCTTCGTCGGCAAGGTAATTTTCCTTGGCGCGCTGTACGGCGTCATACTCCTTCAAAAAGGCGACAAGCTCCCCCTCGTTCCCGCTGCGGTACCGTTCGAACGACCAGTCGGGATACTGCTTTTTGAATTTGTTGACGTGATTGCGCTGTCCCGCATACTTCCCGCCCGCGTAGGTGCGGAAGGACTCCGCCTCATACAGGTAATCCCGCCAGCGGCGGATGTTGGTGACGGAGACGTCCTGCCCGTACCGCAGCACGAGCCACGGAACATTGCGCTCGGCGACGTTGGTGAAATGCAGCCGGATCTCGCGGTCGCGGCAGTACTCCTCGATCAGCGCCACGGCGCGGCGCTCCGCCTCCGCGTCGCCCGTCCGCGAGAGCGGATAGTGGAACCAGTCCCTGCCCGCATACACTTCCTTGAGGATCAGGCAGTCCTCGGCGATCGCGAAATCGGGCGTGAAATGTTTGTGCCACATGAACTGAAAGCACACGGAAAAGTCGGATACGTGCGTCGTCTGCTCCGCAAAAAACGGTGCGAAGCGCACGGCGTCCTCCTTGTTGGTCTTCTGAAAGTTCAGCATAACGATGCCCGCTGGCGCGGCGTCGGAACGCTTCGGCGGGCAAAAAATTCTCCTTTCCGCACCCCGTGTCCGCGGGGAATGCGGCGTTGTCTGTGCGGGGCATGTCCGAAGAAAGGCGTTCTGCGCGGACATGCCCCGCCTGTTTTACGTTCGTACCGTCGTTTTGTCCGCGGCAGGCATGCCCCGCCTCCCGGCGTCACTCCATCCTGTCGATGATGTCCAGAAGTTCGCTGATGCGGTCCAGATCGTCGCGGGTGTAGTAGTCGATATAGATCCGGCCTTTTTTATCCGTTCCGATGAGGGACACCTTGGTTTTCAGCGTTGCGCGCAGCCGTTCGACGAGGTGCTTGAGCTCCGCGTTGGCGAGAGCGTTCTTCTTTTCCTTGTCCTTGGCGAGCACTTCGGGCGGGTTGAGATACTGCTTGACCGCCCGTTCCATCTCGCGCACCGACCAGGCGTTTTTCACGCACTCTTTGGCGAGATAGGTCTGCGCTTCCTTTGCCACGGGCACCAGCGTGCGGGCATGTCCGGAGGAAAGCTTCCCCTCCCGCACGAGATCGACGACCTCCTCCGCCAGCGAGAGCAGGCGCAGCGTGTTGGCGATGGCGGGGCGGGATTTGCCCAGCCGCTCCGCAAGCTGTTCCTGCGTCAGCCCGAATTCGTCCATCAGGCGCTTCATGCCCGTGGCGGCTTCGATGGGATTGAGGTCCTCGCGCTGCAGGTTCTCGATGAGGGAGATCTCCTGGATCTCCTTTTCGCCGAGCTCCTTGACGATCGCGGGCACCTTGGTGAGCCCCGCGCGGATGGCGGCGCGGTATCTGCGCTCGCCCGCGATGATCATGTACTTCCCGTCGCCGCTCTTGTTCACGACGATGGGGCTGATGATGCCATGCTCCTTGATGGAGTTGGCAAGGTCGTTCATGGCGTTCTCATCGAACGTCTTGCGCGGCTGGTGGGGATTGGGAAAGATGTCCTCTACGGCGATCTCCGCCGCGCCCGCGCCGTCCGCTGTTTCGCCGAGTTCTGCGCGCGCGTTTTCATATGCCTCTTCGGTATCGCTGAACAGCGCCGAAAGCCCTCTGCCGAGTCCTTTTACCATAGTCCTATTCTCCCTTTCCTTCCGTTTTTTTCAAAAATTCTTCGGTAAGCGCGGCATACGCCCGCGCGCCCATACACTTGGGATCGTGCAGCAGAATGGGCTTGCCGTGGCTGGGCGCCTCGGAGAGCCGCACATTGCGCGGAATGACGATCTCGTAGAGTTTCTTGGAAAAGTATTTCTTGATCTCCGCCGCGATCTGCTTGGAAATGAGCGAACGCCCGTCGTACATGGTCAGCACCACCCCTTCGACTTTAAGGGAGCGGTTCAGATGCTGACGTACGAGAGAAATGGTGTTCATGAGCTGCGAAAGCCCCTCCAGCGCGTAATACTCGCTCTGGATGGGAATGATCGCACTGTCCGCCGCGGAGAGGGCATTGATGGTCAGCAGCCCCAAAGAGGGCGGGCAGTCGATCAGAATATAGTCGAAACTGCCCTTGACCTTTTCCAGCGCCGCGCGCAGCACCCTGTCGCGGTTCTTTTTGTAGACGAGATCGACCTCCGCGCCCGCCAGATCGATGTTGGAAGGAAGGATGAACAGCCCCTCCAGCTCGGTAGGAAGCACGTTGTCCTTGACCTCTTCCCCTTCGATGACGACGTTATACACGGATTTTTTGAGCGTCCCCTTGGAAAAGCCGAGCCCGGTCGTCGCGTTGCCCTGCGGATCGAGATCGACAAGAAGCACCTTTTTCCCCGCACGCGCAAGATATGCCGCCATATTGACGCACGTTGTCGTCTTTCCGACGCCGCCCTTCTGATTGGAGAAGGAAATGATCTTTCCCATAATTTACTCCTTGTCGGGTTTGTCGTTCGTATCTTCGCCGGTCGGTTCTTCCCGGACAGGCTCGTCGGCGGGCGCGGGATCCTGCGCAGCCGTCTCAAATGCCGCCTTCTTTTCCTTCATGCCGAACGGATCGTCGGGCTCGCCCTTATCGTGCTTTTCCATATAGGCAAGCACTTCGGTGTACGAAGCCCCCTGCATGAGCATATCCACTTCCGCCGTATAGATGGTCTCGCGCTCCACAAGCACGCGCGCCATATTGTCGAGGATGGGACGGTTCTCCCTGAGCAGCGTACGCGCACGGTCGTACTGCTTTTCCACAATGGCGCGCACTTCGCCGTCGATCGTGGCGGCTGTCTGCTCGCTGTAGCTGTTGCGCTCCTCGAAATCCCTGCCCAGGAAGACGGGACCGTCGCTGCCGTAGCAGATGGGACCGACTTTGTCGCTCATCCCCCATTCGGTGACCATTTTCCGCGCGATCTGCGTAACGCGCTGTATATCGTTGGACGCGCCCGCCGAAACGTCGTGAATGACCAATTCCTCGGCGACTCTGCCGCCCAGCGCCATACAGATTAAATCGTTAAGTTTATTAACAGTGTCGGAGCGATCGTCGGTATCGGGACGGGAAAGCGTGTAGCCGGCAGCCATTCCGCGTGGAATAATGGACACTTCGTGAACATTATCGCAGTTTTCACAGAGTTTTGCGAGAATTGCATGCCCGGCTTCATGATAGGCGGTACACTTTTTATCTGCTTCCGTGACGACTCGGCTCTTTTTCTGCGGTCCCATGATGACCTTATTGATCCCCTCGTACAATTCAAGGTTCCCGATCATGTTTTTCCCCGCACGGGCCGCCAAAATCGCCGCTTCGTTGAGCAGATTGGCAAGATCGGCCCCGGAGAACCCGCTCGTCATGCGGGCGATCACCTTGAAATTGACGTCGGGGGCCAAGGGCTTATTGCGGGCATGGACCTTGAGGATCGCCTCTCTGCCCTTGACGTCGGGCAGATTGACGTAGATCTGTCTGTCAAAACGTCCGGGACGAAGCAACGCACTGTCCAGAATATCCGCACGGTTGGTTGCCGCCATCACAATGACGCCTTCGTTGGTCTCGAAGCCGTCCATCTGCACGAGGATCTGGTTGAGCGTCTGTTCCCGTTCGTCGTGGCCGCCCCCAAGCCCCGCCCCTCTCTGACGGCCGACCGCGTCGATTTCGTCGATAAAGATGATACAGGGCTGATTGCGTTTTGCCATATCAAACAGGTCGCGCACGCGCGAGGCACCGACGCCGACATACATTTCCACGAAGTCAGAGCCGCTGACGGAGAAGAAAGGAACGCCCGCCTCTCCGGCAACCGCCTTGGCAAATAACGTTTTTCCCGTTCCGGGAGGACCGACCAGCAGCACGCCCTTGGGAATCTTGGCCCCGAGGTCGGAGAACTTCTTGGGGCTCTTCAGAAACTCAACGACTTCCTTGAGCTCCTCTTTCTCCTCTTCCGCCCCCGCGACATCGGAAAAGCGGACCTTGATATTGGTGGAAACCCTCGCTTTCGTCTTGCCGAAGTTCATCACCTTGCCGCCACCGCCGCTCATCGAGCGAAGAATGAGGAAGAAAGCGACGATCCCGACAACCAATACGGCAATATACAGGACATTCCCCCATCCGGAACCGGCATTGGGATCTTCAAAAGAGATCTGAATGCCCCTGTTCATCCATTGCTGCAGTTTCCCGTCCGCGGACAGATCGCCATACATGCTCGGCCCGACCGTCGAATAGGCATAGGTATTGCTGTTGACGTCCGTATAGCCATAGAGTTTATAACCGCTTACAACGATCTTGACGATCTGCTGGTCATCGGGGATCTCACCCGCACCCGCTTCCGTGCCGTCACTCGCCCGCGAGTCTTCCACCAGATCGACAAACTGGTCGTATGTGCGCACTTTTTGCGCATTGATCTGAGACGTTATCACAAAGTACGCCGCGATTCCCAGCACCGCGATGAGCACTACTATGATAATCGTTTTTACTGTCTTACTCAATCTTTGGTCTCCTTTTTCTCATTTGATCGTCTGCATATAGTATGAGCGATCATATTGCCACTATTGTACCATGAAGCAGAAATAATTTCAAGTCTTTGGCGGAAATTCTTTCCGATTTTTCAAAAATATCACTTTTTGCCCGAAAAATGCCGATTTTGTGTAATGCACTCCTTAAAAATAGGTCTAAAATGTTTCATGTGAAACACTTCGGGGAATTTTTTTGATTTTTTCATGTTTCACGTGAAACATTGAACGCGATTTTTTCGCCCATGTGCAGAAAAAAATGACGCAAATAAAAATTTTAACGCAAAAGCCGCTCAACTAAGGACAAATCCGGACTTAACTTGCTGGTTTTACGTAAATCTACCGATCTGCGTCCCACAAAAAGACGAGTTGTGAAAATATTCAGGAAAACGATGCCTGCTTTCTGGAAAAAAACAAAATCTCCCATCGGAGCATCCAGAGGAATACTGCGGTTCAAGGAATTATCCACGGGTGTAAAAAGTGTCTGAAAACAAACTTGTTGCCGCAGCGGGCAAAAAAATCCGTTTTTGAAATGATTTTTGGGATCCAAAACCTGATCCGAAAGGAAAAAATGGCGATTTTGGGCTCAAAAAAACGCACTGTCGTTGTCTGAGAGCGATTTTTAGACCAATATTTCGTATTTCGGCGAGCAAAAAACGGCCGTTAATGGGGAAAATTTGCCCAAATATTGCGGGAAAAGGCTATAATAAAAACTGTTTCTGTAACTTTTTGCATTTGCAAGCCAACGTTCTATGTTATATTATTCGAACAGTTCAGCAGACGACGGCTTTCCATAAAAAAGTGGATATTATAGACAAATAATTATTCCCTGATCCCCAAAGGCGAGGTAGGCAGGGTGTGTACAACTGACAGTGTTGTCAACAATACTGTGGATAACTCAAAAAATGATTCCCACAGATATATAACCGCAAACAATGCTTTCAAAGTTTTCTGCGCAGCAAAATTATCGGGTGCAAACAATGTATGCGTCCTCTCATAAATGTGGCGCATGACTTTTTTGCGCTTTCGAATTCATCAGGCGCAAAAAAACTCTGCGCCGCACTTTTTTATTGGCGCAGAGTTTTAATTCAGTTTTTAACTTTCTATCATTTCAGAAAGTTGAACTGAGCCGCCCATTGGAACCAATCCCATTCATAGACCGCCTTAACGATACTGCTCTGTCCGATAAAGGTATTCACGGCATCGACGTTGATCCAATAGCAGATGGTCAGCAGCAGGAAAATCAGCATCAGCGCTTCCAACAATCCCAAAAGTCCGCCCAGGACACGGTTTATCGCGCGAAATACGCCGATTTTATCGACAAGCGCCGTTCCGATCTTGCCCAGCAGCCAGGCGCCCAGCTTGACGATCAGGAACAGCAGCACGGCGGAGATCGCAATGCTCAGCCAATTGGCAACCGTCTCTCCGACGCCGCTCGCAATCGCACTTGTCAGTCCGAATGCGCTTTCCAGCGAATTTTTAAAGGCGTTGCAGAAGGTGAGCGCCACAAAGATCGCAAAGATCGTTCCGGCAAGCTTGCAGACGCCGCGTATGAACCCTGCCCAGGTTCCGAACAGGATCCCGAGAAGCAGGATCAGAATAAAGGCGACGTCCAGGATCCAGGCGGATGAAGCGAGTAAATTCACGTTTGATCCCTCCTTTGCGCAGTATTATAACATAGTCTGCCCGAAAAGTCACGTTTTCGCAGAGAAAAGTTATAAAATCGCCGTCCGATGGCAAAAATCTGCTTATTCTATGGAGGTGCGGCATGGAATATGCCTTTCATTTCAACAATACCATGGCGGAAACGGGGCTCTATATGGCGCTTCGGAACAACCTCGGCGTACTTGAACGCCCGCCCGTCGTGCTGTGTATCGGGAGCGACCTTGCGGTGGGGGACAGTCTCGGTCCCATTGCCGGCACCATGCTGCGCCGCCGCGCCTTCGGCGGCTATATCTACGGGACGCTGAAAAATCCGGTGACCGCCAAAGAGGCGAAATACCTCGGGGAATTTCTGCGCAAGACGCACCCGAAGAGCAAGATCATCGCCGTAGACGCCGCCGTCGGAGAGGAACCGGACATCGGACTGTTGAAAGTCGTTCCCGGCGCGCTCCGCCCCGGCGCAGGCGCAAACAAGCGGCTTCCCAAGGTGGGGGACGTCTCCGTTCTCGGCATCGTCGCCAAAAAATCGCCTCTTTCCTATCAGCTGTTCAACCTGACGCGGCTCGGGGTGGTCTATTCGATGGCGGAGACCGTCGCGGCGAGCATCGCCGATCTCTGGCTGGATGAAAATGTGAACCATTCACAAAAATGCGTTTGAATGACTGAAAGGCTTGTCCTAATTTACATTTTGCTAAATTTTTTTCAATAATTTTCTGAACCATTGACAAATATTCCCTTGGGGGGTACAATATTGATAAATCTTATCAAAGGAGAATTACGGCAATGGTTAAGACGACGAAGACCAAGACCTACAACACCGAGACGGCGACCGTCGTGAAGAAGGTCGCTTACGGCACGTTCGGCGATCCCACCGGTTACGAAATGACGATGTACATGACGCCCGAGGGGGACTACTTCCTGTATACGAACGGCGGCGCGGAATCCGCCTATCGGGAAGAGAAGATCACCGCGTACACCAAGGCAAACGCCAAAAAGTGGCTTGCCGAAAACTGAAACGGACAATCAGACAAAAAAACTCTGCACAATGCAGAGTTTTTTTGTTTATAATCGGTATTCCCTCTAAAAAAATTTGCTCAGCCGTTCGTTTTCGGAAAACGGCGCTTCCCCGTCACGCGCTCGCATTCGACCTTGTATACGTCCACAACGGGCAATGCGGCGCATGTCTCTGCGGAATACCCGGTGTATCCCGTGTGTTCCAATAAAAGGCGGAGCCCCCTGACGCGCTCTTCTCCCGTACAGCGGGAAATGTTTCCGAAGGCAATGACGCTCTCATAGTCCGCCGTCACGGAATGCCCCGTCTCAACATACCCGTGCAGAATGTCCCACTCCAGACAGACGCGGTCATCCGCCGCAATGAGCCCGATCTTTTTTCCCTGTGTCGCACAGTGAAAATAGACCGTCAGCTTTCCGTTCTCTGCTTCATAGCCGAAGGAGAGGGGAACAATGTACGGATAGTCCTCCGCAAACAGACCGAGCCGCACCACCTGACAGCGCGCAACGACCTCTGCGACTTCCTTAAAATCTTTGATCTCTCTTTCTGCCTTTCTCATATACGACTCCTTTTTTATATGCCGGCATTCTGTGTTTTTGGTATTTTGCCGAAGCGGCGCACGAATTTATTTGCACACCGCCATTCAGATTCAGCTCCTCAGAATGACGGAAAGGGGAGAGGGGCTTTGTTCGCTTTCGGCTTGCGGAATGCCGATCGTCTACGCCTTTTTCCCATAACGAAAATAACTTTTTTATCACGCAACAAAAAAGGGCGGTGGGAAGTCTCTCACCGCCGTTTGCTTTATTCGTCTTTCTGGTCGTTCTCGTCGTCCTTTCCGAGATAGGTCCCGAAGAAGCCCGAAAAACTTCCCTTGCGGTAGCCGCTCGACGCGCCGCCGTCCCGCTTGAAACTCGTCCCGGAAGATTCGGGCGTTCCCTCTGCGGGAAGCTCGCGCTTCGGATAGGGCTTTCTTTCCCCGTACTTATTTCCGCGGTATCCGCCCTCGCGGTTGTCGCGGTTAAATTTGCCGCGGCTCCCTCCGTTCCGGTTGCCTCGGAAATCACCGCGGTCATTTCTTCTGTCGTACGTCCTGAGGTTTTTGGGAATAATGACGACAAACCGCTGCGGTTCTTTCCCTTCGCTCTTGGTCGTGACGTCTGGATGATCTACAAGCGCCGCGTGAATGATGCGCCGCTCATAGGGGTTCATCGGCTCCAGACGGACGCGCTTTCCAAGGCGCACCGCCTTCGCCGCAAGTTTGTTCGCCACGCGTTTCAAGGTCTCTTCGCGGTCTTCGCGGTAGTTTTCACAGTCCACAACGACGCGCTTGTATTCCTTTCTGCCCGTATTGGCGACGGCGCCCGCCAGCGTCTGCACGGCATCGATGATCTCGCCGCGCCGCCCGATGATGCTCTTTGCCGAAGCTGCCGTCAGCTCAATGACGATCTTTTCATCCTCGCTCTTGAGTTCTACCGCCGCTTCCGCGCCGATCAGGGGGAGAAGTCCCTCCAAAAAGTCGACCGCGCGCTCGCCGTCCGTCTTCTTTTGTTTGACGGTCAGCTTTACCTGCGCGGGCTTCGAGCCGAGAATGCGCTTTTTCCCTTCGTCGAGCACTTCTACCTCGACGTCCTCTGCCTGCAAGCCGAGCTCCTCAAGCCCCGCTCTGACGGCCTCTTCCACCGTCTTACCCGTAAAAATGTTTTCCATGCCCTTATTCCTTCTTTTCTTCAAGTCCGCGTCAGCGGTCCTTGTTTTTCTTGTTCTTATGCTTATTTTCTTCCCTTTCGCGCGCTTCGCGCTCCAAAAGCCACTTGGGTTTGTTGGTGTTCACTTCGATGACCGCCTTTTCTTCCTTCTTCTTGAAGATCCTTCCCAGAATGAAGTTGGAAGCGAGCGTCACGAGCAGCGAGAACAAACTCGAGATCAGCATATAGATGGTGAACGCCGCGCTGTACATGAACGCAAAGATGGCGTAAATGAGCGGCATCAGGATAAGCATGAACTTCTGCGTCTTTGCCCCCTGACCGTCCACCGTCTGGTACTGGTTGCTCTCTTTCTGCGAACGCATCATGATGAACTGTGAGAGCACCATGAGTCCGATGGAAAGGAAGATGAGCCCGAAATATCCGTTTGCCTGTTCCTTTTCCGTACCCAGCTGCGCCGTCAGATCGTTGTAATTCTGTTCGCTGAAAATGCTCTGCAGGGGCGCGGTGCCGCCGTCGGCAAGCGTGACCTGCACTTCACCGAAGTTCTTCTTGAAGGTGGTGTAATCCTGCGGGATGGGGTGATTGTAGGAGACGTCCGGATACCAGACGTTTTCCACCCAAAGAAAGTTTGCGCGATGTCCGTCGTACCAATTCTTCGCAGCGACCGCGCCGAGATTTTTTACATAGTTGAGGCAGGCTCCGTCCCTGTCTTCCGCCGCGGCGATCGTATCGTACGCCGCCGTGTCGTTTTCCTGCAGATACGCCGTCAGCCTGTCCGTATCGATAAAGTATTCCTTGGAGCTGCCGGCAGCTTCCAGATTATACCCGTAATACAGATACTTGTCCGTGTTCTCGGGCACGACCGTCAGATAATAAGGAAGGTCGCCGTTTGCGGACATGGTATAGGTACATCCGCTCTCGGCAAAGCTGTCGCCCTGTTTTACGCCCGTCCTTTGCTGCTGCGTGCCCGCCGCGTCCGTCCAGACAAGGGTGATTCCTCCGTCCGCATCCACAAGCACGGATCCGTCTTCGCCGCGCGCAAGCGACATTGCAAGCCCGTCCTCGCCGTTCGCAAGGATCGCGGCATTGTAGTCGCCCGACATCTCCACAAAGAAATTGAGGTTCGCATAGCGGGAATAGGCGTTGAACGCCTGGAACGCGACAATGACGACGACGAGAGAGATGATCATCGGAAGACATGCCCCGAACACGCTGTACCCGTTTTTCTTGTACAGCTCCATCATCTTCTGATTGTACATCGTCTTGTCGTTGGCGTACTGTTTCTGCAGTTTATCGAGATCATCGCGCATATTGCGCATGATGAGCGTCTGCTTGCGCGTCTTGACGCGCTGATAGACGTCAAAGGGGAGGGTGATCGCCTTCAGAATGAGCGTAAAACAGATGATGCCGACGCCGATGATGCCGACACTTTCAATGATCGCTCTGACGCATTGCCCGAGCCAGTCCAGCCCGATCTGATACCCCTCCTGAAGCAGGGAGATCGACACGCTGTTTAATAAGGTCATGAACGCTTGCATAGTCACTCGCTTTTCAGATCAGCCACTTCCGCTTGAAGTAGGCCTCGGGAGCGGGATCCTCTCCGCCCTTGGAGAGGGGATTGCACCGCAGGATGCGCCATATCCCGCACAAGATCCCCGGAATGACGCCAAGATTGTTGATGCACCGCTTGGTATATTCCGAACAGGTCGGCCTGTAAAGGCAGGTCCCGCGCGAAAGATACTTCTGGTAAAAACAGATCATGCGGATGCACAGCCCCTTCAGATAGGGCTTAAACACCTTCTTCTTCAGAAAGACTTTCAGAAACGCCGCGTTTCGTTTCAGGAGTTCTCCCGTTGCGATCGGCGGTAAGTTTCTCTCTTCTGAACAGTTTTCCGACGTCTCTTGCGAATGCGGCATACGAATATTCCTTCGCCGCCCGCGGAATGAGAAGCACGGAGCAGGATATGGAAAGGCATTCCGCATTGGAGCGGAATGCTTCGCGCAATAGACGCTTGAGCCTGTTGCGTACAACGCTTTTTCCGTATTTCTTGCCAACGCACACCGCGAACTGCGTCTCGTCGGAGGGCATCCAGACGATCGTAAGGCTCTCCGCATGCGCCCGTTTCCCGACCCGCAGGATTCTCGTAAAGTCCTTCTTTCTCTTGATCCGCAGGTATTTCATCGGCGGAACTTACGCGGAAATGTGCTTTCTGCCCTTGTTTCTTCTTCTCTTGAGCGTGTTTCTTCCGCCCTGCGTCGCCATGCGCTTTCTGAATCCGTGTACCTTGCTTCTCTGACGCTTCTTGGGCTGATAAGTTCTCTTCATAATAACTCCTTATGGTCTGTCTGATTTTTGGATTTTTTTTGATTATAGGCGATTTGCGCCCGTCCGTCAAGCGATTATGCGACGTTTCTGACGGGTAAAATGAGATACAGGCTGTCTTTTGCCCCTTCATTCTGCAAAATAAAGGGGGATACGGGACCGTTGAACGAGATTGCAACGCGTTCTTCGCCGAGTGCGCGCAGCCCGTCCAGAAGATACTTTGCGTTCATGGAGACGGTCGTCTCCAGCCCTTCCACCTGCGCTTGCACCACTTCCGCAACGTTCCCGAAGTCGGAAACGGAGGAAACTTTCACGCTCTCAGAACCGATCTCCAGCGTGACAAGGTTGTTCTTGTCTCCGCGGATCAGAATGGCGGCGCGCTCCACGGAAGCGACAAGCTCCTCTTTGACGAGTGTCACCACCGTCGTAAAATTGGAAGGCACCACGTTTTCCTTGCGGATGAAATCTCCCTGATAGAGACGGGAAACGACGGTCGTTCCCTCCGACTGCACCAGCAGCATGCCGCCCTGCGTGTAGAGCGTGATCTCCTCCTCGTCCTTTTCCAGCATGCGGGCGATCTCCGTGAGCGTTCTTGCGGGGCAGATGATGCTCTGTTCCCCGCTCTTGGAAAGGATGGGAGCGGATGCGATCGCCAGACGGTAGCCGTCCAGCGCCGTCATCTCCAGCTTTTCCCCGAATTCCATGAGGCATCCCTTGAGCACGGGACGGGAATCATCCTGCGCGCAGCAGAACGTCGTCTCCGCAATGATCTTTTTCAGATCTGCCTGCTTCATCGTAAAGGAGTTTTCCCCGACGGAAAAGTCGATCTTGGGGAATTCTTCGGCGGGAAGGCTCTGCATAAAGGTACCCGCATCGCGGTATTTGAGTTCGACGCCCTTTTCCCCCGTCGAAATGGAAACTTCTTCTCCCGACAGTTTTCCGATGAAATCGGAAAAGAGTTTTCCGGGAACGCAGACTTCGCCCTCCTCGAACACTTCCGCCTTCACGCTCTTGCGGATGGAGAGTTCCCCGTCCGTCGCAAGCAGCGTCACCTCTTCGCCGAACGCCGAAAGTTTGATGCATTCCATGACGGGCGCCGTCGTCCTCACGGCGCACGCCTTGCTGACTTTGATGACCGCTTCCGAAAGAGAAAGCCCGTCGCACACAAATTTCATCGTAATGCCTCCTTCCCGTTGGGATTTATAAAAGAAATAAAAATAAAAATTTAATTTTTATTGATGCCACTTGTGGTAATGGCAATGACACTTTATTTTTAGCAAAAACATTAAATCATGTAGGAACGGTTATTGCTTATGATATTCAAAAAAAAGCTATTGAAGAAACGCAAAAATTATTAGCAAATGCTAATTTTAATAACGTTATCTATCATCTATCTTCTCATGAATATATAATTGAAGATGACTTTGATTTAATCATTTATAATCTAGGCTATTTGCCAGGTTCTGATAAAAAAATAACTACCCATGCCAATTCAACTTTAAATAGTATCAAGAAAGCTCTTGCAATAATAAATCTAAAAAAAGATTTTCTTATAATCATCGTTGTGTATCCGGGGCATCACGAAGGGCTAGTAGAAAGTATACAAATTGATGAATTTTCTTATCAATTACCAAGTAATTTATATTTAGTTTGTAGATATCAAAACTACAACAGACCATTATCCTGTCTCTTATACACATCTCCGAGCCCACGAGACTAGCGCTCATCTCG
>URHP01000024.1 GCA_900547645.1 uncultured Eubacteriales bacterium
ACGGCCCGAAAAATCAACTAAATAAAGAGTAAAAGTGCGAGCGCAAGGACTACGGTCCTTGCGCTCATATTTTTATTAAAAAGGAGATATTAAGATGAAAAGATATAAAGTGGTTTGGTATATGCGCGTAGCGACAAAAGAGCAACTTAATTCTGCTGGAAAATAAGGTCAAAGAAGAAAACAACTAAATAATCATGCCGAACGGCGTAGGAAAGAAAACGCACATCGGGAAGATGTGGCGTATCGGACTTATACCGTTACGCTGTATCTTCTCTAATCTTAAATCTATAAGGGAGGAATAAATGGCAAGCGCAAACGGTAAGAAAGATAAATTTACCACAGAGGAAGGAAAGGAGTATAACTTATTTATCAATTCCCTTGTCGGGGTAATACGCAAATACGGAACAGAATTTTTAGATAAGAAGGAAGAATAGGCAATGTATAGAGAAGGGAAAAAATGTATTTTATATCCGCGAGTCAGCACAGAAATGCAAGTAGATGGATATAGTCTTGAAGGACAAAAAAATTGTTTGAAAAGATTTGCCGAACGTGAGGAAATGCAGATTGTTGGGATATACGAGGATGCAGGTAAATCGGGAAAGTCAATAGAAGGAAGGCCCGCATTTAAGCGGATGCTTTCCGATATACAAGCAGGGCTTGAAGTCGATTATATTCTTGTATATAAATTATCGCGTTTTGGTAGAAATGCAGCCGATATTCTTAACTCATTGGAATTAGTACAGTCCTATGGGGTAAATTTATTGTGCATTGAAGAAGGTATAGATTCTTCGCAGGCAAGCGGTAAACTGTTGATCTCAGTATTATCTGCTGTTGCAGAAATAGAGCGAGAAAATATCCTTGAACAGACTATGAATGGGCGAAGGGAAAAAGCCAGACAAGGGAAATGGAACGGTGGCCCGCCTCCGTTTGGATATTCTCTTAATGAAGAAGTTTTGTATATTGAGGATGATGAAGCAAATATTGTGCGACTGATATTTGATAAGTTTGTCAATTCTAATTTGGGTTACGTCGGAATTGCAAAATATCTTAATCTGCAAGGCATTAAAAAGAAGAAAAGAAAAAAGACTGATGCAGAACAGTTTAGCGGACACTTTATAAAGGTGGTTTTAGATAATCCCGTATATTGCGGAAAGATTGCATATGGTCGGAGGGTGCGAGAACGAGTAAAGGGAAAGAAAGACGAATATAGAACGGTAAACAAACAAGACTTTTTACTGCAAGACGGGAAGCATGAAGCCATTGTCAGTGAGGAAATCTGGCAGGCAGCACATGAAAAAAGATTAGCGACAGGCATTAAACCACAATCAATCGTGGGAAAGGAGAGGGCGCATTTGCTTACGGGTATCATAAAATGTCCTAAATGCGGGTGTGGTATGTACGCAAACAAGGTTAGTTGGACAAAAAAAGATGGTACATATAAAGAGATTTATTATTATGCTTGCGGACGGAATAAATTGCAGCGAGGTCATTACTGTGATTATAGTGCTAATCTGAAAAAAACAGATATAGAACCTTTGGTGGTCGAAGTGATCAAAGAGCTTGTTCAAGATGAGGGATTTGCTTCGGATATTAAAAAGCGTATCGGCATACAGATTGATATATCTAAACTTGATGAGGAAATTCGGAACTATGAGAACAAATTAAAAGAAGTAGAATTGAACAAATCGCGTTTGGAAAAGGAAATAGATACTTTACCAATAGACGCTTCTCATCGAGAACGGAAAATACATGATATGACCTTGCGTTTAGATTCATTGTATGATATAATGGTTGAGATAGAAGAAAAGATCGAAGATGCTAAATTACGCAAGAAGTCCGTTGAAACAGAGATATTGACAATGGAGAGCATTTATAAAATCTTGCAAAACTTCGGTGAGCTATATGATAGGATCACAGATGAGGAAAGAAAACAGCTCATATCTCATTTGATAAAGGAAATCCAAATATATCCCGAAGGAGAAAGTAAATACCCTCTAAAATCAATAAAATTCAATTTTCCCGTTAATAAAGAGGGAAAAGAGGTTAGGGAAGTTTTTTTGAAATCAGGGCCTAATGTTGAGACGTTGGTGATGTTGGAACGAAAAAATCCATAAAAACTGCAATTTTTAAGGCTGAAAAGGATCCTTTTCAGCCTTTTTTCTTGCTTTTTTGTTTTCATATCCAAATCTGACAGTCAATTTCATTGTCTGCTTTGCAATGCAAGAACAGGCATTTTTTGACTCGCCTAGTTTGCTTGGATATGTCAGAAGAAATTCAGGTAGTTTGCTTGGATATGTGAAAAACAACAGATAGTGTTCGCAAGAAAAGATACTTTCAATTTTTCCGTTAATTTGGACTTGAAATCCGATTTAACGGATATTTTTACAGAATACATATTGTTGATAAAGATGAGGCGACACTTATTAAAGAATATATATCCGTTTGTAAAATAAGAGGAAACAACCCGAACAACATTTCAAAGCCGCTCCGCAAGGACGGTTTTGTTATGTTGAAGCAGTACAAAATCCGTGTCCGCAGGCGGCGCGACGGTGGACTGTTTTTTACGATCCGCCGAGACCTTGAACAGAGTGCATGCGTGCGGGCGCGGAGCGGTTGCTCCGCGCCCGCATTTTCAGAATAAACGGAAGGGAAGCGGCATAGTATCAGAAAGCATGCTCCGCGGCATTGACAGGCGGCGCGGCGTATGATATAATCGGAAGCGAAAATATCCGACGGGATCCGGCAAATTCCGACAAGGAGCGGCTTATGTGGTTTCAGGCTTTGAGCACTGCGGAAAAAATCTATTTTATCATCGCCGTGGTGGCGAGCATCCTGCTCGTCATCCAGATCGTCATGATGCTGTTTTCGCTCGGCGGTGCGGGCGATATGGATTTTGACGCGGACTTCGACGGAGACGTCGATACGGACGGCGGGCTTTCCTTCTTTACGATCAAGGGCATGACGGCATTTTTCGCGCTGGGCGGCTGGTGCGGATTTGCCGCGCAGACGGGGTTGCCGGACAATATCTGGGCGCCCATTCTCATTGCCGTTGCAACGGGCGCGGCAGCGCTGTTCGGCGTAGGGTTCGCCATGCGCGGCATCGCCAAGCTGCAGTGTTCGGGCAACGTCGTCAAAAAGAAACTGGTCGGCACAAAGGCGACCGTCTACGTCAGCATCCCCGAAAGCCGTTCCGGACGGGGAAAGATCGTGCTCACCGCACAGGGGAACTATATGGAGATCGACGCCATGACGGACGAGGGCGAACGCATTCCCGTGGACAGCGTGGTGGAGATCAAGGAATACAACGAAGATTTCGCGCTCGTCGCGAAGGTATAAAACGGGATATTTGAGGAGGAATATGAAATGAATGAGGCAATCATTGCGATCGTAGTCGTTGTCGTACTGCTGTTGTTTATGATCATTCTGACGGTCGCGGTGCGCTATAAGACCTGCCCGCCCGACAAGATCATGATCATCTACGGAAAGCTGCGCGCGTCTGCCGACGGCACCTATCCTTCGGCGAGGTGTATCCACGGCGGGGCGGCATTCGTATGGCCCTTCTTCCAAAAGTACACCTTCATGGATCTGACGCCGCTCGCGATCTCCGTCGATCTGAAAAATACGCTCTCCAAACAGAACATCCGCATTGACGTTCCGTCCATCTTCACGGTCGGCATTTCAACCGAACCCGGCATCATGCAGAACGCCGCGGAACGGCTGCGCATGCTCAATCTGACGCAGATCAGCGACCTTGCGCGCGATATTATCTTCGGTCAGCTCCGTCTCGTCATTGCGACAATGAACATTGAAGAGATCAACGCCGACCGCGATAAATTTCTGGAAGCGATCTCCCGTAACGTCGAGGGCGAGCTCAAAAAGGTGGGGCTGCGGCTCATCAACGTGAACGTGACGGATATTTCGGATGAATCGGGGTATATCGCACCTTTTCGGCCGCCACGGCGAGCTTGAGCGCCTCCGCTTCCTTTAGCGGCGGCAAAGGCGATCAACGACGCGAAGATCTCCGTCGCGGAAGAGGATAAAAAGGGTTCGATCGGAGAAGCGAACGCGAAGATGGAACAGCGCATAGGCGGCAAAGGCGCTCGAAGAAAGTTACAGCGCCGAACAGTCGGCGGAAGTCGCCCGCGCCGCGCGCGACAGGGCAACGCAGGAAGCGGACGTCATCGTCGCCGCCGACATTGAAAAACAGAAACTTGAGATCGAAGCGGAGGCAGTCGCCGAGCAGACGCGCAGAAAGGCGCAGGGCGAGGCGGACGCGATCTTTGTCAAGATGGACGCGGAGGCGCGCGGCGTGCGCGAAAAACTGACCAAACAGGCGGAAGGTATGGACGCGCTCGTCAAGAGCGCCGGCACGGCGTCCGATGCGGTGCGCCTGCTGATCGCCGACAAGCTGGAGGAGATTGTTGCCGAACAGGTCAAGGCGATTTCCGGCGTCAAGATCGACAAGGTCACCGTCTGGGACGGCGCAGGGACCGCCGACGGCAAGACGGCAACGGCAAACTTTCTTTCCGGACTGCTGAAGTCGCTGCCGCCGCTCGAAGAGATCTACAACATGGCGGGGCTCTCCCTGCCGGAGATCGTTTCGCCGCGCAAGGCGGACGGCGCGGACGCAGCCGCCAAATCATCCGCGGCGCCTGAAAAGCCGAAGGCGCCGAAAAATTCAAAACCGGAAAAGTAAGTTTAAAATATATCTCAAATAGAGGATGAAATCTTAAAAAAAGAAATAAATAATCATATAAAAGGGAAAATAGATTGAACGTCTCTAGAGTATTGAAGAAGATCAAAAGCTATGAATTTCATGAATTGTTTCAGCAGTTTGATTGGATCATTATCAATTTCGGCGATCCGGTAAAGTATTCGTTACATGTTGCCAGTGCTGTCAGAGTTTGTCATCAGGATAAAATCATTCTTAATAATTCTGATGAGTATTTTACAAAGAAATGTATCGAAAAGTCGGATGAAGATTTGATTCACTCCGATGAATACGGTTTCATGAAAGATTCTGACAGTCTATTCGAGGCTAACGTCG
Source organism: uncultured Eubacteriales bacterium (assembly GCA_900547645.1). GTDB lineage: Bacteria > Bacillota > Clostridia > Christensenellales > Borkfalkiaceae > Gallimonas > Gallimonas faecium. The sequence goes on from URHP01000024.1 coordinate 5,048, forward strand.
AAAAAGTAAATTGTTTATTAAAAGGAAAATTTGCGAAAAAGATCAAAGTATCAAAATGGAAGGATTTAATAATTCGATTTTCCAATCAAACTGAAATTCAAATCGTGCAGGATTGTTTAGGGCGAGATTACGAATATTACAGACTTATTGAGTTCAGTCCACAGCTTGATGATGATCCTAGCCAATATTCTTCGAAGCATTATGTTGTGTATAATGATCAAGGTGAGCCCAAAATGAAGATTGAGTAAAATGCAAGAGGTTTGAATGATTGGACGACAAAAGATATTCATAATAAAAATGAACATCAATATAAAAACTAGTTGCATTATGACAAAAAAGCAGAGAAGTGTTCTCTGCTTTTTTTGCGGCGCATACGGCGCATTCGGCATAATTCGACGATAAAAGAAAAATATCGACAAAAAGAGAAGGAATAAATTCGTTACAGAATCCGTTTTTTATGGTATAATAAGAACCGTAAAGCAGCGGGCGGTCCGCTATGCGATCGGGTTGCGGTCGTCCGTTCTGCCGAGGAGAAAATCCAAAGAGACGTGAAAGGTCTCGCAAAGTCCGGTCAGGTTGCTCAGACTCGGCACAAAGCCGTACTTTTTCCATGCGGAAGTATAGCTTGTGGAAATGTGCAGTTTCTGTGCGACGGCATAGTCCGTCATGTTGTATTCCCGTTTGAGCCTGGCATAGCGTTCGGAAAACGAAGAGCGGGGAGAGGCGGGCTCAAAGTGCGGGATCTTGCTCCGCCCGAGCAGATAGTCGACAGACAGCTGAAAATGATCCGCGATCCGCATTAAAATCACGGGCTTCGGGATCTTTCCGAATTCCATGATCTTTTTGTAGATGTTGTAATCGATGCCGATCAGCTTGGCAGCTTCGGAATTGGTGCAGTCCATTTCTCCGACCTGCTCCATGAATATCTTTTTGAATACGAGGGAAGTACACATATCGTTCCGTTGCACCGTGCGGCGATCGCCTGTCGTTCAGAGGATATTTTTATATTTCGTATACTACATGATTTTTTATTCAAATTAGCTAATCTTTCATCATAAAATAGCTATATAATCATTAAAGAGGTGAACGTATGAAAATCAAGATCGAGTTGGAACGGGAAGAATGGCAGACGTTGATGGAATTGGTTTTTTTGGGCGAGTACGCCGTCAACGCATGCCGCAGTCCGCAGGAGATCAGCCGGAAACACGCCGATCTCGCGGATGCCATGTATCGCAGACAGTATGAAGCGGAAAACGACGTTTCGGATCCCGATGCGATCGAGGAGAACGAGATCGCGGACGTCCGCGATCAGATCTACGACCGCGTGCAGGAAGCGCTCGAGCGGTTTGAAACGGACGTGTGCATGGAAAAGGTCGCGGAACTGACCGCGCAGCGGGAATTCCCCGTGACCGGGTATGACGAGGCGCAGATGATCCGCCGCGAGATCGCAGAGGGGCTTCTCAAACAGAAGCTGCACGCGGAGGGGATCGGGGCGGTAGACATCGATTATCCCGCGCTGCGGGAGACGGTGGAACGCATGACCATGTCCGTGATGAATGCCAAAAAATAAGCGAGGGCGCGGAGCAAAAGCTCCGCGCTCCGTTTTGTCCGGGAAAGGCATGCGCCCCTGAAAGGGCTTCGGCTGTGCAATTTGGCAAATCGATATTTTGATCACGGCTTGACAGTTTTATGGAAAACTGCTATAATATGACGCGGTTGCGCAAGTGACCATACAACCAAGAAAAACGGAGGAAATAAATATGGCAAACGTATGCGTCATTACGGGCGGCGGCAGCGGCATGGGGCTGGAAGCCGCCAAACTTATGAAGGACAAGATCGTCGTTGTCTCGGGCAGAACGGAAGCGAAGCTCGAAAAGGCGGTGGCAGAGCTGAAGGCGCTTGGGATCACGGCGTACGCCAAGGCGTGCGACACATCCAAGCGCGAGAGCGTGCAGGCGCTGGCGGAGTTTGCGGCGTCCCTCGGCGAGATCAAAAACGTCATCAACAGCGCGGGACTTTCTCCCGCCATGGCGAAGCCCGAAACCATTCTGCGCGTCAATGCGCTGGGAACGGTGTATATCAACCGGGAATTTTCCAAGCGCATGAAGGCGGGAAGCGTCATCGTGGACGTCGCATCCAATTCCGCCTATGTGCTGCCCAACTTCCTCATCAACAAGAAGGTGTACGCGCTTGCGGATACGGACGAGGCGAAGTTTTTGCAGAAACTTCTCAAAAAGAGCAGCCTTGCAAAGGGCGACTACCAGCGTTCCGGCCTTGCCTATGCGCTGAGCAAGAATTTCGTCGTATGGTATGCCAAGAAGTGCGCGTTCGAATACGGGAAGCAGGGCATCCGCGTGGTGTCGCTGAGCCCCGGACTGATCGCCACGGATATGGGCAATCTGGAGGCCAAGGACGGCGGAATGCTCATTCCTTTCTCGGCAGAGGAGCGCATGGGCAAGCCCGAGGAACTCGGCTTCGCGCTGGCGACGGTCGCCGACGAGCGCAACGGGTATCTTGCGGGCGTGGACGTGCTCTGCGACGGCGGCAGCACCAACGGCATGAAGGAATTCAAAAAGAAAAAGTAACCGTCTGCCGATTCCCCGCGCCGTGCGGGGAATTTTTATCGGAACCATTCGTATCCTCTTACAGGATACTGTAAGGGAAAAATACGAACTCGCTTTTTTCGGTATCTTTTGAGCGCCTTGCCGTTCATCGTCTTTGTAATACTTGGGTATTACTGCATCCTCTTCGCGGCAACTCATCTCAAAATCTTACCGCAAAAAGTGCAAAGCAATCAAAAGCGGCAAGACGGGCGATCAGGCGCGGCGAAGCCCGCAGCGCGTGCCGTGTGGCACGGGCAAGGGTTTCAACAATGCATGGGCGTCCCGGTTTCCGCTTTTGATCGGGTTCGTATCCTTCCCTTACAGTATAGCTTTTTTCTATTGTTTGTCATACAAAATGGGTATTTGACAGATCGCTCCGCGCATTTTATAATAATTGTGAAAGAAACGGGGAGCGTTATCGGATGCAAACGGAAGAATATAAGGCGCTGACGGCGCGCAGAGAATACATTGCCGCAGGTTCGGAAGCACACCGTTTTATGACGGACGCCGCGCGTGAGGCGCAGCGCATCACGGCGCAGATCAACGGAGCGTATCACTCCGCAGAAGAACTGCGCGCGCTCTTTTCCGAGCTGACGGGGGAACGCGTGGACGATTCGTTCGGGCTGTTTCCTCCCTTCTATACCGACTTCGGCAGGAATATCCGCGTCGGGAAGGGCGTATTCATCAATTCGGGGTGCTGTTTTCAGGATCAGGGCGGCATTGAATTGGGCGACGGGTGTCTTATCGGGCATCAGGTCGTCATCGCGACGCTCAATCACGACTTCGATCCCCCCAAGCGCGGCGGCATGTATCCCGCGCCCGTGCGGCTGGGGAACAACGTGTGGGTGGGTGCGCATGCGACCATCCTTGCAGGCGTCACGGTGGGGGACAACGCCGTCGTGGCGGCGGGCGCGGTCGTCACGAAAGACGTACCTGCAAACGCGGTCGTGGGCGGGGTGCCCGCCCGCATCATTAAGATGATCGGAGAGCAGGCATGATCGCATTATGACATTTCGCTTTGAGCGAAGAAGAATAAGGAGGTTGTTATGATATACAGGGATTTTCAGGGAGAAAAGCTGTCGGCGCTCGGATTCGGCACCATGCGGCTGCCCGTGATCGGCGGCGACTACGGCAAGGTGGACGAAAAAGCCGCGGCGGAAATGTTCGATTACGCCATTTCCCACGGCGTCAACTATTTCGATACCGCCTGGGGCTATCACGACGGCGAATCGGAAAACGCGGTGGGAAGGATCCTGTCGGCATATCCGCGCGAAAAATTCAATTTGGCAAGCAAATTCCCGGGGTATGATCTGTCCAACATGGGCAAGGCGGAAGAGATTTTCGAACAGCAGCTCAAAAAATGCAAGGTGGATCACTTTGATTTCTATCTCTTCCACAACGTGTGCGAAATGAACATCGACGCCTATCTCGATGAGGAACGGTACGGGACCTACGCCTGTCTCATGAAGCAGAAGGCGGCGGGGCGCATCCGCCATCTCGGATTTTCCGCGCACGGCAGTTACAACGTGATCAGACGTTTTTTGGAAAAGTACGGCAAGGACATGGAGTTCTGCCAGCTTCAGATCAACTATGTGGATTGGGAATTCCAGAGCGCGAACAAAAAGGTGGAACTGCTGCGCGAATGGAACATTCCCGTGTGGGTCATGGAACCGCTGCGCGGCGGCAAGCTGGCGAGCCTTTCGCCCGAAAACGAGGCAAAGCTGAAGGCTCTGCGTCCCGAAGAACCCATTCCCGCGTGGGCGTTCCGCTTTGTGACGGGCATTCCCGAGGTCAGGATGATCTTGTCCGGCATGTCCGACTTTGCGCAGGTCAAGGCGAATATCGAGACTTTTTCCGAGGACAAGCCGCTTTCGGCAGAGGAGCGCTCGGCGCTGCTCGCCGTCGGAGAGAGTATGTACAAGCGTTCGGCGCTGCCCTGCACGGCATGCCGCTACTGCACGAGCCATTGCCCGAAGCATCTCGATATTCCCGAACTCATCAAGCTGTACAACGAGCACCGCTTTACGGGCGGCGGGTTTATTGCACCCATGGCGCTCTCTGCGCTTCCTAAGGAAAAATGGCCGAGCGCCTGTATCGGCTGCGGAAGCTGCGAAAAGGTCTGTCCGCAGCAGATCAGAATTCCGGATATGATGCGCGATTTTACGGACAGGCTGCACGAAGAATCCTGAATACAAAACTTTTTTCGGAGGTTGTTATGATCGAATCTGTACTTACAAGAAAGCATGCGAGGTCCGGCGTGAAGATCGCCGTCAAGACGCTCATTTCGGCGGGGATCATCGCGCTTGCGGTGATTCTGCCTCAGCTCGTCCACCTTGCGGCGGGCGCACAGGGCGGCGCGGCATGGCTGCCCATGTATCTGCCCGTGCTGCTCGGCGGGTGTCTGCTCGGCTGGAAGTGGGGGCTGGGCGTCGGGATCCTGTCCCCGCTCGTCAGTTTTGCCGTCACGTCCATCGGCGGAAACGCCATGCCCGCGGCAAGCAGACTGCCCTATATGATCGCGGAACTTGCGGTATTTGCGGCGGTTTCGGGGCTGTTTTCGCGCAAGATCGCGGAAAACGGCTGGATGGCGTTTCCCGCCGTGCTGTTGGCGCAGGTCGCGGGCAGGCTCTTCTTTTTGCTGACTGCGGCGATCTTCCAGAGCGTTTCGCCCCTGTCGGCGGCCGCGGTCTGGTCGCAGATCCGGGCGGGGCTTCTTGGGATGGTGCTGCAGGCGGTCGTCGTTCCCTTCCTTGTGATGGGGCTGCGCCTGCTTCTGAAAGAGAAGAACTGACATGCGCTACAGAGAACTCGGAAAGACGGGGCTGCGCGTCAGCGAGATCGGTCTGGGCTGCGAGGGGTTCCTCGGACGGGACGAAGCCTTTACGCGCAGGATGTTTTCGCTTGCGCTGGATGGCGGCGTCAACTGCATGGACCTCTACAGTCCCGATCCGGATATGCACCTGCGCGTCGGGCGCGCGGTAGGCGCGCGCCGAAAGGAGTTTATCTATCAGGCGCATCTTTGCACCGTCTGGCAGAACGGGCAGTACAAGGCGACGCGCAGCATGCGCGAAGTTTTGCCGTCCTTTGAGAACATGCTGAAAAATCTCGGGACGGACTATGTGGACGTCGGGATGATCCACTACGTCGATTCCGCCGCTACGTGGAACGCCGTCGTGGAAAACGGCATTCTCGAATATGCTCTGAAACTGAAGCGGGAGGGTAAGATCCGCCGCATCGGCATGAGCAGCCATAATCCCGACGCGGCGTTGCAGGCGATCGCAAGCGGGGCGGTGGAGGTGCTCATGTTCTCCGTCAACCCCTGTTACGATCTGCTCCCCGGCGACGAAGACGTAAACAAGCTGTTTGAAGACGCAAGCTATGAAAAGCCGCTCTTCAACCTCGATCCCGCGCGCGAAAAGCTGTACGAGACCTGCCAGCGCACGGGCGTCGGCATCACCGTCATGAAGGTGTACGGCGGGGGCGATCTGCTCTCCGACAATTCCCCTGCGGGCAGGGCGATGACGCCCGTGCAGTGCATTCACTATGCGCTCACGCGTCCCGCGGCGGCTTCCGTCATGATCGGCGCTCATTCCGAACGAGAACTTGCAGACGCGCTCGCGTATGAGGACGCTTCGGACGAAGCGCGCGACTATGCCCCTGTGTTCGCCTCTTTCCCCAAGATGAGCTGGAAGGGGCACTGCATGTACTGCGGGCACTGCGCGCCCTGTCCGAAGCAGATCGACGTGGCTTCGGTCACCAAGTTCCTCAACCTTGCGCGGGCGCAGGGCAGCGTCCCCGAAACGGTGCGCGAACACTATGCCGCGCTCCCCGTCAGGGCGGGCGCCTGCATCGCCTGCGGGGCGTGCGAAAAGCGCTGCCCGTTCGGAGTGAAGATCGTGGAAAACATGCGCGCCGCCAAGGCGACGTTCGGAAGCTGAAGGGGGGTATCATGTCTGAAAGAGCAGATGTGCATGCGGACATGCTGCCTGCGCTCCGTGCGCGGCTCGAGCGGGAGAGCCTGACCTGTATCGTGCAGAGGGGCGACAAAGTCCTGACGAGCACGCAGCGGGGCATCCGTCCTCTTCTGGAGTGGATCGCGCAGGGGGAAGATCTGCGCGGCGGCTCCGCTGCGGACAAGATCGTGGGGAAGGCGGCGGCACTCCTGTATGCGCGCATGGGCGTGCGGGAAGTGTACGCCGGAACGCTCTCCGAAAGCGGGCTTGCGGCGCTGCGCGCGCACGGCATCCGCGCGGAATATTCCGTGCTGACGGAGCGCATCGTCAACCGCGCCGGCACGGGGATCTGTCCCATGGAGGAGACGGTGCTGGCGATCGACGATCCCGAGCTTGCGTACGGCGCGCTTACGGAAACGGCGCGCCGCCTGCGAAATAAGAATTGAATGGAGGAAACCATATGCCGTTTATCGATTGCAGAACATCCGCGGTGCTTTCGGGCGAGGTGCGCGAGCGCATCAAGTCGAGATTCGGGCAGGCGATCGCAACGCTGAAAAAGCCGGAGAGCTTTCTCATGGTGGGATTTACCGACGGGTACGAACTCTGGTTCGCGGGAAAACGCGCCGACCGCGGCGCATATGTTGCGGTGAGCCTGTTCGGAACGGCGTCGCCCTCCGACTGCGGGAAGATGACCGCAAAGATCTGCGCCATCCTCGCCGAGGAAGCGGGCTGCGCGCCCGAACAGACCTACGTCACCTACCACCCCGTTGAAAATTGGGGCTGGAACGGTTCGGATTTTGCATGAAGAACGCGCCGCCGTGCAGTTGCACGGCGGCGCGCTTTTGCTTAAGGGGATCCCCCGTAACCGTTGTCCGGGCGCCCATTGTCGTTTCATTGAAGCACCTCTGCAAACGGACGGTCATCCGGGCGCGCCCGTGCGGACGCGGATGCGGCGGCGCTTCGGCGCGGGGTTGGTGGGTTTGGGGATCTCGCCTGTCTCCTGCAGCCATTCCACGGTATCCTCAAGCGTTTCATACAGTTCGCGCGGCGCATAGCCGAGTTCCCTTGCCGCCTTGTCGTGCGAGAACAGCCCGTTTTCCAGCACGACGCGCAGGGCGTACGGCGTAAACAGTGGTTTGCGGTGCCTGCGCTTTGCCAGACGTTCCGCAAGGGGCGCGGCGAGCCGCGCCATCCACATGGGGACGGCGCCGATTTTCCGTCTGCCTGTGATCTCGTGCAGCATCGAAACGGTCTCTTTGAGCGAATGGTAGTTGCCCGTCAGCAGATAGCTCTCGCCGATCCTGCCGCGGTCGGCGGCGGCGAGGATGCCGTCCGCCACGTCGCGTACGTCCACAAAGTCATAGCCGCCCTTGACGACGGCGGGAAGTTTCCCGCAGCAGTAGTTTTTGACGAGCTGGACAAGGTGGTTGCCTCTGCCGCAGTAGGGACCGATGATGCCCGAAGGCAGCACGATCACGGCGGGCAGCCTTGCGCTGCGGACCATGTCCAGCACAAGGTTTGCCGCCGTCGCCTTGCTGCGCGCGTATGCGCCGTCCAGCGGTGCGGGATCGTACGTTTCGCGTTCGCGCTTGACGCGTCCCTTCTTCAGGTCGGGCATGGCGTGTACCGAGCAGACGTATACGACCTTTCGGATCTGCTTTGCAAGACACAGCCGCATGACGTTCTCCGTCCCGCCCACATTGACGGCGTCCACCGCGGGATTCTTTTTGCCCGCAATGTCCACGATCCCGGCGCAGTGCAGAACGATCGCGTCCGCGTCCGCAGGGAGATCGAAAAACGCGTCCAGCGTTTCGGGCTTCGTCACATCGCCGAAATAAATGTCCGCGCCCATGCGGCGCAGGAAGGAGACGTCTTCTCCCGGCAGGGCAAGCGCGCGCATGCGCGCTTCCCGTTCGTGAAGCTCTGCGCACAGGGCGCTTCCGAGATGCCCCGCCGCTCCCGTGATCAGATAGAGCTTTTTCATCGTTTTTCACCTCCTGTTGCAAATTTCGTCCGTTCGTGGTATAATCGGAAAAAAGCATCTTCTCTTCATCTGTATTATACCACGGGGAAAGAGGGTTGCGTTCATTCAGTTTTCGTACGGCTGTGGTTTATCGGACACAGTGTGTGAAATCGTTCGGGAGGGAACAGAAACATGAAGATTGAAGACGGCGATTTCCGTGTCAGGCTCACCAAAAAGATGCTGATCGAGGCGTTTTTGGAGCTGCGCCGCACCAAGCCGCTGCACAAGATCACGGTGAGCGAGCTTTGCGCGCTTGCAAGCGTGGGGCGGGGGACCTTTTACGCGCACTACAAGGACGTGTACGATCTCAACGAGAAGTTGGAGACGCGTTTCCTCGAAGAGTTTGCCGCGGCGCTGCGCGACGCGCTCGAGCATCAGGAGAACGCGCAGTCGGCGCGCAGGGTGTGCCGCACCGTGTTTGCCATGCTCGAGGAGCGCGAACAGCTCTGCCGTCTCGTGCTCCTGTCCGACAACACCGGGGGAGCCATGCGGTTCATCGAGCTGGGCGGGGAACTTTTCGCCGAATACTATAAAAAGTTTTTCGGCAATATTCCGCCCAAAAAGCTGGAGGATTTTTATCGGTTTGTCTCCTCGGGCTGCGTTGCCTGCCTGAAAGAGCGGCTCCGCCAGGAAGAGCGCTCTCCCGTCGAACAGTTTGCCGACGAAATGAGCGAATTTATCACCAAGGGCGTGCGGTGCCTGCTGTGAATCCCGTCATCGTCACGCCGCGGTATATTGAGCGCGGACTTTCGTGAAACGCCGCGGGAAAGCATGTGCGTTTGACTTGCTTTTTTCGGGCAAATATGCTATACTGTCTCCCGAAAAAACAACCACGGAGAAAGATATTATGCAAAACTGTACCGAGATCGCCGCGGGGCTCTGGTATCTGGGCGGGAACGACAGACGGATCGCACTGTTCGAGAGCGCCTATCCCGTTCCGCGCGGCGTTTCTTATAATTCTTATCTTCTGAAAGACGAAAAGAACGTTCTGTTCGACACGGTGGACAATGCCGTGGGCGAGCTGTTTTTTGAAAATCTTGCCTTTGCGCTGGACAGCGGGAAGCTCGACTACGTCGTCGTGCAGCACATGGAGCCCGACCATTCCGCGACGTTCGCGCGGCTGGTCGAACTGTATCCGGACGTCACCGTCGTCACTTCGCAGAAGGCGGCGGCGATGCTGAAAAATTACTTCGGATTTGCGGGAAAGACGCACATCGTCAAGGAAGGGGACACGCTTTCCGTCGGAAAACGCACGCTCACGTTCGTTGCGGCGCCCATGGTGCATTGGCCGGAAGTGCTGTTTACCTACGTGCCGGAGGACGGCATCCTCTTTTCGGCGGATGCGTTCGGCACCTTCGGCGCGCTCTCCGGCAGCGTGTTTGCGGACAGGGAGATCTTTGAACGCGAATTCCTGGACGATGCGAGAAGATATTATTTCAACATTGTCGGCAAGTACGGCGTGCAGGTGCAGAGCGTTTTGAAAAAGGCGGCGGGGTTACATATCTCCCTCGTTTGTCCGCTGCACGGTCCCGTCTGGAAGGAAGGGTTCGGCTGGTACCTGGACAAGTATCTCACCTGGAGCGCGTATGCGCCCGAGGAGCGGTGCGTCGCCGTGTTCTATGCGTCCGTTTACGGACATACGCAGAACGCCGCCGAGATCGTGGCTTCCGCGATCGCCGCGGAGGGGGTGCGCGTCAAGGTCTGCGACGTGTCCGTCACGCATGCGAGCGAACTGCTTGCGGAGGCGTTCCGTTGTTCGCACGCGGTGTTTGCTTCCACCACCTACAACAACGGCATTTTCGTCAGCATGGAAAATTTCCTGAACGATCTGAAAGCGCATAATTTCCAGAACCGCGCATACGCTGTTGTGGAAAACGGTTCATGGGCGCCCCAGGCGGGCGCGCTGATGGACGGCGTTTTGTCCTCGCTCAAGAACATGCGCCGCATCGGCGAAAAGGCGACGGTGCTTTCCGCGGTCGGCGAAGACAGCGCACAGGCGCTGCGCACGCTCGGGAAGCTGGTCGCCGAAGACGTCAAGGCACAGGCGTAACTGAAAAAACTAATGCCTACGGGCAGTATTCGGAGGTAATTTATGGCAAAATACGTATGCACGGTTTGCGGCTATGTGTATGATGAAGCGACGGGCGATCCCGATAACGGCATCGCGCCCGGCACCAAGTGGGAGGACGTTCCCGACGACTTCACCTGCCCGCTCTGCGGCGTGGGGAAGGAAGACTTCGAGAAAGAGGATTGACCGATCGCGTCGATGGCCCCCGCTTTTCTGCGGGGGCCGTTGCGTATCGGAAATTCGTGAAAATCGCGCGAAATCCGCGTCTGCATGATTGAAAACGCGCGCCGCGTGTGATAAACATATCGGACGTAGCAGACAGATCGTCCGGTTTTACAGTGAGGTAAACGGCATGGAAACGAACAGAGTTAAAATATTGTCCGTCATCCCCATGCGGACGCAGGTCGTGTTTCCCGATACGACGGTGGCGTTCGACGTGGGGCGCGGCGTTTCGCTCGCTGCCGTCGAGCGTGCAGACAGCAACGAAAAATACGTATTCGTGACGCGGCAGACCGATCCCGAAAAGGAGTTCCCGGAGGGGGACGATTTGTGCAAGGTCGGCACGGTCTGCGTCATCCGTCAGGCGACGCGCCTGCCCGGGGATCGCGTGCGCGTGTTCGTGGCGGGGCAGTATCGCGCCGTTGCGCGCGGCTTCCGTCTGGAAAACGGCTATATTTACGCCGTCACGGAGGAACTTCTGACCGTACACGGCGATCCCACGCTGGAAGAGGCGTATTTCCGCACGGCGAAGGAGCTCGTCAAGGATATTTCGGGCGGCGAGACCAAGGCGGCGAAGGAGCTGGACGCGGCGCTGACGGGCGTCTCCGATCCCGATTCCTATATCAATATCTGCGCGCATCAGCTGCGCCTGCGCGACGAGGTCAAGCAGGAACTGCTGGAAGAGCCCGTGCTGGTGCGCCGTCTGCGCCTGTTCGAGCAGTGCCTGAACACGGAGCTGGAGATCGGCAGGCTCGAGCGCAAGATCGCACAGGACGTGCGCCGCAACATTGAAAAGTCGCAGAAGGAGTACTTCCTGCGCGAGCAGATCAAGGCGATCCACGCCGAACTCGGCGACGACGTAGAGGAGAACGAACGCCTGCGCGAAAAGATCCTTTCCAAGGGACTGCCGCAGGCGGTGGAGGAAAAGGCGCTCGCAGAGCTTCGTCGCATGGACAAGATGCCGCCTTCTTCGCCCGAATATACGGTGCTGCGCAACTATGCGGACTGGATCATCGACCTTCCCTGGAAGGAGGAGACCAAGGACACCGAAAAACTTTCCGACGTGGAAAAAGTGCTCAACGCCGATCATTACGGGCTGGAAAAGATCAAGGAGCGCGTCGTCGAATATCTCGCCGTACTCAAGCTGACGGGCGAGCTGAAGGCGCCCATTTTGTGCCTGGTCGGTCCTCCCGGCGTGGGCAAGACGAGCGTCGCCATGTCCATTGCGCGCGCTCTGGGCAGAAAGTTCGTCCGCATGAGCCTGGGCGGCGTCAAGGACGAGGCGGAGATCCGCGGCCACCGCCGCACCTATATCGGCGCCATGCCCGGACGCATCATCTACGAAATGAAGAACGCCGGTTCCGTCAACCCCGTGTTCCTTCTCGACGAGGTGGACAAGATCTCCTCGGACATGCGCGGCGATCCCGCCAGCGCTCTGCTGGAGGTGCTCGATCCCGAGCAGAACGCCACCTTCCGCGACCGCTATCTGGAAGTTCCGTACGATCTTTCCAAGGTCATGTTTATCGCCACGGCGAACACGCTCGACACCATCCCCGGACCGCTCAGGGACCGTATGGAGATCATCGAGCTTTCGGGCTACACGCCCGATGAAAAAGAGGAGATCGCCAAACGCTACCTCGTGCCCAAAAAACGCAGGGAAAACGGCATGCAGGAAGATCAGATCCGCTTTACGGACGGCGCGCTTGCGGAGATCATCGACGGCTACACGATGGAGGCGGGCGTCCGTTCGCTGGAGCGCACCATCGGCACGGTCTGCCGCAAGGCGGCGGTGCGCATCGCCAAGGGCGAAGAGGAAAAGATCGTCGTCAACAAGAACAATCTGGAGAAGTTCCTCGGCGCAAAGCGCTTCCTGCGTGAAGACGAAATGCGCGAGGAGGACGAGGTGGGCGCCGCGACGGGGCTTGCCTGGACTTCGGTCGGCGGCATGCCGCTCACCATCGAAGTTTCCGCAATGCAGGGCAAGGGGGACATTCTCCTGACGGGAAAACTCGGCGACGTCATGAAGGAATCGGCGCGCGCCGCCATCAGCTATATCCGCGCCCATGCGGAAAAGTACGGCATTTCGGACGAGGCGTTCGAGCACAAGGATATTCACATCCACGTTCCCGAGGGCGCCACGCCCAAGGACGGACCTTCCGCGGGCATCACGATGGCAACGGCGATCCTGTCCGCGTTCACGGGGCAGCCCGTGCGGCGCGACGTCGCCATGACGGGCGAGATCACGCTGCGCGGCAAGGTGCTTCCCATCGGCGGACTCAAGGAAAAGGCGCTTGCGGCGAACCGCATCGGGATCCACGATATCATCATTCCCGAGGAGAACAAAAAGGACGTGGAGGAAATTCCCGAAAACGTGCGCAAGCACCTCAATTTCATCTGCGTGAGCAATGTCGATCAGGTATTCCGCAACGCCGTTACGGGGATCCGGTATGCAGGTTAAAAACGCAAAATTTCTGACGAGCGCGGCGCGGGCGGAGCAGTTCCTCCGCCCGCAAAAGCCCATGATCGCCGTATGCGGAAAGTCCAACGCGGGCAAGAGTACGCTCATCAATCTGCTTGCGGGGCGGAAAAACCTTGCCAAGACGAGCGCCGCGCCCGGCAGGACGCGCCTTGTCAATTATTTCGATTTCGGCGATTTCTGGCTTGCCGATCTTCCCGGTTACGGCTATGCCGCCGTGTCCAAGGCGGAACAGGCGAAGTGGGCAAAGACGCTCGAAGCCTTTTTCGCGAAGAAAGAGGACGTGCGGCACGTCTTCCTGCTGTCCGATATCCGCCGCGATCCGTCGGCGGACGATCTGCAGATGGTGGACTTTCTGGTCTATCACGGGCTGCCGTTTACCGTCGTTGCGACCAAGAGCGATAAACTTTCGCGCATGAAAGTCAAGGAGCGCACGCGCGCCGTTGCAAATGCCTTCGGTCTGGGCGCGGATAATGTGATCGCGACTTCCGGGACGACGGGCGCAGGAAAGGACGCGCTCCTTTCCCGCATCGGTCAGATCTGTTCGGCGGGAGCTGTCGCTGCGGAGGCGGAAGAAGCGGACGTTGAAGAAACGGAATAAAACATGCGCGGCGGCGCCGTTCGGCGCCGCCGCGTTTTCGGATGTCCGCAGACGGCGCAAATGGCAAAATTGTGCAAATGCGGGGCAAAATCGCTTGCCAAGACGCAGGCGATATGGTAAAATCAAAAGGCTGTAAATACGCACCCGCGCATGCGCCGCTCTCCGTGTCCGTAAATTCTTTTCCTGCGGACAGGTGCGGGACCAACGCGAAGCGGGGAGGTAAAACGGAGGAAATTATGGCAGTTATCACCATGAAGCAGCTTCTCGAAGCGGGCGTCCATTTCGGACACCAGACGAGAAAGTGGAACCCGAAGATGAAGAAGTACATCTTCGCAGCCCGTCACGACATTCACATCATCGACCTTGAAATGACGGCGAAGCTCATCGAACAGGCTTACAGCTTTGTCGTCGATCTCGTTAAGTCGGGCAAGAGCATCCTGTTCGTCGGCACCAAGCGTCAGGCGCAGGACGCCATCAAGGAAGAGGCGGAGCGCTGCGGTCAGTACTATGTCAATTCCCGTTGGCTGGGCGGCACGCTCACCAACTTCAAGACCATCCGCTCGCGCATCGATTATCTGGAAAAGCTCGAGCGCATGGAGGCTTCCGGCGAGTTCGAACTGCTTCCCAAGAAGGAAGTGCTCGGCCTCAAAAAGGAAATGGAAAAACTGCAGGAGAACCTGGGCGGCATCAAGAATATGCGCGGCATGCCCGGCGCGCTCTTCATCGTCGATCCGCATAACGAGGACATCGCGGTCGCCGAAGCGCGCAAGCTGCACATTCCCATCGTTGCGATCACGGACACCAACTGCGATCCCGACCTTATCGACTATGTGATCCCCGGCAACGACGACGCGATCCGTGCGATCAAGCTCATTTCGTCCGTCATCGCGAACGCGGTCATCGAGGCAAATCAGGGCGAGACGCCCGTGATGGAGCAGGCGGCGGAAGCCGTTCCCGCAGAGGCGAAGGACATTGAAGAAGTCGTCGCGGCGGAAGCGCCCGCGGCAGAGTGAGAATAAGGAGCATACGAAAATGGCAGAATTCACGGCAAAAGACGTTATGAAGCTGCGCGAGCAGACGGGCGCCGGCATGATGGACTGCAAGCGCGCGCTGGTCGATGCGGACGGCGATATGGAGAAGGCGGCCGATCTTCTCCGCGAGCGCGGGATCGCCAAGGCGGCGAAGCGCGCTTCCAAGATTGCGGCGGAGGGCATCGTCTATGCCCTGGTCGAAGGCAAGGTCGGCGTGCTGGTCGAAGTGAACTGCGAGTCCGACTTCGTTGCCAAGGGCGATAAGTTCAAGGAACTCGTGAATGCCGTCGCAAAGCAGATCGCGGCAAAAAAGCCCGCCACGGTGGAAGAGCTTCTCGCAAGCGACATGGGCGGCAAGACGGTCGAGACCTTCGTGCAGGAGCAGATCGCCGTCATCGGCGAAAAGATCTCCGTGCGCCGCTTTGCGGTCTATGAGACGGAGGGATTCGTCGAAACGTATATCCACATGGGCGGCACGATGGGCGTCATGCTTGATTTTGCGGGTGAGGCGACCGAGAAGGCAAAGGCGGTCGCGCACGACGTCGCGCTGCACGTTGCGTTTGCAAAGCCCCAGTATATGACGGCGGCGGAGGTCTCGCAGGAGACGCTCGAGAAGGAAAAGGCGATCCTCACGCAGGAAGTCATCAACGAGGGCAAGCCCGCAAACATTGCCGAAAAGATCGTCATGGGCTAGATCAAGAAGTTCTATGAGGAAAACTGCCTCATGGATCAGAAGTTCGTCAAGGACGACAAGATGACGGTTGCGCAGCTGCTTGCCACGGCGGGCGGCGCTCAGCTCAAGCGGTTCTGCTTCTTCGTCCGCGGCGAGGGACTCGAAAAGAAGAGCGAGGACCTCTCCGAGGAAGTTGCCAAGCAGGTCGAGGCAATGAAAAAGTAAAGTCATGGAAAATCAAACGACGTGCTGTTTGCACGTCGTTTTTGTTTTTATGCGGAGAAAGCTATATTATCATTTTATCTTGCCTTTTATGTCAGTTTATACTATACTATAACTGCCACTTAAGTTTATAGGTTCCTTATAACCTTTACTTTGGTGGAGCAGCAGCGCGGAGAAAGGGAAAAATCCGCGCTGTCATTTTTTTCGTTTCGTCTTGCTTTTTTCGCGCAGGTATGCTATACTGAATAAAACGGCGGGAGCCGTTCGGGAAGGAGAGAGAAATGACGCCGAAATATCATCGGATCCTTTTAAAACTTTCGGGCGAGGCGCTCGCCGGCGATCAGCGGTTCGGACTCAACGAGAACGTGGTGTCCATGGTCGTCGATCAGCTCGTCAAAGTGCACGAAATGGGCGTGCAGATCGGGCTTGTCATCGGCGGCGGAAATTTCTGGCGCGGGCGGCAGGGGACCAATATGGACCGCACCACCGCCGACCACATGGGCATGCTCGCCACGGTCATGAATTCGCTCGCCATGATGGACGCGATCGAACAGCGCGGCATTCCCACGCGCGTGCAGACGGCGCTCATCATGACCTCCGTCGCAGAGCCGTACATTTTAAGAAAGGCGCTGCATCACTTTGAAAAGGGGCGCATCGTCATCATGGCGTGCGGTACGGGCAATCCCTATTGCTCGACGGACACGGCGGCGGCGCAGCGCGCCTGTGAGATTGACGCCGACGTCCTGCTCATGGCAAAGAACGTGGACGGCATCTACGACAGCGATCCCGCCGTCAATCCCAATGCCAAAAAGTACGATCATCTCACGTTCGGCGACATCATCAACAAGGGCTTGAAGGCGATGGACACGACGGCGGCGACCATGTGTATGGAAAACCACGTTCCCGTTCTGGCATTCGCGCTCAACGACCGCGATTCCATCGTGCGCGCGGTCTGCGGCGAAAAGCTGGGAACGCTCATCTCCAACGAATAAACAGAAATCAGGCAAGGAGTTTGCATTATGATAGACAACGAACAGGTACAGGAAATTTTTCTCGTTCTCGAGGATAAACTCGAGAAGACGGTCAGCGTCCTCAAGGAGGAATTCGCATCGGTGCGCGCAGGGCGCGCAAACCCGCACATTCTCGATAAGATCCAGGTGGAAGCGTACGGCGGCATGAGCCCTCTGAACCAGCTGGGCAACATTTCTGCGGCGGACGCCAGGTGCCTTGTCATCAGTCCGTGGGATAAATCGCTGCTGAAGGCGGTGGAAAAGGCGATCCTTTCTTCCAATATCGGGCTGACGCCCTCCAACGACGGCAACGTCATCCGTCTCGTGTTCCCCGAACTTACCGAGGAGCGCAGAAAGGACCTCGTCAAACAGGTCAAGCGCATGGGCGAGGACGCAAAAGTCGCCGCCCGCAACGTGCGCCGCGAGGCGATGGACGCCCTTAAAAAGATGAAGAACAACAAGGAGCTCTCCGAGGACGAGAGCAAGGCGAGCGAGCAGGACGTCGAGAAGAAGATCGCCGCCTGCGTCGAGGAGATCGACAAGGTCGCCGCCGCCAAAGAGAAGGAGCTGCTCACGATCTGATGGGCGAACTTCGTATCCCGCGCCACGTCGCCGTCATCATGGACGGCAACGGACGTTGGGCAAAAAAACGTCTTCTTCCCCGCGGGGCAGGACATCGGGCGGGCATGAACCGCATGATCGGGCTTGCCGAGCATATCTTCGACCGCGGCGTGAAGTACTGCACGCTGTTTGCGCTGTCCACGGAAAACCTTTCCCGCTCCGAGGAGGAGCTGAACGGGCTGTACGGACTGTTCCGGGAATATTTTCCGCGCAACGCGCGTACGCTGCGGGAGAAGGGGATCTGCCTGAAGGTGATCGGCGACCGCGCGCTTCTGCCTGCGGACATTGTCGCTCTGATCGAAGAAGGGGAGTCCATGACGGCGGACGGGACGCGCGGCGTGTTGCTGCTTGCCATCGGTTACGGCGGGCGGCAGGATATTCTGCATGCCGTCAACGAGGCGGTGCGCCGCGGGAAAGAGGTCTCGCAGGAGGAGTTCTCCGCGCTGCTCTCGACGGACGGTATCCCCGATCCCGATCTCCTCATCCGCACGGGAAAGGAGCTGCGCCTGTCCAATTTCCTCTTGTGGCAGGCGGCATACAGCGAGCTGTATTTTACGGACG
>URHP01000025.1 GCA_900547645.1 uncultured Eubacteriales bacterium
TTGAGCCTCTTGGGTATCACCGCATGTCAAGATTGTCTATGGATATTCGATTGTCAATCAATTGTCTGTCGGAATGAAATGTTATGCCAAAAACGGAACATTTTGGGGCAATTGCGCCGCGGATCCGGTACCGTCAGACGATACTCCAACAATATACCATAAATGCGTCCGATTGTCAAAGTATATTTTCGCGAAATCGCAAAAAAATACAAAAAAATGATAATCATATCTTGCGGGCGGCGGAAAAGTATGGTAAAATGGTGGAAACATGGGGAAACGATATAAGGAGAAAATTTCATGAACAACATCTGGCACGATATTGATCCGAAGCGCATCACGCCCAAGAGCTTCGAAGCGCTCATCGAGATCCCGAAGGGGAGCAAGACCAAGTATGAACTGGACAAAGAGACGGGCATCCTCAAGATCGACCGCGTTCTCTATACATCCACGGTCTACCCTGCCAATTACGGGTTTATCCCGCGCACCTATGCGGATGACGGCGATCCGCTGGACGTCCTTGTGCTGTGCAACGAAGCGATCTATCCCATGACGCTCGTCAACTGTTATCCGATCGGCGTCATCAAGATGGTGGACAGCGGCGCGCTGGATGAAAAGATCATCGCGATCCCGTTCAAAGATCCCACATACAACGGCTATTATGATATTCAGGAACTTCCCAAGCATATTTTCGAAGAGATGATGCATTTCTTTGAAGTGTACAAGTCTCTGGAGCACAAGAAGACGACGGTCAAGGAGATCGCGCACCGCGAGGAGGCGGTCGAGATCATCAAAAAGTGCCTTGCCATGTACGAGGAAAAGTTCGGAGGTGCAAGATGAAACAGCAGGACACGGCACAGACGGCGGCGGAAGAAAAACCTTGCATTAAGATCGTCTTTTTCGGCGATTCCATCACGGAATCCGGGCGTAATCTGCTCGATCCCGACGATCTCGGCGTGGGATACGTCAAGATCGCGGCGGGGAAGCTGCGCCTTCTGTATCCGGACGCCAACTTCTGTTTTCTCAACCGCGGCGTGGGCGGCAACCGTACGGAAGATCTGTTAAAGCGCATTCAGAAGGACGTATTGGACGAAAAACCCGATTATGTCGTGCTTGCGGTGGGGATCAATGACGTCTGGCATCGCTTTACGCACGGCGTGGAAGTCACGCCCGAAGCGTTTCGCGCCAACTATACCGCCCTTGTCGAAGACATTCTTGCAACGGGCGCCAAGCTCATTCTGATCCAGCCGTATGTACTGAAAATGGCGGACAAACAGCGGCTGCGTCCCTATCTCAACCGCTTTAACGAGATCATCCGCGAGATCGCGAAGGAGAAGGACGTGGCGCTCGTTCCCGTGGACGAGATCTTTATGGGCGTCACGCAGGACATCGATCCCGCGCAATTTTCCATGGACGGCGTGCATCCCACGCACAGAGGGTGCCGCTATATCGCCGACCTTCTCATCAAGGAGCTGAAAAAGTGTCTGTAAAGCGGCTTCTCGTCGTCGTGGATATGCAGCATGATTTTGTGGACGGCGCCCTCGGGACGCCCCAAGCGCGGGCGATCGTTCCCGCCGTGGCGCAGCTCCTTGCAAAGGAACGTGCGGCCGGGAGCGCGGTCGCGTTTACGCTGGATACGCATACGGAGGAGTACCTCTCCACGCAGGAGGGGCGGCTTCTGCCCGTCCCGCACTGCATCCGCGGAACGCGGGGTTGGGAACTGATCCCGGAACTGAACGCGGCGGACGCGCGTCTGTTTGAAAAGGGGACGTTCGGAAGCACGGAGCTTGCATCGTATGCGCGCGCATACGATGAAGTCGTTCTGTGCGGCGTGTGTACGGACATCTGCGTCGTGAGCAACGCGCTTCTGATCAAGGCGTTCGCGCCCGAAACGCGCGTCCTGGTCGCGGCGGAGGCGTGCGCGGGGACTTCTCCCGCGGCGCACGAAGCGGCGCTCCTCACCCTGAAGAGCTGTCAGACGGAGATCCTTTGAATATTCGGGAAATAAAACGCGCCGGACGGCGCGTTTTTTGAGGGCATATCATGGAAAAGACCAACGCAATGCGTATTCTGGAGCGCGGAAAGGCGGCATATACCGTGCATGCCTATGAAGGCGGCGCGCTCTCGGGCGTGGCGGTCGCGCAGGCGCTCGGCGAAGACGTCGGGCGGGTTTATAAGACGCTCGTCACCGTCGGTTCGCCAAGAAAGTACTATGTCTTTGTCATTCCCGTTGCGGCGGAACTCGATCTGAAAAAGGCGGCAAGGGCGGCGGGGGAAAAGTCGGTGGAGATGCTGCCGCAAAAGGAGCTGTTCCCGCTCACGGGCTATGTGCACGGCGGCTGTTCGCCGCTCGGCATGAAGAAGGCGTTTCCGACCTTTTTCCATGCGGACGCAGAGGGGAAGATCATCTTTGTCAGCGGCGGCAAGGTGGGGCTTCAGACGGAGGTCGCCTGTTCCGATTTGTTGCGGCTGACGGGCGGGACGCTTGCCGATCTGATCAGAGATTGAACGGAACGCATGAAAAAGCGCATGCCGGAAGGCTGCGCTTTTTTGTATCGGCATGCCGCGCGTCAGCGCGGCGTGAGAATCCCCCTGAAGATCGTCCCGCAAAAATACTTTATCCTTTTGCTGGAGCTCTGTCGGAACATATTGCGGAACCATGTTTCAATTGCAAAACCCAACGGGGGGCATGTCCGCAACGCGGACATGCCCCCCGTTGGGTTTGAACGGACTGCGACATGGCGCCCGCTCTTTGATGTGTATGGCGGTCATGCCGCGGCGGTCAGCTTGACGGCGAGCACGGTCATGTCGTCGCCTGCTTCGCCCTTGGCGGAGCGCGCCAGCGCGGCGGACAGGACGTTTTCGGCAAGCGCCTGCGGGTTGAGCGGGCGCAATTCGCCGAGGTACGCGCACAGGTCGGCGGAAGAGGAGAACGCCGCGCTGATGCCGTCGCTCATGAACAGCAGAAAATCGTTTTCCTGCATGGTCAGCCGCATGGTCGCGGGATGTACGGCGTCCAGAACGCCGATGGGCAGCGACTCGCCCTCCAGGATCTTCAGTTCGTCCTGCGAGAGCAGAAAGCCTGCGGGTGAACCGATCTTCACGATGTCCGTGCTGCCGTCGTCCAGATTGACCGCGGCAAGGTCAAGGCAGGAAAACCGTTCGTCCGCCGAATAGGCGATCAGGCTGTTGACGGTCGCAAGCACCGTGTCGGAGGGCATGCCCGTCTTGTAAAAACTTTCCAGCAGGGACAGTGTGCGGGCGGATACGTCGCGCGCGGCGTCGCCGCTGCCCATGCCGTCGGACAGGGCGACCAGAAAGCGGCGCTCGTCGATCTTGAGAATGGAATGGGTGTCGCCGCTTGCCGTTTCGCCGTGTTTGGGGCAGGCGGCAATGCCGAACGAAGCGTCAAAGCGGGGTTTGCGCTTGAACACAAAGCAGGCGCGGCTGTGCGTTAAGGGCAGCTTTTCGGCGAGGGCGAGCGGAACGCCGAGCGCGTCGCTTGCGGCGAGGCATGCCTTGCGCGCGGGCACGCTCTCGTCCAGCGTCATGCTCACGGTCAGCGTCCCGCCTTCGCCGTAGACGAAGATCTCCGAACTCAGGATGCCGCGCTCCTGCAGCGTCCGCGCAAGCGTGTCTTCGTCGGAAGAGAGCGAATATTCCTCGCTTTCGCGCAGCGCAAGGTCGCGCATGATCTCGCTGACGCCGTGCGCCTGCCGCGCAAGCAGCGCACGCCCTTCCCGCGCTGCCTCCATCGCCGCCGCGCGCCGTGCGTCGCCTTCAAGTTCCTTGTTGAGCGCAAACAGGATCCCCGCCACGTTGGGGCAGTGTTTGGCGAGGTCGGCGGGCAGATCGATGAGATTCGCCTTTCCCTTGGCGCGCCCCACCCGTACGAGCCGCACAAGGCTCTGCGAGCGCATCGGACGGTCGCACGTCTTACAGCGGGGGCAGGCGGCGCACACCGTTGCGTCGATTTTCCCCGCGATGCGCGCTTCCCCGTCGTCCGCGCGTTCGGGCAGCAGAAAGGCGTTTTCGATCTCGCGGAAGAGGGCGGAAACCTCGTACAGCCGTTCGCCAACGGCGCGGCGGTTGCGGTTGACGGCGATGCGCGGCAGTACCCGTTCGCGGTAGAACAGCAGGCTCTCCTGCGCGCGGGCGAGCAGCTTTTTGGGCAGTACGCACACCGCGGCGGCGGGCAGCAGACAGGCGAGCAGGGCAAACGCGATCTGTGCGGCGGACAGCGCGTAGACGCCCGCAAAGTACTGCGCGGCAAGATAGGCAAGAGTGAGCGCGAGCGACGACGCGACGCGTCCGTACGGCACGACGAGCAGGGCGCAGCAGGCATAGACGGCGAACAGGGCGACGGGCAGCGCGCTCACCTGCGAGACGCAGAGCGGCAGGGACAGCACGACGGAAAAGGGCACCGACGCGGCGTTTCCCGGCAGCGAGACGGCAAACAGCAGCAAGAACAGTGCGATGCCCGTATAGACGGTCTCACCCGGCGACGCGCAGATCCCCATGCCGAGGATGAGCCATAAAAAGGCGGCTTCGGCAAGCTGCGCGCCGCTCAGGCGGCATTTCGGCGCGCGCAGGATCGCGTTCAGTCCGCCCTCCGCAAGCACGCTTCCCAGCAAGAAAAACGCGGACAGGACAGCTTTTTGTGCGAGAACGGGGAAGGGAAACAGGGCGTAGCCCGCATGCGGGAACAGGAAGAGGAAGGGCAGTTGGGCGACTGCGGCGATCGCGAGCCGCCAGACGCCGGGCTGTTTTTTCAGCCGTGCGCACAGTCCGAACGCAAGCAGCAGGATCGCCGCCTGCGCAAGGCAGCACAGCGTCGCCTCCCAGGAGAGAAAAACGGCGGAAGCGACAAGGTAAGCGCACGTTGCGGCGGCGTAGGCGTGCAAGAGGACGAACGCCGCCCACAGCAGAAAAAACGCCGCCGGTTCGCGCTGCGGCAGGGCAAAATTGAACAGGACCATCCCCGCAGCGAGCGCCGCAAAGAGCGCCGCGTCGCGCAGCGCGGGGAGACGGAACGGGAAAGTATGCATAGAGACCTCGCTTTTTTCACAAAAGTATAGGGGCGGCATTCTTACAAAAACGGGCAAAGACGGTCGCTTGGCGTCGAAAATTGAAGGTCGGCGCGCGCTTTCGCGCAAAATATGCGCGAAAACGAATATATTTTTCCGAAAATGTTATTTTTATGCATTCATCACCCGAATTTATAGCGGCAATTACTAAAACTTATCGCGATTTTTTTTGAAAAGTATGTGAAAGGGGCAAAATCGATTTGACAACAAGGGGGGGCGGTGTGATAAAATAGAGAAACGATTCGGAACCTGTCGTTATTAGAACAGCGCGGGCGCGAAGAGAAAGCGTCCCGCGAAGACGGCAAATATTTTGAAACACAGGAGAAACGTATGCAGAAAACGGTAAGACGATCGGCGAGCCTACTCTTTGTTCTCACCCTTGCGGCGGCGATCGTGATCCCCACGGTGGCGGATCCCATTTCGCAGATCACGGGCGGGAGCGCGGATTCCGGCAATTCGGGATCGGATCAGACTGCCGCGGCGGAGAATTACGCTCTTTCCGAAGATGTGTCGGGCGTGGGCGAGCCGAACGGCGAAGATCTGGTCAGGATCATCGTCGAGGTGGATACGCCTTCCCTGCTCGAATATGCGAACGAGAAGGGGATCACCGTTGCCGAAGCCATGAGCACGTCGGAGGGCGTGCGCACATTGAAGAAGATCGAATCGCTCAGCGAGAGTGCGGAAAAAGCGCTCTCGCCTTACATCGTTGAAAAGGAGTTTTCCTACAATGCGGTGCTGAGCGGTTTCTCGGCGACCATCCGCTATAAAAACCTTTCCAAATTCGAAGAGGATTCGCGCGTCGAGCGCGTCACCCTTTCGGATACGTATGAAGAGCCGCAGGCGATCACCGAAAATCAGGTGAACGTGGACGGTTCTACGGGTATTTTCGATTCCACCGTCGTGGATTACGACGGCACGGGCACGGTCGTCGCCGTGCTCGATACGGGCACCGACTACACGCACGAAGTGTTCGATATGGAGCTCGACGACACGCAGACCGCCATCACCAAGGACGACGTGGCGAGCGTGGCGGCGTCCCTTGCGGCGACGTCGCTTTCCGCCGCGAACGACGAGAGCATCGATGAGGACAATCTGTATCTGACCACCAAGCTGCCCTATGCGTACGACTATGCGGACGGCGACGACAACGTGTACCCTGCGGAAGCGCACGGCACGCACGTCGCGGGCATCATTGCGGGCAAGTCCGACCGTATCCGCGGCGTTGCGCCCGGTGCGCAGATCGCCACGTTCAAGGTGTTCCCCGATTCGGGCGACGGCGCGCCGACGGACGCGATCCTCGCTGCGCTGAACGATGCGGTCATCCTCGGCGTGGACGCCATCAACATGAGTCTCGGCTCCTCCTGCGGATTCACGCGCGAGGCGGACGGCGACGTCATCAACGACTATTATGACCGCGTGAACGAGGCGGGCATCTGTCTGGTCGTGGCTGCAAGCAACGACTATTCTTCCGCCTACGGCAGCGCGAACGGCAACACCAACCTTGCCAGCAATCCCGATTCTGGTACGGTCGGTTCGCCCGGTTCGTATGCGGCTTCGCTTGCCGTCGCCTCGATCAGCGGCGTCAAGACGCCCTATTTCCTTCTTGACGACGGTTCGGAAGTCTACTTCCGCGAGTCGCGCAAATTGGGGCAGGAAGAGGAAAACGACTTTGTCGCAGGCATGCTCGGCGACGAGAACGAGGGCTCTTTCGAATTTGTCGTGATTCCCGGCGTCGGCTACGAGGCAAACTATACGGGCTACGACGTACGCGGCAAGATCGCCGTTGTCCGCCGCGGCGGCAACAGCTTCGAGCAGAAGGTCGCCATCGCGCAGGATATGGGCGCGGTGGGCGTCATTATCTATAATAATGTATCGGGCATGCTGAACATGTCCGTCGGTACGCGGGACTATATCCCCAGCTGTCTGATCTCGATGGACTACGGCAACCGGCTCGTGGAGCAGGGCACGGGGACCATCCGCCTTTCCAAGGATTACCTTGCAGGGCCCTTCATGTCCGACTTCTCGTCGTGGGGCGTTCTGCCCAACCTGACGCTGTCGCCCGACATCACGGCGCACGGCGGCGAGATCACTTCCTCCTATCCCGGCGGAAACGAGTACGATACCATCAGCGGTACGTCCATGGCTGCACCCAACCTTGCGGGCGCGCTCATCCTCGTGCGTCAGTACGTCAGGGATATGGACGAGACGCTCTCGATGCCCGAAATGCGCGATCTTTCGTACAGCCTCATGATGAGCACGGCGACGATCGCAAACAACGAATACGGCAATCCCTATTCGCCCAGAAAACAGGGCGCGGGGCTTGCGGACATTCAGAAGTCCGTCTCCACCAAGGCATATCTTACGGTGGACGGTTCCAACAAGCCCAAGCTCTCGCTGGGGGACGATCCCGACCGTACGGGCGTGTATACGCTGGAATTCAACATCACCAACCTTTCGGGCGAGGCGCTCAGCTACGATCTCGATCCCGTCGTGTTCACCGAGACGATGTCCAGCGACGGCAGAACGGTTGCGGAGCTTGCCTATCTGCTCGATGCGGAGTATAACTATTCCGTCACGCCCGCGAGCAACAGCATTGCGAGCCTGAGCGGGAATCATCTCTCTCTCGGCGGCTATTCGAGCGCCAAGATCACCGTGACGCTCACGCTGACCGATGCTTCCAAGGACTATATCAACGCGAACTTTGTCAACGGCATGTATGTGGAAGGGTATGTGCGCCTTGTCTCCCGCAATGCGGACGGCATCGGGCTGAATCTGCCCTATCTTGCCTTCTTCGGCGACTGGTCGGATGCTCCCATGCTCGACGTTACCGCGTACGAGGTGGGCGCTTCGCAGGAAGATTCCTCCGTGCTCGAAGAGGACAAACTGATCGCGGACGTCTATGCAACGCTGCCCATGGCGGGCTTTGCTTCGCAGGACAACAACGGCAATCCCACCACCGGCGCATGGGGCATGGGCGCGTATGCGTACATTCTGCCGCAGGGCTATTCGACGCCCGCAACGGTGGAGCGCCACGCGTCGCTCACGTCGAGCGAGGACGGCGCGTACATGCTCTATTCCATCTCCGCGGGACTTCTGCGCGGCGCAAAGCGCGTCGAAATGCAGATCGCGGACAGCGTGACGGGCGAAGTCATCTGGACGAAGACGGGCTATAACGGCAGAAAGTCGCACTCGTCGGGCGGTGAACAGTCGGGCGGCTACATTCAGGTGGAATTCGATGTGCGCGAGCTCGGACTTGCGAACAACTCCGTTTACACCTTCTCGATGGAATGCTTCCTCGACTGGGGCGACGGCAATCAGGGCAACCGCAACACCTTCTCGTTTGACTTTACCATTGACAACGAAAAGCCTCAGATGCTCGATACCTATGTCAAGGACGAGGACGGCAGCAAGGAGATCGAGTTCAACATTTACGACAATCACTATCTGCAGGGGATCGCCGTTTACACTTATTCGCAGACGGATGCGGGCGGCAACCCGATCGATCTTACGCCGATCACGGACGGCGTGCTTCCCATCTACGACGGGGAATTCAATTCGTCCACGCGCGTTACGCTGAACGCAACGCCCTATTGGACCACGATCGCAGAGAACGGCTACCGTCTGTATGTGCAGGTCTACGACTATGCGAGAAACATGACGAGCGCGACCATCGAACTCGGTCAGTGCGACGATCTGCAGCTCGACAAGACGCGCGACGCGCGCGACAACTATACCATTGACATCAACGGTACGGTCGATCTCGCGCAGTATGTCCGCACCTATGCAAATGTGGACGGCACCTATTCCGAAAATTACTGGACGCAGCCCCTTGTCTGGGAGAGCGCGGACGATTCGGTCGCGGTGGTCGGCAGCTATGACTACGACAATGTGAACAACCCGTACAACGTCAACGAGAACAACTTCGGTCTCGTTACGGGCGTCGGCACGGGCACCACGCAGATCACCGTCCATCCTTACGGCAACGAAGAGGAGACGCTTACCTTTAATATCACGGTCACGGGCGAGACGGCGGAGCCGCGCGTCACGGGGCTGAGCCTTTCCGAACGTTCCCTTGTGCTTGAACGGGGCGAGGAAAAAGAGATCAGCGTCTATGTTGAACCCTACAATCTCGCGCAGCTCGATCCCGAACTGCTGGCAGGGCTCAAGTTCACCTGGAGCAGCACGAACCCCGAAGCGCTCAGGGTAACGCCGGATGAAGACGATCCCACGCATGCGACCGTCAAGGCGCTCTCGTCAGGCGTCTCCGCATCGGTCAGCGTCAGCGTAGAGGGGAGCCGCGCGTATGCCTCCTGTTCGGTGAGCATCAAGCAGGAATTCGAAGTGGACGGCGTCTATCTGCGCTCCTATACGGGCAGAGGGGATGAAAACGGCATCGTGGACATCCCTGCCGACCTCGGCGTCAGCTATATCTACCCGATGGCGTTCTTCGATAACGACTATATCAAGGGGATCCGCATTCCCGAGGGCGTCATGTACATCATGCGTGCGGGTATCTATGGATGCGAGAACCTTGAATGGGTGGAACTTCCTTCCACGCTGGAGCAGGTCCAGACCTTCGGCCTTGCATGGAACCCCAATCTGAAGACGGTCTACGGGCTGGAAAACGTCACGTCCATCGGCTCGCGCGCGTTCATCAACGATACCAGCCTGGTGCTCGGACCGGACGATCTGTCCAGCACGACCTTCATCCAGAACATGGCGTTCTACGGGTGCGATTCGATCACGAGCCTGAACCTGTCCAAGGTCGGCGTGGTCGGCGAGGCGGCGTTTGCCTTCTGCGAAGGTTTGACCGATCTCGTCATTCCCGCAAACACCACGTTGGAGACATCCGCTTTCCAAAGCTGTACTTCGCTGGAGAACGTGACCATCTATTCCGAAAATATCGGCGATGCGGCGTTCGCCTTCTGCACGTCGCTGGAGAGCGTCACCTTTGCGGGCGACGTGGACACCATCGGCATTCAGGCGTTCTACGGCTGTACGTCGCTGGAGAACGTGCGCTTCCTGCGCACCGCCTACAGGATCGATTCGCTTGCCTTCGGGCTCTGCACTTCGCTGACGGAGTTCACGCTTCCCGCAGGGCTT
This sequence comes from uncultured Eubacteriales bacterium, assembly GCA_900547645.1. Taxonomy (GTDB): domain Bacteria; phylum Bacillota; class Clostridia; order Christensenellales; family Borkfalkiaceae; genus Gallimonas; species Gallimonas faecium. The sequence goes on from URHP01000025.1 coordinate 10,188, forward strand.
GAGATCCTCGGTTCGCAGCCCTTCGCGGGAACGGCGATCGAGAATATGACCATCTCCAAGGATGCTCGCATCACGCAGACGGACGTCGGCGCATTCAACAGCAGCTCGATCATGTCGTTCACCGTGGAGAGCGGCAACAAGTACTTCGCTTCGCAGGACGGCGTGCTGTACGACAAGACCATGTATAAGCTCGTCGCCTATCCCGCAGGAAAGCAAGCGACGACGTTCACCGTCCCGAGCAGCGTACGCGTCATCGGTTCGAATGCGTTCGCGGCAGTGGAGAGCGTCGGCACGGTCAACCTCAACCGCGTGGAAGTGATCGAAGATTACGCCTTCTACGATTTCGGTTACGATGAATACGAAATTTCGGGTACAAGTTTCCGCCTGCTCGGATTCGGCGGAAACGTGAGCGGCTACGACAATGTGCGCGTCATCGGCGATTACGCCTTTGCCAATGCGTCCATTTCGACGCTTCCCGTGTCTCAAAGCACGACGTCGATCGGCGATTACGCCTTTGCGTATACGCCCCACATCAACGGAAACGCGACCATCAGCAGCGGAGACAGCCGCGTCCCCGGCGGCCTGCTGCTGCCCGACAGCCTGACGTATCTGGGCGAGGGGGCGTTCCTGTACAACGGCTATCTCGTCTTCACGTACAATTCGCAGACGCTGCAGGTCGCGATGAGCGATCTTTCGAGCAGTTACACCGGCATCATTGCCGTGCAGTTCGGCGAGGGACTTACCGAGGTCGGTGATGCGGCGTTCTCCTACAATGCGAACCTTGCGGCGATCATCGATTTCGGCAGCCTTACCGCGATCGCGCCCTCCATGTTCGAGGGCTGTGCGGAACTTTCTTCCGTCACCCTGCCCGATACCATCCGTACGATCGGCTTGGGCGCGTTTGCAAACTGCACGTCGCTTGAGGAAATCGAACTTCCCGAAGGGCTCACGGAGATCGCGCAGGCGGTCTTCGCGGGCACGGCGCTCACGCAGATCGACCTTCCGTCCACTGTGACTGCGATCGGCGAGTCCGCCTTCGAAGGGGTGGCGATCTCTTCGGTCGACCTCACGAACGTCACGACGATCGGCGCGCGCGCCTTCTACGGAACGCTGCTTACGGAGGTCTCGTCCGACAGCGTGATCTCGGTGGGCGACGAAGCCTTTACTTTCGATTCCGCTGCCGCGGGAGAACCCGCTTCTTCGCGGCTTACGTCGGTCAGCTTCCCCAATGCGGAGAGCATCGGCGCAAGGGCGTTCGCAAACTGCGCAAGCCTGACGAGCGTGCAGCTCCCCGCAGTCAAGACGATCGGCGCGGAGGCGTTCAGCGGCTGCGCGAGCCTTGCAACCCTGAACGTTGACGCTGCGGAGACGGTGGGAAGCAGCGCCTTTGCGGGCACGCAGGCGCTCACGGGCATCTCGCTGCCCAACGTGCAGTCGATCGGCGCGCTTGCGTTCAGCGGCTCGTCCGTCACCGCGCTGGAACTTCCCGCTTCGCTCTCCTCGGTCGCCGAGCAGGCGTTTGCAGGGGCAACCAAGCTGGCGTCCGTCTCCGTTGCGGCGGAGAACCCGCTCTATCTGAGCGATAACGGCGTGCTTTACCGCCGTACGGGCAGCTATAACTACGTTACGCTCGTCGCCTATCCCGAGGGCAAGCAGGACGCTTCCTTCACGGCGCGCGACCGCACCATCCGCATCGGTGCGTATGCGTTTGCGAACAACCTGTATGTGGAATCGGTCACCCTGCCCGTGCATGTGCGCGTCATCGGCGCGGCTGCATTCTACGGCTGCACGGCGCTCGAGCAGCTCGAGCTGCAGTCCGCCACCGCTCCCACGCTGGAGAGCTACGCCTACACGCTTGCAGACGGAACGTCGGAAAACGTCTACAATAACTTCAAGACCGCGCTCGACGCGCAGAACCGTCCCGAACTCACGATCGTCGTTCCTTCCAACCATACGGGATACGATCTGTATATCTGGGAGCAGTATTTCGGCGCCGTCGGCGAAGGCGGTATCACGGTTTCCGATACGGCAAGACCGATCAGCAGCGTCCTTGACTTCATGGACCGCGTGCTTGCGCTTCCCGCACCCGCCGACATTACCGAAGCGGACAGAGAGGAGCTGACGGTGCTGCAGAGGATCTACAACACGCTCGACAGCACGCAGCGCAACTTCGTGCTGAACGGGTACGGCGACGATCATACCAATTACTATGACATTCTGACCGCGGCGATCAATGCGCTGCCTTCGCAGACTGTCGATCCGGAGCCCGGTCCCGGGCCGGAGGATCCTTCCGGTCCCAACGTCGGACTCATCGTCGGACTTTCCGTCGCGGGCGGCGTGATCGTGCTTGCGGGCGTCGGCGCAGCGGCGTTCTTCATCGTACGCAAGAAGAGGAGGGGCGAGTAATGAAAAAGCTGAAAGTGCTCGTTCTCGGGCTTTTGACGGCATCCCTTGCAGGCGCGCTTGCCGCGTGTACGCAGGAAACGGCGGAAACGTATACGTTTACGTTTGATACGATGGGCGGAAGCGCCATCGCTCCCCTGGAACTGAAAGAGGGCGAGCAGGTCACCCGCCCCGCAGATCCCACTCACCAGTTCTACGATACCTTCGACAACTGGTATACGGGGATCGGCAGCGACAGCGCGGTGTACGCCTTCGGGACCATGCCCGCGCAGGACGTTACGGTGTATGCGCATTGGTCCGATCCGAAGAGCAGCGTCCGCGTCAGCTATGAGAGCAACGGCGGCAGCGCCGTTGCCGACAGCATCGGCATGGTCGGCAGCGCCTTCGAACAGCCCGAAGCGCCCGTGCGCGAGGGATATGTGTTCGGCGGCTGGTTCTCGGATGCGGACTGCACGCAGCGCTATGTCTTTTCGCAGTTCCCTGCCGAGAGCATGACGCTCTATGCACAGTGGCTGCCCGACGGCGCCTATGCCTATATCACCTACTTCGGAAACGGCGAACAGCTCGCCGATCCCGTGCCCGTGTTAAAGGGCAGCGCGTTTACGGGGTTTGCCTTCGGCGACGACATTGTATCGGGCGGCTGGTATACCGACGCAAGTTACAGCAATCCCTATGCGGGCGGCACGGTGAACGGCGATCTCAGACTGTATACCTCCTACTATACGAGGGGGCTTACGTTCGCGCAGGGCGTCGTGACGGGCTATGCGGGGACGTCGCAGCAGGTCGTTGTGCCCGACATTTATGACGGCGCGCCCGTCCGTTTCGTCGGCGAGGGCGCGTTCCGCGGGGACATGAACATCCGTTCCGTGCTGCTGCCCGACAGCGTGACGGAAGTGCGCGATTCCGCCTTCCTCGGCTGCCAATACCTTGTCTCGGTCAATCTGACTTCCCATGTGACCTCCCTCGGCACGAACGTCTTCAAGGACGCCCGCCGTCTGGAGAGCGTCGGCGACCTGTCCGGCATTACGGTCATTCCGGAGGGGACTTTCCTCGGCTGCGACAAACTCATTACGGTCACGCTCGGCGCAAATACGCAGAGCATCGGCGTGCAGGCGTTTGCCGGCTGCGTGGCGCTGCGGGAGATCGTCATTCCCGGCGGCGTGACGTCGATCGGCGCGCAGGCGTTCGAAGGCTGCTCCGCTCTGACGGCTCTCACGCTTCCCGCGTCGCTCGAAACCTTGGGCGAGGGCGCCCTGGACGGCTGCACCGCGCTGGAATCGGTCGCGCTCGACGCTTCCAACGCCGCTTTCTCGGTGGAGGACGGAAACCTCTACCACGGCGCGGAGCTTCTGAAATACGTTGCGGGCGACAAGGAGGAGACCTCCTTCACGCTGCCCGCAGGAAAGACTTCCGTTGCGGCGTACGCGTTTGAAAACAATGCCACGCTCACGGAGCTCATCTTCCCCGACGGCGTGACGGAGATCGAGCGCGGCGCGCTCACCGGCATGTCCGCCCTGGAGAGCCTGTCCCTTCCCGCGGCGGTCTTCGGGCAGGATGCCTGCCTTGCAGCCTTCTTCGGCGCACTTGCCGTGGAAAATTCGGGCAGCCACAGCTTTTACATTCCCGCGACGCTTGCGTCGCTCACCTTCAGCGGCAATGTGACCGCCCTTGCGGATTACGCCTTCTACGGCGCGGTGGGGCTCTCCTCGGTGACGGGACTGAGCGCGGTCGAGCGCATCGGGGACGGTGCGTTTGCCTACACGGCGTTCACGCAGTTCGAGATCCCCGCGTCGCTCACACAGTTCGGCGCGCGCGTGTTCGAAGGCTGCAGCGTCAGCGCCTACACGGTGGCGGACGGCAACGCCGCTTACCGTGCCTATGACGACTGTCTGTATTCCGCGGCGGGTACGCTCGTCGCCGTGCCGACGGTCAAGACGGCGATCGCCTTCCCCGATCAGCTGACGGTGACGGAGATCGGCGAATATGCCTTCTACGATTCCGCGATCGCGGAACTCGAGATCCCCGATACGGTGACGAAGATCGGATTCGCGGCGTTTGGAAACATGCAGTCGCTGACCGATCTCACCGTTCCCGTCATCGGCGACGGCGGCGAAAACGATTACATGGGCTATGCGTTCGGATCGGAAATGCGCATCGAGACGCCCGACGAAGAGTCCGCTTTGGTGCTCTCTTCGCTCATCGTCTCCCTTGCAAGCCGCCTTCCGCAGAACCTGACGACGCTCACCGTCACCGGCACGGTCACCGCCGTTCCCGACATGGCGTTCGCGCAGCTTGCCAAGCTCTCCGAGGTCTATCTGTTTACGGGAGAGGACGCCGTCAACGTCACTTCGTACGGCGCGTTCTCTTTCTACAACACCGCAGTGAGCGGGGACTGGACGTTCACGAACGTGACCGCCATCGGCGAATCGGCGTTCGAGGGCACCAGACTGATGTCGGTCAGCCTGCCCGGGACGCTCGCGGGCAACATGGGAACGTCCGCCTTTGCGTCCATTGCGGACCTTGCAGGCATCACGCTGGGCGAGGGCATCACCCGCATTGCGCCCAATGCGTTCGCGGCGTATTCCTCTGCGGGCGAGACGGGGGACGACGGCTACACTTACGACGTGCGCCGCTCTAAGGTGGATCATGAACTCGTCATTCCCTCTACGGTGACGGAGATCGGCACGCAGGCATTCCTCGGCGTGGGGACGGCGGAATTCTTCAGCCCTTCCTATCCCGACGAACAGCTCGACGCGGTGACGCACGCCACGCGCAACGAGCATTTCTCGGTCACGTTTACGGATACGCAGGAACAGAAAAGCGCGCTCACTTCGATCGGCGCATACGCCTTCTCGTGCAGCGGTCTGCAGGAGGTCGTGCTGCCGGCTGCGCTTCAGACGGTGGGGCAGAACGCCTTTATCTACAATCTCTTCCTGGAGACGGTCGTGTTCGGGAATGCGGAAGACGGCAGCGCCCTTGCTTCCATGGACGCATTTGTCTTTGCAAGGGATACGAGCCTGCAGAGCGTCACGCTGTACGGCGCAAGCGTTCCCACGCTGGCGGCGGGAGAGAGCGGCGATATTTTTGCGATGGCAGGTGAGGACTTCTACGTCTATGTGCCGTCCGATCTGGTGGACGATTACCGCGCGGCAGCGGGCTGGAGCCTTGTGGGCGACAGGATCGTGGCGATCGGAACGGCGGAAGGAGGCAACGCGTGAAACGCAGGGGACTTATATTGCTCGGCGCGCTTGCGGCGCTGACGTTCGGGCTTGCGCTTGCGGGGTGTTCGCACCACAGAATGACGGTCGACGATCTCATTGCCATGGGGTACGTCCACCGCGTCACCTTCGACTTTGTTGACGGCTCCTCCGTCGTGGACGACGAGGAAGAGGACGAAAAGGGCGAGGACGCCGAAGAGGGAGAAGACGAAGAGGACGAAAAAGAGGAAACGCGCGACAAGCTCGTGCAGTACGTCAAAGACGGTTCTCTCATCATCGAGCCCGGAACGGAGTTCGGAACGGGCAGCGCGCCCACGCGCGAGGGGTACACGTTCAACGCCTACTACCGCGGCAGCGAGGACGGACAGGGCAACATCACCTACGGCGAACGCTGGGATTTTGCCGCCGACCGCGTGACGGAAGACATCACCCTCTATGCGCGCTGGTATCCCAACTATACGCTCACCGTACATTTCGGCGAAAATTATGCGCAGACGCAGAGCTTTTCCGTGCGGCAGTCCAACGAGGGCGTGCCGGAGGCGGTCGAGTCGGTCAGCCTCAACGACAACACCGTTCTGGACGGGTTCTACCGCAGTGCGGAGGACGCAAGGGCAAAGCAGAATGCCGTCAGCTTCCCGTATACGCCGCAGGATCTCGCGCCGCCGCCGCAGGAGAACACGGTGACGCACTTGTGGGCGAACACGCTGGAAGGGTATTGGGAGCTCGTGGATGACGCCGCCGATCTGACGACGATCACCGAGGGCATGAACATCTATATCCTCAACGATATCGACTTCGCCGGAAAGACGCTGAGCTTCCCCGACAACTATGCGGGCGAGTTCAACGGAAACGGGTTCACGCTCTCCAACTTCACGGTCACGCAGGGACGTGCAAACGCGCGCACGCAGTCGTACGGCATTTTCCGCACGCTTGCGGCAGGCGCCTACGTGCATGACGTCACGTTTGAGAACGTCACCTATACCGGTGAACTCACCAACAGCTCGGTCATAGAATACCGCGCGGGCATCCTGGCAGGATATGCGGCAGGCGGCGCGAAGGTGACGAACGTGCAGGTCGTGGGCGGAAAGTTCACCTTTATCATTGAGGAAAACTATATGGAAGATGTCTTCCCGGGCGATATCCCCGTGCTCATCGGCGGCGATCCCGATCCGGCGACGGCGGAAGGCAGTGCTTTTTCGGACATTGTATTGGGAGAAAACTTCTTTAAGTGGACGCCCGAGGAAGCGGAAGCCAATCAGGACAACACGGAAAATTCCGAATCGTAAATACAGGAGGAAGCAACTATGATGAAATCGAAAAAGATGCGGGTGGTCTCATGCTCGTTGGCGGCGGTGCTCTCGCTGGGCGCGGCGTCTGCGATGCTGGCTGCCTGCGGCGGCAAGAATGCGGCGGACAACGAAACGACGCCGCTTACCATGGCGAGCGATCTGTTCGACGGCGTGTTCAATCCGTTCTTCTATACGTCGGGACCGGACGGCGAGGTCGTTGCGCAGACGCAGATCGGCATGCTTTCGAGCGACGAAAACGGTCAGCCTGTGGCGGGCGACGACGAGCCCTGCGTGGCAAAGGCATTCAGCGTTGTGACCACGGGCTCCAAGGAGGAAATGGGCACGACGGGCACCCCTTCCGACTATGACACCTATCATACCGACTACTATTTTGCCATCAAGAACGACATCACGTTCAGCGACGGCACGCCGCTCACCATCAACGACGTCCTGTTCAACATCTACATGTACCTCGATCCCGCCTATACGGGTTCGAGCACCATGTATTCGGTGGACATTCAGGGACTCGTCAACTACCGTTCGCAGGACACGAGCGCGGACGCCAGTGAAGACACATTCTCGCAGGAGATCAGCGACCGCGTGGAAAGCCGTATCGCGGACATCGAGAACTGGGCGGACACGAGCCATCTCACCACGCCTGCCGATCCTTCCGTCGTCAACGGCGACGGCGCTCTCTCGGAGGACGTGAACAGGATCTGCGAATATTTCCGCGAGGAGCTCAACTCCGCGTGGGTCTCGGCAATGAATGCCGACATGAAGGAATATGCGAAATATCCCTTCACCGAAAATTGGGAAGTCTTCCTGTGGAACTACGGCGTGATTGTAACGAAGCCCGATCGTAAAAATCACCAGGTCGTCGGATATACAATTGAGCGCAACTACGACGAGAATATTCCCAAGACGCAGGAATCGCTCGTCGAGTACGTTTATCAGACGTTTCTCGGCGGTAGGGCGAGCGCTTCCACCTCGTTCCGCACCAACCTGGTCAGTATCATCAACAATTATTCGACGGCGAATACCTTCCGCAGCTATCTGAACGGCGACGAGACGAAAAAGTATGTGGAAGAGATAACGGGCGGCGGCGAGCTTCCCGTGCCCAACGTCAAGGGCGTCAAGGCGGAAAGGGGAAGCACCATTCCCGCGGCGGGCGGCGGCACGATCGACCTCGGCGAGGAGCTGGACATTCTGCATATCACCATCAACGGCGAAGATCCTAAAGCGATCCAGAACTTCTCGTTCACGGTTGCGCCTCTGCACTACTATTCGCCCCTTGCGGACGAGTTCTCCATCGAGCAGAACAACTTCGGCGTCTCCTGGTCCGATCCCGATTTCATGAACGAGATCCGCGCCATTCAGGTGCCCCTCGGCGCAGGCCCCTACCGCGCGACGACGGGCAACGGCTCCGCCGCGACGGATACGATTGAAAAGAGCGAATTCTATAACAACAACATCGTCTATTTCGAACGCAACGAAAGCTTCCTTCTGGGCGCGCCCAAGATCAAGCTCCTGCGCTATCAGGTCATTTCGCAGTCGCTCCTCTATGACGCCATCAAGACGGGCGCCGTTCACTACGGTTCTCCCACGGCGAGCCGCGAGACGATGGACAAGCTGAACAACGAGGATGCGGATACGCTCGACTACAAGATCACGGACAACCTCGGCTACGGCTACATCGGCATCAATGCGCGCTTCGTCGATAATCTGCTCATCCGCAAGGCGATCATGTACGCGCTCGATCCTCAGCTTGCGCTCGATTACTATCAGAACTCTCAGCTTGCTTCCATTATTTACCGTCCGATGTCTACGACCCTCAAGGATTACTATCCGACGGGCGCAGAAGCATATTATCCCTATGACGAGACGGGCGACACGTCGCTGCGCCTTGCGCAGATGGCGGGCTATCATGTTGCCACGGGTGGGCAGAACGACGGTCTTTTGGTCAATTCGCAGGGCGAGACGCTCTCCTTTACCTTCACCATTGCGGGCGACACGGCGGACCACCCCGCCTATGCCACGATGGAGAGGGCTGCGGACATCCTCAATAAAAAGGGCTTCGACATTACGGTGACGACGGACTCCACCGCGCTCTCCAAGCTGGCAAGCGGTCAGCTCGAAGTCTGGGCGGCTGCGTGGAGCTCCTCCTCCGACCCCGACATGTATCAGGTCTACCACAAGGATTCGACGGCGACGAGTATCCTCAACTGGGGCTTCCCGACCATCGAAGAAACGGGCACGCCGGAAGAGATCGCCATTCTCGAAGAGCTTGCCGCCAAGATCGAAGAGGGACGCGAGACGACGGTCGTCTCCGAGCGCAGAAAGGCATATTCCGAATCGAGCGGTCCCAAGCTTTCCGATACCGGTTCCGGCAACGTCTCGGCGCTGTGCGCGCTCGACCTTGTCATGGAACTTGCGGTCGAGTTCCCGCTCTATCAGAGAAGCGCGCTCTACGTCTTCCAGGAAGCTCTGTTCGACGAAGCGTCTTACGCGCTGTTCGATCAGTCCACGGCATTCCAGGGCCCGCTTTCCAAGATCTGGCTGATCGGCTACGCGCAGTAACTTGCGGCACACCCGCGCACAACGGAGAAGATTATGGTAAAATACATCGTGAAGCGCGTGCTGTATTCCGCGCTCATCCTGTTTATCGTGTCCATGCTGCTGTACCTGCTCATCAGGCTGCTGCCCATGGACTACGTTGAACAGAAGTTCCTTTCGCAGTCTCTGCAGGGAACGGTCAGCGCGGAAGAGCTCTACCGCATCAAGGCGCTGTACGGGCTGGAGGACAGCTCCTTTGCGGGCATCTGCCGCGGCTATTGGGGCTGGCTCACCGCGGTGTTCCGCGGGGATCTGGGGACCTCCTTCCTCTATAACCGTCCCGTGACGGAAGTCATTTCCGAGCACATGTGGATCTCGTTCGGGATCGCGCTCGCCGCGTTCATCCTGCAGTATGCGATCTCCATCCCGCTCGGCATCAAGGCGGCTACCCGTCAGTACGGTGCGGTGGACTATACGACCACGGTGCTTGCGATGATCGGCATTTCCTTCCCGTCCTTCTTCATCGCGATCCTGCTCATCAAGGTGTTTGCGATCGATCTGGGCTGGTTCCCCTCGCAGGGGATCCTCGACGCGACGGTGAATTGGGCGAACAATCCGTGGGGCATGTTCGTCAATCAGCTCTGGCATATCGTGCTGCCCATGATCGCCATTACCATCGTGTCCATCGGCGGTCTCATGCGCCACACGCGTACGAACACCCTCGAGGTGCTCAATCAGGATTATATCCGTACGGCGCGCGCGAAGGGACTCTCCGAACGCACCGTCATCTATAAGCACGTGTTCCGCAATACGATGGTCCCCATCGTCACGATGATGGCGGGCGTCATTCCCAGCCTGTTCGGCGGCATGATGATCCTGGAGCAGGTGTTCGCGCTGCCCGGCATCGGACAGATCGCCTATCAGGCGCTCCGTCAGGGCGACATCCCCTTCATTATGGGGTATAACATGTTTATTGCGGTGCTGACGGTCATCGGAACGCTGCTCTCCGATATTACTTATATGCTCGTCGATCCGCGCATCAAGATCACGAAATAGGAGGAACCCTCGTGGAAGAAATTACAGAAGAGATCATTCCCGAAAGGGCTCCCGACGAACCGGAAATGTATCCGGAACAGGAACCGGAGACGCCCGAGGAGCAGGAGTCCATCGCGGACAGGACGCGCATCCTGTCGCCGACGCGGCTCGTCTTAAAGCGCTTCTTCCGTTCCAAACTCTCCATTGTGGGACTGTGCATGTTCCTGTTTTTGCTGCTGTTTTCCTTCCTCGGCCCGCTGTTCGTGCCGTGGGACGAGACGGAAGTCGATTATTCGGGCGGCGAGACGGTCTACAATATCATGCAGGTCACCACGACGGTCAACGGTGAAGAGGTCATCGTCTATTCGGTGGAGGAATACACGCCCTCCATCAATGTCCATGCGGGTTCGTTTACCTACAGTCACGAAGGGGAGAACTCCCGCCTGCACGTCTTTGGTACCGATGAAAACGGGCGCGACATCTTTGTCCGGCTCATGTACGGCGGGCGGCTCTCCATGTTGCTGAGCTTCCTTGTCGTCATCATCTATACCGTGATCGGCGTCATCTTGGGCGGACTTGCGGGCTACTTCGGCAAATGGGTGGACATGGTCATTATGCGTATCGTGGATATTCTGAACTGTATCCCGAGCCTTCCCATCCTGCTGATCGTGGGCGCCATCCTGGACGGCGTCGGCATCGATCAATCCATCCGAATATACTACATGCTGGGCTTTTTGGCGCTTTTGAGCTGGACGGGCGTCGCGCGGCTCGTGCGCGGGCAGATCCTGTTCCTGCGCGAACAGGAATATATCGTCGCGGCGGAGGCGCTCGGCATGAGCCCCATGCGCAAGATCTTCCATCACCTGGTGCCCAACGTCATGCCGCAGCTCATCGTGTCTATGACGCTGGGGCTCGGCTCCATCATCCTGTACGAGGCGACGCTGAGTTTCCTCGGCCTGGGCGTCCCCATTTCCATGGCGTCCTGGGGACAGATGGTGCAGCGCGCCACACAGAACACCGATATTCTCAGTTACTATGTAATGGACTGGCTCCCCGCCGGTATCCTGATCATTCTCGCCGTGCTGTCTTTCAACTTTATCGGCGACGGTCTGCGGGACGCGCTCGATCCCAAGATGAAGAGGTAACGGCATGGCAGACGAAAAGAAACAACAGGAACAGGAACAGACGGAACAGCAGCCGAAGAAGTTTACGGCGCGCGTAAAGGGCTGGTTTTCGGCGCAGGCGCAGCGCACCAAAAAATGGTACGAGCACGTCACGCACAAGAACGATCCGCACTACATTTCGGGCAAGGAGGCGCGCCGCATCGCGCGCGAGAACTTCAAGATCACGCGCGAATACGAACGGAAAAAGCGCCGCCATGTGTCGGAAGAAGAGTATCTGACGCAGATGAAGGACGAGAACAATATTCTCGAGATCGAAGATCTGCGCACCTATTTCTTCACGGATGCGGGCGTCGCCAAATCGGTGGACGGGGTATCGTTCGAAGCTGTCTCTTATACACATCTGACGCTGCCGACGAATAGCCTTGTG
>URHP01000026.1 GCA_900547645.1 uncultured Eubacteriales bacterium
CGAGATGAGCGCTAGTCTCGTGGGCTCGGAGATGTGTATAAGAGACAGGATGCTGCCGCGCGCCCTTTCGGGCTGCGTCCCGGCAAGCCCGATCAGGCTCCAATCCACGCGCGCGACCTGCCCGGCAAGCTGCGCGCGCTCCGCTTCGTCAAGTTCGTTCCACCACTTCAAAACGTGAAGCTGTCCGTGTTCTTCCAGCAGTTTCTTCAATTCCCCATACTGCATAATAATTCCCCGTTATCAAAAATTTCTTACAAAAACCATACCTGCATGTCGTTTTCGCCTCTGTTTGCCCAACCGTAGTAGGGAATGAGGGTGAGCGTGAACGCTTCCCGCTCGGGCGGGAGATAGGAATAGAGCGCGCCGCCCGTCTTCAGTCTTCTGGCGGGTACGCGGACGCGTATCCCCTGTTCCGTCCGCTCGACCTGCGCATGTTCGAGCGAAGGGATCTCGACGCCGAACAGTTCGCCGCCGTTATCCACAGCTTCCGCGCAAAGGACGAAGGGACCATATTCCACCGCCTTTCTGCCGCTGTCGGCGCGGACATGTTCATTGGCATAGACAAAGCGCGGACGCATCTCGAAGCAGACCTCGACCGACGTTTCCCCTTCGACGTCGAAACAGAGATAGTCGTCTTTGGTCACCGGTTCGACATACGCCCCGTTCACCTTGCACGAGAGCGACGTCTGCCAGACGGGAATGCGCAGCGCAAGCCGCCCCTTTCCGCTTGCCCTGATCGAAACATTCCCGGCATAGGGAAGTCCCGTTTCCACGGATAAGTCGATCCCGCAGGCGGATACCGAGGAAGGCAGATACTGATTGACGTACAGAACGCCGTCCTCTTCGCCGTATGCAAATCCACCGACCTGCGCAAAGAAGCGAACGAGATTGGGCGGGCAGCAGGAGCAGTCGAATACTTCGACGCGCTCCAGAAGCGGCTTGAAAGGCATTCCGGGAACGGTACGCGCATAGGCGGCGTAATCCCTGTCCGCTTCCAGCGGATTGACGTAGTAAAACCCCTTCCCGTCCGCAGATTCGCCCGCCAGAATGTTGTTGTAGAGCGCGCGTTCGAGCGTCGCGTGATACTGCGCGGAATTGCCCGCCTTGGAGAGCCGTTCGCAGAAAAACGCGAGCGCGATCGCCGCACACGTCTCCGCGTACGCTTCGGCGTTGGGCAGATCGTAGGGAACGGTGAAGCGCTCGCCGTACCAGCCGGAGCCCGCGCCGCCCGTAATATACAGCTTGCTGCGCACGATGTCCGCAAAGAGCGCGCGGCAGGTATCCAGCAGCGCGCGATCGTCCGTCAGCCGTCCGACGTCCGCCATGGCGATATAGAGATAGAGCGCACGCACCGAGTGTCCCACCGCCTCCGTCTGCTCCCGCACGGGCTTGTGAGACTGATCGTATGCCCTGTCCATGACGGCGTACACTTCCTCTTCCCGCGTTCCGCGCTCATCGAGAAAGAATTTGGCGAGTGTAAGGTAGCGCTCCTCGCCCGTGTGTTCGTAAAGCCGCACGAGGGCAAGCTCGATCTCGGGATGTCCGCACGTCGTAAAGCCCGCGTCCCTGCGCACGTAAAAGCGCTCATAGATATAGTCCGCATACTTCTTCATGGCGGGCAGCAAATCCGCATTGACGCCGCACCGGTCGAGCGCCACGGCGGCCTCGATGAGATGCCCGGCACAGTACAGCTCGTGCTCCGTACGCTCCATAAAGATCTTTTCCGGCTTGTAAACCTGATAGTAACTGTTGAAATAGCCGCACGGAAGCTGATTCTTTACGATCGTGCGCACCGTCTCGTCGATGATCGCGCGCACCTGCGCGTCCGGAAACTCCTTCTGAAGATATGCAGCCGCTTCCAGCCACTTGGCGACGTCCGAATCAAAGAAAATATGCGGCGGATTTTCCTGCTTTTCGCAGCGGAGCGCGTCGAAGCGTCCCGTCTCCTTGAACCTGCGATAGACGTTTTTCAGTGAAACAGCCGCATTGCGCGCGCGTACCTGCTGCCAGAATCCGTCTTTGAGCGCAACGCGCTCATACCCGATGGGCGTCATACAATTTCCTCCGAAAATATCTTTTTCCTATTATAAAGAAAACGGACGGGAATGTCAATCCCCGTCCGCAAATTCACGCCTGTTTTTTCAGCAGGAACGCGCCCGCGGTAAAGTCACGCGGCGCAGGAACGGAGAGAACGCCCCCGTCAAACGTATACGCGAGATCGGTATACGCCGCCTCCATACGCCAGCCCGCGAAATCGAGGGAAAGCGGCGCCGCGCCGGCAAGAAAATGCAGGATCACCAACCGTTCGCCGCCGAGTTCCCTGACATAGATCTGCCTGCCCTCGGGCGCGCGATAATATTCCACGTTACAGTCGATGCGCTCGATATGTCCCCTTGCAACGATATGACGGACCTTCCCGTAAAAGGCAAGCCCTTCGCGGATGAGCGCCGTCTTTTGCGCGGAAAGTCCGAGCACGTCGCCCGAAAGACAGATGCGGCCGAGCATTGCCGCGCACAGGGAATACACGGTGCGCGAGGGCGTATCGCTCCCGCGCAGGACCGCCCAGATCTGCATCTGCCGCGCGGGCACGACGCGCGAAACATTCGCCGCCACAAGCGGGATCTCGTTGCACTCGTGCGCATCCGAAAATGAGCACATGGAGACCATGCCCATGCGTTTGGGCTCGATGCGGCTGCCGCCCGAAGAGCAGTTTTCAATGACCATCCCGGGGACCGCAGCCTTGATGCGCTCCAGCCAGACAAGGCTCTCTTCGGCGACCTGCCGCCCGCCTTCGCCCGGGCTCTCCGCCCCGTCGCAGCCCATGCCGTAAGTATCGTTGTAATCGATCTTGAGATAGCCGAACCCGTTCGCGCGCAGAAAATCGATCATGCGCTCGGAAAGATAATCGCGCACCGCGTCCTTCCGCAGATCGAAAAAGCGGCGGTTCTTGCTAGTAATGACGTTCCGGTCGCGCGTCAGAAGCATTGCTTCGTCGGCAAACGCCTGAGAATCCCGTCCCGCAACTTCAAACTCAAACCAGATCCCGGGGACCATTCCCTCGGCGCGGATGGCGTCCGCAACGGCTTTGATGCCGTCGGGAAAGAGAGAGCGGCTCTCCTTCCAGTCTCCCGTCGCATTACACCACCCCTTATCATCGGGCTTATACCAGCCGCAGTCGATAACGAAATAGCCGAGGTCAAACGGTCTGACCGCCTTCAGAATGGCGCGGATATTTTCCTCCGAAGGACAGCCCCAGGTCGTGCAGTACTCGTTGAACAGGACGGGCAGAGACGCTTCGCTTGCCGGGACGCGAAGACGGCGGCCGGCTTCGGCAACAAGGGCGTTCTGGACATCGAGCAGACTGCCCCGCAGGACGCGGACAAATGCTTTCGGCGTCTCAAAAGCCGCACCCGCATGGATATTCTTGCGCCAATGTGCAAATTCATAGTCGCCGATCCCGCCCGATACGGCACAGGTCTCCTTCTCCTGATACACTTCAAGCTGCCAGGAATAAGGCGCCTCCGCCTGCACGCCCCACACAATGCCGCCCGCGGCGTCCTCGATCGCGGCAAACGGATACCAGCCGCGGTTGGGCATGCTGCCGACCTGCCCCCAGCGTTCGCATTTGACGCCGTAACGCGCCCAACTCATATCCAGTCCGAGTGCGGCAAACGTATCGCTTTTGGGGCGGCATTCCCGCGACCATGCGCTCGTCATGCGGTGGAGCGTCATGCCGACCGTATCCCCTCTTGCCGCAGCGATCCCGCTCAACGAAAAACTTTCGAGCATCTCCAACGTCCGCATATGCCCCGTACGGTTTTCATAGCGCACGGAAAGTTCAAACACGCCCGTGGCGGCACTGTAAACAAGCGTATGCGTATAGAAATTTCCCCTTCCGTCCGAAAGCCGCGTGACAACGCCGTTTTCATCCGCCGTCTGCTCTTCCACCTTCAGAAGCGTCGCTTCGCGGTTGCGCATGGTAACGCCGAACGTATAATCGATCAGTCCGTCATCTCCCGTAAAGGCAACCTGTACGAGACCGTCGCAAAAAAGCCTTGCGGGATCGATTTTTACGTCGGCGGGATACATGGCAAGCCCGATCGTCGTCTTGCCTTCATGCCCTTCGACGGGAGATTCGACGTAATAAACGGCTGTATCGCCGAACAGATATTTTTTAAAAAACATATTGACAAAAAATACGGGGCGGCACCCGATCGCGCCGCCCCGCCCCTTTCAACAGCTTATTTGCGCTTCCAGATGACGTCCGACCACATGAGCTGCTTCTTGAATTCGTCGATCTTGGTGTTTTCATCGATGACGACGACTTCAATGCCCCACATGTTGCCCAGATCCACCATCTCCTGCACGGTGAGCTTGGAGGAGACCACCGTATGATGCGCGCCGCCCGCATAGATCCATGCCGCAACGCCGTCCTTGAAGTTGGGCTGATACTTCCACATCAGTCCGCCCACGGGGAGATTGGGCATCTTGTGAGGATACTTGACGAGCTCGATCTTCTGCACGATCAGGCGCAGCCTGTCGCCCATGTCGATCATGGAAACAGCAACCGCTTCAGGCGCTGCGATCCCCTCGAACACAAGGCGCGCAGGATCGGACTTTCCGCCGATTCCCAGAGGATGCACCTGGATCTCGGGCTTGGTCGCCGCGAACTGCGGGGAGACCTCCAGCATGTGCGCACCGAGGCAGAGCCCGTCCACAAGGTCGTAGGTATAGTCCTCCATCAGTCCCGTGCCCGTTTCGCCCGCCATATACTGCATAACGGCGCCGAGCGCGGCGATCTTCCAATCGCCTTCCGCACCGAATCCGTAGCCCTTGCTCTGCAGGTCCTGAATGGCAAGACCGGGAAGCTGATTGAGCCCGTGCAGCGAACCGAAGTGATCGACGATCCCGATATAATCGCCCTTCTCCTCGCAGAATTTATCGATGGCGATCTCATACTTCGCCTGTTCGCGCACAACGTCGATGCGCTTGGTGCCCATGGTATACTTTTTATCGTACTCCGCCATGAGCGCGTCCACTTCCTTTTCGGTGACCTTTTCGATATAGTCCACAAGATCGCCGACGGGATAGTAGTCCACCTGCCAGCCGAGATCGATGTGCGCCTCGATCTTATCGCCCTCCGTCACGGCGACGTCGCGCATATTGTCGGAGAAGCGGCAGACTTTGACCGTCTTGGAGAACGCATAGCCTGCGGCGACTTTGCACCAGGACGCAAGCTGCGCCAGCGCTTCTTCGTCCTTATAATATCCGACGACGACTTTGTTGTCCATGCGCAGGCGCGTGACGATATATCCGAACTCCCTGTCGCCGTGCGCCGCCTGATTCTCGTTCATGAAGTCCATGTCGATGGTATCGTAGGGCAGCTTTTCGTTGTACTGCGTTGCAAAGTGGCACATGGGCTTTTGCAGGAGCTTCAGTCCCTTGATCCACATTTTCGCAGGAGAAAAGGTATGGCACCATGTGATGATGCCGATGCAGTTGTCATCCGCGTTGACCTTCTTGACGGCTTCGACAACCTCGTCCGAGCTCTTGCACGTCGTCAGATATTTGACGGTGACGGGCATTTTTGCATTGATGTAGTTTGCCATCTCCTCGGAGTGCTGCGCAACGTGCGCCAGGACGTCGTCGCCGTACAGCGTCTGGGAACCCGTGAGCCAATACACGACATAGTCTTTCATGTTTTTGAGCTGTTTCATACTGTTACCTCATTCCTTTCATACAATTTTATTTTTTTCTCCGAAACCGTCGGAGTGCGGAACAACATTTACTTCTTTTTCGTCTGCCCGTAGTAGGCGTTCTTGCCGTGCTTGCGCATGTAGTGTTTGTCCATCATGAACTGATCGGCGCGCTGCGCCTGAGGATTGATATGCTCGGTGAGGAACGCCATCTTGGCGACTTCCTCGATGACCGTTGCATTATATACGGAATTTCCGCCGTCCTTGCCGAACGCAAACACGCCGTGGCTCTTGATAAGCACGCCGGGAACTTCCAGCGGCTTGATATTTTCGCCCTTGAACTTTTCGATAATGGCAAGCCCCGTGTTCTTTTCGTATTCCCCTTCGATCTCCTCTTTGGTGAGCGACCGCGCGCAGGGAATATCCCCGTAGAAATAATCGGCGTGCGTCGTCCCGTAGAAGGGAATGCTGCGCCCCGCCTGCGCCCATGCCGTTGCAAACGTGGAGTGGGTATGCGTCACGCCGCCCACGTCGGGAAATGCCTTGTAAAATTCGATATGCGTGGGCGTATCGGACGACGGACGCAGGTCGCCCTCGACGACCTTGCCGTTCAGATCCACGACCACCATATCCTCCGCCTTCATCTCGTCATACTCGACGCCGGAGGGCTTGATGACGACGAGCCCCGACGCCCTGTCGATCTCGGAGACGTTGCCCCAAGTGAACAGAACCAACTTGTTTTTGACAAGATCGAGGTTTGCCTTCAGAACCTTCTCTTTCAATGCTTCCAACATATCTTCCACTCCTCCCGATTTCAATATTTGAGCGAGCGCGTCGCCTCACGCACGATGGGAAGTCCCGCAACGTAGCGCTTTTTGAATTCCTCGAACCCTGCGACATCGGCGGGATCGGGGGCGATCGTCACGCCCTCCTGCCCTGCGAACACACGCTCGTCGAGATATTCTTCGAGCGATTCGCCCTCCTGTCTGGTGACGAGGTAATTTGCAAGGATCGCCATGCCCCATGCGCCGCCCTCGCCCGCCGTCTTCATGACGGTGACGGGCGCATTGATCGCCGCGGCAAGATAGCTCTGCCCGACGCGCTCCGTCTTGAACAGCCCGCCGTGCCCCGTGATGCGGTCAAGCCGGACGCCCTCCTCTTTGAGCATGATGTCGCAGCCCACTTTGAGCGCGCCGAACGCCGAAAACAGATGCGTGCGCATGAAGTTGGCAAGGTTGAACTTGCCCTCCGCCGTGCGGACGAAGAGCGGCCTGCCCTTTTCCACTTTGGTGACGTGCTCGTTGGAAACATAGTTATACGCGAGCAGTCCGCCGCAGTCCTTATCGCCCTCCTCCGATTTGAAGTAGAGCATATCGTAGAGTTTCCACTTGGGAATGTCCACGCCCGCGAGCTGCGCAAATTCGCCGAACAGGTTCACCCAGCCGTTGATGTCCGAGGTGCAGTTGTTGCAATGCACCATGCCGACGAGGTCGCCGACGGGCGTCGTGACAAGATCGATCTCGGGATAGGGCTTGGAGAGTTCCTTTTCGAGCACGATCATCGCAAAGACGGAAGTCCCTGCCGAAACATTGCCCGTGCGCTTTTTGATGGCGTTGGTGGCGACCATCCCCGTGCCGGCGTCCCCTTCGGGCGGGCAGAGCGGAACGCCCGCCTGCAACGTGCCCGTGGGATCGAGGAACTTTGCCCCTTCAGGCGTGAGCTTTCCCGCGTCCTCGCCCGCGAGCAAGATCTCGGGCAGGATGTTTTCCACCTTGAAGGGCACCCTTCCCGCAACGAGATTGTTGAATTTGTCGAGCATGCCCCTGTCATACTGCTTGGTTTTGGGATCGACGGGGAACATCCCGGACGCCTCGCCGATGCCAATGACCTTCCGCCCCGTGAGCATCCAGTGGACGTAGCCCTCGAGCGTGGTCTGGAAGGCGATGTCCTTCACGTGCGTCTCGCCGTTCAGGATCGCCTGGTACAGGTGTGCGATCGACCAGCGCGCGGGAATATGGTAATTGAACAGCTCGGTGAGCTTGTCCCCTGCCTCCGCCGCCGTGTTGTTGCGCCAGGTGCGGAAGGGAACGAGCAGCCTGCCGCCCTTATCGAACACCATATAGCCGTGCATCATTGCGGAAATGCCGAGCGCGCCGACCGTTGCAAGCGGCACGCCGTATTTTTCCCTGACGTCCGCCGCAAGATTCGCATAGCAGTCCTGCAGTCCCAGACGGATGTCGTCGAGCGTATACGTCCAGATGCCGTTGTCGTGGCGGTTCTCCCATTCGTGGCTGCCCGACGCAATGGGAACATTCCGTTCGTCCACGAGGATCGCTTTGATGCGCGTGGAGCCGAACTCGATGCCGAGCGCGGTACGCCCGCTCTCGATGCATGATTTTGCGTTGTTCTGCATAAATACCCCCATGAAGTTTTGATACTTCCGTACGAAACTATTATAGAATAAATCGGCGGAAAATTCAATAGCAAAACGAAAAAATTATCGGCTTTTTGCAAGAATTTTCGCCGAGAAGCACACCGCACCCAAAGAACGCCCGCAGGCATCTGCGGGCGTTCCCTCGGCACGGCAGAGCCGCGCAGCGGTTACTTCTGTTCGGGCGTATGCCACTTCCAATTCTGGATCTCGGGCAGGTCTTCGCCGTATTCCGCGATATAGTTGCGGTGCTCGACGAGCTTGTCGTTCATCATCTGCACAAGGAACGTCCCCTTGTTGCCGAGCTGCGGCAGGCTCATCATCGCCTCGCGGACGAGGTGGAAACGGTCGATATGGTTCTGTACGCGCATATCGAAGCCCGTGGTGATCGTGCCCTCTTCCATATAGCCGAACACCTTGATGTTGCGGTTGTGGCGGGTATAAGTGAGTTCGTGAATGAGCTTGGGATAGCCGTGATACACGAAGATGACGGGCTTATCCTTGGTGAAGATGGCGTCAAACGCATCGTCTCTGAGCCCGTGCGGGTGATTTTCATGCGAGTCGAGTTTCATGAGATCGACCACGTTGACGAAACGGATCTTCAGATCGGGCATATAGTCGCGCAGGATGGTGGTCGCCGCAAGCGCTTCGACCGTAGGCGTATCGCCGCAGCACGCCATGACGAGATCGGGTTCTTCGCCCGCGTCGTTGGACGCCCACGGCCAGACGCCGATGCCCTGCGTGCAGTGCTTGACCGCCTGATCCATCGTGAGCCACTGATAGGTCGGGTGCTTGCTGGCAACGATGACGTTGATATAGCCCTTGCTCTTGACGCAGTGATCGAAGCAGGACAGCAGGCAGTTTGCATCCGGCGGAAGGTAGCAGCGCACGACATCCGACTTCTTCGTGGAGACGTGATCGAGGAATCCGGGATCCTGATGCGTGAAGCCGTTGTGATCCTGCTGCCACACGTTGGAGGTCAGAATGAGGTTGAGCGAAGAAATATCCTGTCTCCAGGGCAGTTCGTTGGTGACTTTCAGCCACTTTGCGTGCTGGGAGACCATGGAATCGACGACGCGGATGAAGGATTCATAGGAAGCGAAGAACCCGTGGCGGCCCGTGAGGATATAGCCCTCGAGCCAGCCTTCGCACATGTGCTCGGACAGGTATGCGTCCATGATCCTGCCCTGAGGCGCCACGTTATCGTCTGCAACATAGACGCAGTCCTCGGGCGAAGCTTTGTCGTAGATCTTCCCTTCGAAGGGACGCGAAGATGCCTCGAACGCCGCATACATACGGTTGGACATCGTCTCGTCCGGACCGAACATACGGAAATTGCGGCTCTCCTTGTTGAGTTTGAGCACGTCGCGGATATAGTTGCCGAGCTCGAGCATATCCTGCGCCTTTACCGTGCCGGGCGCATCCATCTTAACGCCGTACTTGGTGAAATCGGGCAGGCGCAGATCCTTGAGCAGCTTGCCGCCGTTGGCATGCGGATTCGCCGAAATGCGATGATCTCCCGTGGGCGCGAGCGCTCTGAGCTCGGGCTTCAGTTTATAGTCCTCGGTAAAGAGTTCTTCGGGCTTGTAGGAGAGCAGCCACTCCTTCAGCAGCTCGAGATGCTCGGGCTTGTCCATCGTGATGGGCACCTGATGGGCGCGGTAGCTGCCCTCGATGTG
Source organism: uncultured Eubacteriales bacterium (assembly GCA_900547645.1). Taxonomy (GTDB): domain Bacteria; phylum Bacillota; class Clostridia; order Christensenellales; family Borkfalkiaceae; genus Gallimonas; species Gallimonas faecium. Next base: position 9,807 of record URHP01000026.1, read on the forward strand.
CTTGCCGTCCACGACCTTGGGACCGGTCCAGCCCTTGGGTGTGCGCAGAACGATCATCGGCCAGAACGGACGCTCCGCGCTGCCGCCTTCGCGCGCCTTTCTCTGGATCTCCTTGATCTCCTTGATGCACTTGTCCAGCGTCTCCGCCATCTTTTTGTGCATCGTCATGGGTTCGTCGCCCTCCACGAAGTACGGCTTCCAGCCGCAGCCGTGGAAGAAACTTCTGACCTCGTCCTTGGAGATACGCGCAAACACCGTGGGATTATTGATCTTGAACCCGTTGAGGTGCAGGATGGGAAGCACCGCACCGTCGGTAACGGGATTGAGGAACTTGTTGGAATGCCATGCGGTAGCGAGAGGCCCCGTCTCCGCTTCGCCGTCGCCGACGATGGTCGCGGCAATCAGCCCGGGATTGTCGAACACCGCGCCGAACGCGTGCGCAAGCGAATAGCCGAGCTCGCCGCCCTCATTGATGGAACCGGGCGTCTCGGGCGCGACGTGCGAGGAAATGCCGCCGGGGAAAGAGAACTGTTTGCACAGCCGCGTCATGCCGGCTTCGTCTTCGGAGACGTTGGGATATACTTCGCTGTACGTTCCCTCAAGATAGGAATTGGCGACAAAGAAGTTTCCGCCGTGACCGGGACCGGACAAAAGGATCATGTCAAGATCGAACTTCTTGATGACGCGGTTGAGGTGCACGTACACGAAGTTCTGACCGGGCACGGTACCCCAGTGACCGACGATCTTCTTTTTGACTTGATCGCGCGTCAGCGGTTCGCGAAGAAGCGGATTTTTCAGCATGTACAGCTGCGCCGCCGCGAGATAATTCGCCGCGCGCCAGTACGCATCCATCTTCTTCAGGTACTCTTCCGTCAAAGGCTTCTTTTCGGGAATGATTTCGTTACTCATGGATTCCTCCTGAAATATAGTTTTTACCGATTCCCATTATATCCCATTGCGCAAGGCTTGTCAATATCGGAGCGCAAAATTCGCGCAAAGTTTTTTCGGACGGCGGTTTTGGGGCAATTTTTTTCGGACACCCTGCAAAAAAACATGAAAAAAGGGCGTCTGCACCGCCCTTCCCTCTTCATTTTTGCATATTTTTACGAGGCTCAGCTCAAAAAACCCTTGATGATCTGCTCTTCCGCTTCCTGCTCGGTCAGCCCGAGCGTCATGAGCTTGAGGAGCTGTTCTCCCGCGATCTTGCCGATCGCCGCCTCGTGAATGAGCTCCGCGTCCACGCTGTTCGCCGCAAGCGCGGGAATGGCGACCACCTGCGCCGCATCCATGATGATGGCGTCGCATTCGCTGTGACCGTGACACTTCCCGTTTCCGTCGATACGCAGATAGAACTCCTGTCTGGAAGACTGCGCCGCGACCGAGCGCGACACGACGTCCGCCCCCGCGCCGTCTCCGTCCAGCGTCACGGCGAAATCCGTCTTTGCGAACTGCTTGCCGTGCGTATAGATCTTCTCGCGGATAACGAGCTCGGCATTCGCCGCGAGCTGCGCGCGCGTCGTGCGTACGGTGGAATCGACGCCCTTGATCTGCGTCGTCTCCATCTCAAGGCGCGCCCCTTCCGCAAGACGGATATCCGTGGTCGGATTCATGACATTTTCGCCGTTGCCGTCGCCCGCAGCGTAATGCTTTTCGACGTACTTCACCTTGGCGTTCTTTCCGACATGAAAGGTGTGGATGCCGCTGTGCTCGCTCGTCGCCTGACCGCAGTTGTGAATGCCGCAGCCCGCGATGATGAGCACGTCCGCACCGTCCTCCACATAAAAATCGTTGTAGACCGTCTCGCGGTAATCCGTTTCGGTAATGACGACGGGGATATGAACGCTCTCCCCCTGCGTCTCCTTCGAAATAAAGATATCGATGCCCGCCTTGCCGTCCTTGCGGGACTCGATGCGGATATGCGGCGTGCTCCGCCGCCCGTCCGCTTCGCCGTTCTTTCTGATATTATAGGCGCCGTCCGGCACCTTGTGCAGATCGGCGATCTGCATCAACAGCATTTTTTCAAGTTCATCCATAAGACACCTCCGTGATCACGCCCTTCCGCACGGTCCCCGTGCCGGAAGCGCGGCGGATCAGTTTTGCAACGCGGGGCAGATCCTGCCCGCAAGCAGATTGGGCAGCACCTCTTCCCGGGAGCCGACCTTGCTCACCTTCCCGCCCGCAATCACGACGATCTTGTCGGCAATGTTCAGGATGCGCTCCTGATGCGAGATGATGAGGATGCTCCCCTGCGTGCGCGCATGCATCTTTTCAAAGACCGAGATCAGATTCTGGAAGCTCCAGAGATCGATCCCCGCTTCCGGTTCGTCAAACACCGAGAGCGCCGTCCCGCGGGCGAGCACCGTGGCGATCTCGATGCGCTTGAGCTCCCCGCCCGAAAGCGAAGCGTTCACTTCGCGGTCGATATAGTCGCGCGCGCACAGCCCGACTTCGGAAAGATAGCTGCACGCTTCGCTGACCGTGATCTTCCTGCCCGCTGCCAGCGAGACGAGGTCCTTCACCGTCAGCCCCTTGAAGCGCACGGGCTGCTGAAAGGCGTAAGAGATCCCCTTCCGCGCACGCTCGGTGACGGAAAGCTGCGTAATTTCTTCCCCGTCGAGCAGGATCTTTCCCGCCGTAGGCTTCAGGATCCCCGCAATGAGTTTGGCGAGCGTAGACTTGCCGCTGCCGTTGGGACCCGTGATGGCGACAAACCGCTCGCTGACGGCAAGCGAAACATCGTCAAGGATCTCCTTATTCCGGTCGCCGTCTTCGGCGACAAAACTGACATGTTGTAATTCAAGCATAAAAGATACTCCGTTTTTCGCGCGGTATTATACCATATCTTGCGCAAAAAGTCCACCAAATCGGCATGCCCGTTTTTTGCTCATAAAAAAGAGGGAGCAGCGCTCCCTCCGTTCAGTTCCGGTCATCCTTTCCGTCGTCTTCGGGCTCTTCCGGCAGATCGACGCGCCCCTCCTTCGTCCTTCCGAAATCGAGCTGCTGCTGGCGTTCGGCAAGCAGTCTCCGGTTGCGCTTCTGCACATGCACCGCAACGGCGACCACGACGAGCGCGAGGACGACCACGACGCCGAGAAGAATGAGGGCGGTGACGATGGCGGGCGAAGGATTTTCATATGGATTATAGGGAATGCCCGCCGTCTCGCTCTCACGGATGGTGAAAGTAAGCTCGCCCGTCGGGAGCGACGACTTGGTGTACACATAGCCGCCGTCCTCCTTTGTGAACGGGAATGAACTGTTGGCAAGATAGTAATCGGTCACCAACCGGATGGTGATTCCCTCAAAATCCGCCCAATACTGCGCGGGCGAGAGCAGATAACTATAGGTATAGTTGGGCGCGGAGCCCTCCACACCGGGGTACAATGGTACGGTGACGGTATTGACCAGCGTCTTTTGCGCCGGGATCGTAAGCGAATACTCGCACCAAAGCATCAGATAGTCATACAGTTCGGCGTCCTCGGAAAGAAACAGCGCGCCGGATTCCCCGTCCGAAAGCATCCTGACGACCGCGTTATACCAGTCGAGTTTACTCACGGCGCCAAACTCCGACAGACTTTCGGGACGGAAACTTTCCACAAAGTCCTCAAACGTCTGCATCCTCTCCGTCAGAATGGAAACATAGCCGCCCCGGGCCTCTTCGGCGATCTCCCCCGTCCCGCTGACGATCCCCATGCCCTTATAGAGCTTTGTCGCGATATTTTCCAGCGGAATGCCGAGGGCGTAAAAGGTAACTTCGGCAGTCTCTCCCGCCGAAAGAAAGGCATAGGCAATGCCGTGTCCGCCGCGGTCCGTCGTGCCGCTCTCGCCGATCACCCGCGTCTTGAGCGGGTGATAGTCGTACAACAGACAGAATGTATAATTTCCGGGTTCCTTGGGCGCAGAAACGGTATACGTATAGCGCGTGACGGACAGTCCTTTGCAATAGAAGCCGTCCTGAACGTACTCATCGGACGGAAGCTGCCCCGCAACGTCAAACTTGGAAGACTGATACTCCGCGCTGCCGTAATAGGTGTGACGGAAAGAGACTTCCACATTCTGAACGGCGCCTTCGTATGTCTGCGTGACGGCATACGCTTCCGCTCCCGGAATGCGCGCGCCGCATTCCTGATAAGCTTCGTAATAATCGGGTCGGAAACCGACGGGAAAGAAGAGCGTCAGACGGATGTCCTCGTCGGTCGGATTGTACAGTTCATATTCCGCCGTGACGGAGGATTCGTACCCGTCCGTCGAAGCGAGCGGAAGATCGGGAATGCGGAACGTGAGCGTCTCGTTCTTGACCTCGACGGGACACTGTCCGCCGTCATACACGGCAACGACGCCCGAACCGCCCGTCCCCGACCAATAAGCGGGCGCGGAGTTTGCGGACGCCTCCGTCCGCTCTGCGAACAGGGAGAGACCGCCCGCGGTCACAGGCAATGCCAGAAGCATCGCCCCTATCCTGTTTTTCATGCTTCCTCCTTTCCGCGGCGTGCGCTGCGGCGCCCTCCTTCCCGCTCCTTCTGTTCGCCCGGAGGCGGGAATTCTGCCCAGAAACAGCTGCCCTTCCCCTGTTCGGAGATCACGCCGAAGGGACAGCCGTGCTGCAATAAGATATTTTTGACGATGGAAAGCCCCAGCCCCGTACCGCTGACGGGGCGTTTATGCGACGCCCCCGAACGATAATACCGGTCCCAGATGGTATCCACTTCGTCCGCGGGAATCCCCTTCCCCGTATCGATGACTTCGAAGCGCGCGTTCTCACCCTTGCGGTACAATTTGACGCGCACCCGTCTGTCCTCGCCTGTATAGTTGACCGCATTGCCGATGAGGTTGTAAAACACCTGCGCAATGCGCTCCTTGTTTGCCTCGGTATACAATCCGTCCTCGATCTGCGTTTCCAGAACGTATCCCTCCGTCTCACACAGATAAGAAAAGCGTTCCGTCACGGCGCGCACTTCCTCCGAAAGATCGAAGACGGTGCGCTGTTCCTCCCCGTTCACGCCCGCGCGCAGTTTGGAAAGATCGAGCAGATCGCTCACGAGCATCGTGAGACGGTCACACTCATCAATGATGACCTGCGCGTTCGCATCGCGCTTTTTCTTGTTTTCCCCGGAAATTTCGATGATCATGGACGCGTACGCCTTGATCATGGTGAGCGGCGTCTTGAAGTCATGCGAGACGTTGGCAATCAGCTCCTTCTGCATGGTATCCGCCTTGGCGATCTCCGAACGCGCATGATCGAGCGCTTCGGAAAGCTCGCGGATCTCCGCGCAGAAGTAGTCCTTGCGGAAGCGGATGTCGTAATTGCCCCGCGCAAGTTCCTGCGCGCGCGTCGTCACCTCGGTCACGGGACGGGTGATGGACGCCGCGACGAACGCGCTCACCACAAAGGCAAGCACGACCGCAACAAGCGCCGTGATAACGGACATCCAGCGGAGTCCCGATTCCAGATCGAGGTGTTCCTGCATGGAGGCGGACAGGTACAAAAACGACGGGCGACCGTTCACCACCGTCGCACTTGCAAGCACGATGTTCCCCTCCCCCTCGGAGACGAGAAAGGCCGAGGTCTCGCCGCTGTCGCGCATCTCGCGGAGTACCGCGGCGAGCGCACTGAAATCGGTCCGCTCGGTCAGATCGTACACGCTCTCGCCGTTTTCATCAAAGAGCGCGACGGTAAGACCGTAATCGTTGGCAATGTTGATGAGCTGCCGTTCGAGACGGGACGAGCTCTGCGACGACGATATTTCCGCCGTCATCCGTTCGTTCGCCTCATAGAGCATGTTCAGCGTATTTTCGCGGTACTGCCGCACGACGAGCGCGTTCTGCACGAGCACGAACACGACGACGACCAGCAGCGCAAACAGCGAAAAAGCAAACCACAAAATGAGGTTCAGGCTTTTGCCTGCCCTCTCCCGCGATTTTTTCCGCGCACGTTCCGCCATATCGCCGTCCGCATCCTCCCAAACTCAGGCCTCGAACTTGTACCCCAGCCCCCGTAGCGTCACGATGAACTTGCGGTACTCCTTCAGATTTCCGCGCAGCATCTTGACGTGGGTGTCCACCGTCCTGTCGTCGCCGTAAAAATCGTAGCCCCAGACTTTGTTCAACAGACGCTCGCGCGTGAGCGCCACGCCGTTGTTCTGGACAAAATAGAAGAGAAGTTCATATTCTTTTGGCGTAAGTTCCGCCTTCTCGCCGTCCACGGTGACGCTGCGCCCCGCCATATCGATGCGCAGCCCTTCGAACTCGTAGACCTGTCCCTCCCCTTCGCGGGCAGGTTTGCCGCGCTTCATCACGGCGTGGATACGCGCCATGACTTCCTTGGGAGAAAACGGCTTGGTCACGTAGTCGTCCGATCCGATCTCAAAGCCGAACAGTTTATCGTACTCTTCGCCGCGCGCCGAAAGCATGATGACGGGTGTCTGCTTGAACTTCCGGATCTCCTTGACCGCGGAAAACCCGTCCAGACGGGGCATCATGACGTCCATGAGGATGACGTCATAGTTGTTCTCGCGGCACATTTTCACCGCCTCCATGCCGTCGCATGCCTCGTCCGCTTCGCCGCCCTCGAATTCGATGTATTCCCGCAGGACCGCGCGGATCATCTCCTCGTCGTCTACGATCAGTATCTTCATGTCTTCCTCCTATATGTGTGAAACGAGTATACCTTCTTTCCTTTAATACTGCTTTAACATTGTGTGAAATTCAAGTGAAAACATTTTACATGACTGAGTATACCACAGCCGGCGGAAATTGGCAACCTGAAATTTTGCAAAATATTACGAACGAATGTTTGACTTTTGGCGGCACCTGTGCTATACTGTTCCCATGATCGCGGAAAGAACGCTCAGGCTGCTCACGGAGAGCGCAAAATACGACGTTTCCTGTTCTTCGTCGGGGAGCGGCAGAAAGAACGAAGGCGGCATCGGAAACGGCATGCCGGTCGGTTGCTGCCATTCTTTCACGCCCGACGGGCGGTGCGTCTCCCTGCTGAAGATCCTGCTGAGCAACGACTGCGTCTTTGACTGCAAATACTGCATGAGCCGCCGCAGCTGCGATACGCCCCGCGCGACCGCCACGCCCGAGGAGATCTGCGAGCTGACCGTGGACTTCTATAAACGCAACTATATCGAGGGGCTGTTCCTTTCCTCTGCCGTGCACATTTCCCCCGACCACACGATGGAGCAGCTGGTGCAAACCGTCCGCCTGTTGCGCACGCGGTACCAATTTCACGGATACGTCCACCTCAAAGGGATCCCGAAAGCCGATCCGCTGCTCGTGACGGAGGCGGCGAAATATGCCGACCGCATGAGCTATAACATGGAACTTCCCAGCGAAAAAAGCCTGAAACTGCTCGCCCCGCAAAAGAGTAAAGAAAGCCTGCTTTTGCCCATGAAACAGCTCCAGCGGGAGCGCGCCGTCTTCCGCGCGGAAAAGCGCAAAGGCGTCTTTTTGCCGGCGGGACAGACGACGCAGATGATCATAGGCGCCTCTCCCGAACGGGACGGGCAGATCCTGCGTCTCACACAGAGCCTGTACCGCGTAACAGGGCTGAAACGCGTGTACTATTCCTCGTATACGCCCGTCGTGGAGGATTCCCTTCTGCCCGCCGTGCAGAGTCCCGCCCTGCGCGAACACCGCCTCTATCAGGCGGACTGGCTGCTCCGTTTTTACGGATTCGACGTCGACGAGCTTGTCCCCGAAGAGGAAGATCTGCCCCTCGACGTCGATCCCAAATGCGCCTGGGCGCTCAGAAATCTGCACCTTTTTCCCGTCGAAGTCAACCGCGCGCCGCTCGAAATGCTGCTCCGCGTCCCCGGCATCGGCGGCAGAAGTGCGCAGAAGATCCTTTCAGCGCGCCGATACACCACCCTCAGCTTTGAGCATCTCCGGCGGATGCGCGTGGTGCTGAAGCGCGCGCGGCACTTCATCACGGCGGGAGGAAAATTTTTCGGAGAAAAAAACCAGCTCGCCGTACGCGGGTTGCTTGCCGCGGGCGAAGCGTCGCAAAACGCGCAGCAGCTCTCGCTGTTTGACACGGCGGCGCGCTCCGCACTCACGGGGGAACTATGATCTACTTCTTCGACGGCAGCAAAGACGCCTTTCTCACGGCGTTTCTTCTTGCCTATCGCGATGAGGAGGCCGTGCTGACCACGGGCAGCCGGCAGCTTGCGCTCGGACAGGAGAGCGTCTTTGTCCGCGCGGACGCAGAAAAGGCGCGCCGTTGTGCGGCGCGCCTGAAGGAATTGGACGCAAAGTGCCTGAAAGACCTTTCGCTGTTGCTGCGCAGCGGGGAAGCGGACCGCGGACAGATCGCTTTCCGCTATCTGCGTCTGATCGCTCAGCGCAAACGTCCCGTGCGCGGAGAGCTTGCAGAACCCGCCGTGGCCGATGCTTCGGAATGCATCCGCCGCGTCACCTTTGAAGCGCACCGGCTCAAAGGGTTCGTCCGGTTCATGGAGTGCGCAAGCGGCGCGCTCTATGCACCGATCTCGCCCGACAACGACGTATGCGCCCTGCTTCTGCCCCATTTTCGCGGACGTCTTCCGAAGATCCCCTTTGTCATTCACGACGTCCGCCGCGCGAAGGCGGCCGTCTGGGACGGCGAACACGCCTTTGAAGCACCCCTCGGACGGGCGGAAATTGCCCTTTCCGCCGACGAATCGGGCTGGCAGGCACTCTGGCGGCAATATTATGCGAGCGTCAACATTCCCTCGCGCGAACGCCTCAGACAGATGAAGGGATATATGCCCGTGCGCTATTGGAAATTTATGCCGGAAAACCCTTCCGCCGCGATCGGCGATCTCCACGTCAGAGCGCCGATCGCATCTCCTTCAGGATCGCAAGATGGCGCTCCTCGTCCGCGCGGATCTCTTCAATGACGGCACGCACCTCGGGATTCTCCACCGCATCCAGAATGCGCGTATAGCAGGCGATCGCTTCCCGTTCGCCGCGGATGTCTGCGGCAAGCATCTGCGGAAACGGGCGCGAGTAGTCCACATTGGAAGCGCTGTAATAGGCGACGGGATAGGGCGGACATGCCGTGAATACGGGCGGAACCCCGAGCCTGACAAGCAGCGTACCGATCTTCTCAAGATGGCGCATTTCATCGACTGCGATCTTCATGAGCGTCTTTGCCTCTTCTTTTTTTCCGCATCCGCCCAACAGGATCGACTGAAAAACATACTGCAGGATGGCCGTCAGCTCCCCGCAGCGTCCCGCATATGCGGGCGACAGCGCGCGCAGCGCCTGCAGATCGACACTTCTTTCCCCCATTCGCATTCCCCCTTTGATTTTATCCTTCCCATCCTATGCGGAAAGCAAGCGCGCGGGTGCGAATTGCTTGCCTTTTTTTGCGCGCTGTGATACAATGGGCGAAAATCGATATTATACGGAAGGTTGGCAGAGCGGTCGAATGCGGCGGTCTTGAAAACCGTTGATGTGCAAGCATCCGGGGGTTCGAATCCCTCACCTTCCGCCAAAAACGGCAGAGCGGTTTCGCGCTCCGCCGTTTTTGCTGTGTGAGGGTGAGACCCCCGCGGGTTCGCGCGAGGGCGCATCGCGCCGAAGCCATCGAGCCGCCCGCTTAGCTCTTTCTTTCTGTTCCTTCGGCGGCGAAGATAATCCCTCACCTTCCGCCAAAGCCCCGTAAATCGTGGCCTTAATATTATACGGAGGATAAACATGGATTTAAGTGATTGGATTTCAATTATATCAATTATTGTTGCCATTGGAGCATTGGTATATAGTATCCTAAGCAACACAAAAAAATACGAGTTAACCTATCCACCCAAGTATTACAAAGACGATGAACGGCAAGGCGCTCAAAAGACGCCGCAAAAAGCGAGTTCGTATTTTTTCTTACAGGATACCATATCAATCGGTCAACCGCTAGCTATCCGATAAAAAGTCAGACGTACAACCCGGTTGACTTTGCGGAACAGTTCTTTATTTCAAAACCGAAAGGTTCCGCAGCCGAAAAGCTGCGGAACCCCTTCTCATATCAAATTCTTGAGAGCGTTCAGATTGCCCGATTGGATCGTTTTGATGCACTTCTGAATCCGATCGGGCGGAAAATCCCACCACTTCAACCGCAGGAGCGCCTGCGTTTCTTCCTCCGAAAAACGCCTTCGGATCGGTCTTGCGGGAGCGCCTCCCACGATTGTATAGGGCGGGACGTCCTTGGTCACGACCGCCCGCGCGCCGATGACCGCGCCGTCGCCGACAGTAACGCCCGCAAGAATGACGGCTTCAAATCCGATCCAAACGTCGTTACCGATCACAATGTCACCCTTGTTGTCCCACGCCTGATCTGCCCAAAGCCCGTGTTCCCACTCTTCATAAAATATCGGGAACGGATACGTCGAGAGCGAATGCATCGTATGATTTGCGGCGTTAAACAGAAATTTTGCGCCGCAGGCAATCGAACAGAACTTTCCGATCTTCAGCTTATCGCGGTTGATCGGATAATGATAGAGAACATTGTTCTTTTCAAAGTCACGCGGATCGTTGACAAAATCATTATAAAACGTATAATCGCCGACCTCAATATTCGGGTTTCCGATCACGTTTTTCAGATAAACGATCGTGTCGTCCCCTTTGCGGGGATAAATCTTATTACAATCCGGAATCGCCATAAAAAATCCTCCTTAAAACGTATTTTTTTTTCAGACCATTCCGGAAGCCGCAATGCAGCGTTTCACCGTGTTTCCCTCCTTTTTCATACCGCTTCTTCCGCAGGCGATCTTTGGATCTATTATAATACGCTAATACGAAAAAATCAATACCGAACCTTGAATCCGGCACAAAAATCGCTTTGCCAATTTTGAAAAAGCCGATGAAAACGATTGCATTTTTCGCCGTTTTATTGTAGAATAGTCGGGTAATTGCAGAGATGGCGGAGCGGTCGAACGCGCACGATTCGAAATCGTGTGATGCAGGAATGTATCCAAGGGTTCAAATCCCTTTCTCTGCGCCAAACGATGAGCATACGAACCCCGATGAAATATCGGGGTTCGTATTCTTTTTCTCGCACGATTATTTCGGAATACGGATTCCAAGGTAGTCCTCCGAATTTACTTTTTCGGGTCGGCTATGGGAGCGTTATAAACTCAATAATCTTATAATGAGCGAGCTGAAATCAAACATTTGATTTCAGCTCGCTCATTTTTGAATACAATTGAGCACAATATTAATACTCACAAATAAAGCCTCTAATTTTTCTCAGTAGCTTTCTTTTTCTGAATAACTCTATTTATCAATCTAACAGCATGCCGCCTTCGATTGAGATAGCGCGATTTTAGTAGCGGTTCCCCTTTGAAAATTTTCAGACTTCGCTTCAAATATGCATTAAATGTAGACTTTCTTCTCTCGCGACCATTCTTATCAGTATCGGATATATAGTTTTTACTGGAATATCTTAATAATGGTTTAAAACTTACACGTACAACCGTTCCATCTCGACGCACGAAGCCTCTCATTTTCTTTATGCGACGAGCTTTGTGCATTATTTTATTAATATTTCTATCCGCCGTTTTCTTCCTTATATCGATATTCTTTCCATCGAAACTAAACCCTAAAAAATCGATATGCTGGTTTTGACAAAGCACAGAAGACCCATCTAGTGGAATTTCGTTAAGACTATCTTCCCCATAATAATAGCACTTTGTTTTCTCTGGCTGTAATTCTAATCTTCCGTTCGTAGAGACATAGTCCTTGATGTCAAAAATACTTTTTACTTGGCTCCCGACATCCTGTTGCAATGTATTTGGAAATATTACAATAAAATCATCTGAATATCTTCGATAAAATCCTCCTACTTTCTGACACAACTCATAAATCCTTTCATCAAATTCTATCATATACACATTGGCAAAGACGCCACTAATTGGAGAACCTTGCGGAATTCCATAGTTTTTTCTATCCTCTTTTAATGGCAACATCCAGTCAAAATGTCTCTCTCGAAGATCTTTGATTGAAAAAGCCAGATCGCAATGATTTAATTGTCTTAGAGTTCTCGGCAAAGCCAAATCTTTTGTGCATTTATTACTGTCTCTTATACACATCTGACGCTGCCGACGAATAGCCTTGT
>URHP01000027.1 GCA_900547645.1 uncultured Eubacteriales bacterium
TGGGTTCAGAACGTCGTGAGACAGTTCGGTCCCTATCCATCGTGGGCGTAGGATACTTGAGAGGATCTGTCCTTAGTACGAGAGGACCGGGATGGACGCACCTATTGTGCACCTGTTGTCGCGCCAGCGGCACGGCAGGGTAGCGAAGTGCGGAGCAGATAAACGCTGAAAGCATCTAAGCGTGAAACTGACCTCAAGATAAGGTATCCCATATCGTAAGGTAGTAAGACCCCTCAAAGACGATGAGGTTGATAGGTCGGAGGTGGAAGCACGGTAACGTGTGGAGCTGACCGATACTAATAGGTCGAGGGCTTGATCTCAACGGAAGTTGAGAGAAGCGTTTCTTCAGAAAACGAGAACTATGATTTTAACGGAAAGATTTTCTTGGAATGCAAGAGTATGATACATCGCTGTTCAGTTGTCAGCCTGCGGGCTGAGGTTTCGCGGGAAAGCGAAGCATTGATATAACCGTTTGGGGGAAAGACGAGCGGTTATTATCTTGATATGGATGCCCGGAAGGGTTTCATATACCATGGCGGTGACGATAGAAGAGAGGTTCCACCTGTTCCCATCCCGAACACAGAAGTTAAGCTCTCTCTCGCCCAAAGTACTTGGCTTAACAGCCCGGAAGGATAGGTTGTTGCCGCCTTTTCAGACACGGAGCATTTGCAGACTTGCAAGTGCTCTTTTTCTATGCCGATCAGACGGAGCCGTCTTGACATTTTTTAATGCGTATGGTACAATCGGTTCGCCAAATCAACAAATAAATTGTGCCTTGCGGCGGCTTTTAGTGTGTATCGATATAATGAAGGGGGCGGGTCATGGAGCGGGAGCTTGAGCAGGATTTTGTCGGGATGTTCGTGCAAAAATATTACAGAGAAAGGATCATTTATGAGTTAGCGAACAAAAAGAAGCGGCATAACGCCATTCAAAAACTTCCGACAATGATAGATGAAAAATATATTGTTCTGGATGCTACAAAAATGAGTCCGGAAGCGGTCATAGATTATTTGAAGGGGAAAACAGATACGGAGGAAGAGTGCTATATTATAGCGGATTGTTCCGATGATGACGGAAAAAAGAAAATTTTAAGAGAAGCAATAGAAGAGTATTTTTATTTTGGGGGGATTACGGTACTCATATGTAAAAACTCATTTGCTTTTATAAAAGATGAGTTATGCGTGGGTTCTTGTTGGAAATGCATTCTGCATCATCCGAACGAAAATGCCTTGACCGGAAAGACGCCATGATTCAATGCAATATAGCCCGTACTCTACGGAGCGTGGGTGGAATTTCACGGAAAAGTGTGCTATCATCTTTCCCAAAAGGGCACGGGATTCCCTTTTCAGGAAAAAGAATGGGGAGAAATACAGCCGGCGTGCGGAGGAACAGTTGTTCGATCTTGCGCGCGACCGTACTTCGGCGCGGACAAAGGTCATTGTCCGTGCGTTTTTGACGGTCGCCGTTGTTCTTGTGCTCAATACGGAGATGTTTTTCTTTCCGAAGTGCAAAAAGAGCTTTGTGCCGAGAATCAGCCTAATCAAGGGGGCGCTTATGTTGAAAAAGCGTCGGCTAAGCATCCGCATTGCGGCGCGACGAGTTGGTGCAAAAGCCGCCTGCGTTCGTTCCGACGCTGCCCCCGGAAAACTTCGAAACGGAGCGCAACGACAATGATTTTTACAAGAAAAGGTATCCGTTTGCGGGGAAACGGGAACACTATCGGAGGAGAGACATGCTGACATATTCGGATACAAAAAATTTTACGGCGGAAGAGCTTGGAAAACTGTTTGCTTCGGTGAAGTGGGAATCCGCAAAATATCCCGACCGCCTTGTGCGGGCGATGAAGGGATTTTCGACGGTCTTTTCCGCATGGGACGGAGATACGCTTGCGGGGCTGATCGCCGCCATGGACGACGGCGAAATGACGGCGTATATCCACTATCTGTTGGTCGCGCCCGATCGGCAGGGGCAGGGCGTCGGAAAAAAACTGCTCGCCATGACTTTGGAGCGCTACCGCGGCTATGTGCGCGTCGTGCTGCATGCGGAGGGGAAGGCTGCCGCTTTTTATCGCGCAAACGGCTTTTCCGAGATGGACGCCACGTGTATGGGGCTCCCCCTGTGACGGCGGGCGGGAAGATACAGGAAAGAGAACGCGCCCGCGGGGAATTCCCGCGGGCGCGCGTTTTGTTCCGATTCAGTTTTTGTTGTAAGCGGCGATCTTATCGGCAATGCGCACGAATGCTTCCGCGTCCTCTTCTCCGATGAGCTCCGCCATGCTGCGGGCAAGCGTAAGGGAGTGTTCGTGGACTTCCAAAAATCCCGCAATGTTTTCGGGCAGGATGCGCACAAAGGTGGTGCGCTTGTCCTTTCCTTCGCAGCGCGCCAGATAGCCCTTTGCCACAAGCGAGTCGATGGTGCGGTTGACGAGCGATTTGAGCATGCGCGTTTCCCCGACGATCTCCTTGAAGGAGACAACGCCTTTTCCGTCCTCGCGGTAGCGGTTGTAGGCGACGAGCATGACGATCGCCTCGTTATACACCATGCCTTTTGTGATGCGCGTGTTCTTGAAAATGCCCGTCAGGCGTACCCATGCGGTGATGAGCCGTTCTTCCAAAGACTGTTTTTCCATATGTTTTCCCCGTCCGCGTATTTACGCATATTCCGATTATACGCTTTGCCCGCAGAAATGTCAAGCGAATTATCTGAACGCCCGTTTGCCTTTTCCCTGTGCATGTGATATAATAGGCGCATGGAAATGATGAAAGACGGCGCAATGTTATTGAGTTTTGTCAATATGAAGCTGCGCGATCGCTATGAAACGCTGGATGAATTGTGCGAAGATCTGGCGTTTGACCGCGCGGAGCTGGAGCGGCGGCTGGCGGAGATCGGCTACACGTACGACGAAAAGAACCGTCGCTTTTGCTGAGTTATCCACTTATCCACAATGACGCTGTGGAAAACCCGGCGCAATATGTGCAAGGGAGGGACGCATGTCGCAATACGATCTGATGAAATTGTTTGCCCGCTATGACAGCGAGGTATGCGAGGGGGACTTCACGCCCGAAGAGCTGGAGGAATATCTTGCCTTCTGCAACGGCAGGGAGGATGCGCCCTCGCCCGCCGAATGGAAGCGGGCGTATTTCGAAAAATACGACGACGTGAAGGATAAGAGCCTGAAAAAACAGGATTGGTGAGGCGCGCCCGCGGGAATGCGCGGGCAGTTTTTTCGGGCGCCGACCGTCTTACAGAGGAAATTCCGATGCAGTATGACTATCTTATTTTTGACGCCGACCATACCGTGATCGACTTTGACGCGGACGAGCGGCGCGCTTTCCGCGCGGCGTTCGCGGCAGCGGGTATGGACGCCGATCCGGACATGGTGGAGACGTGTTGGGCGTTTTCCGCCAGGAATTGGGGGGAGCTCGGGCTGAACGACGTCCATCTGCCCGAGCTGCGCGCCCGCTATCATGCGCTGTACCATACCCATGTCCGCGACATCATGCGCTTTGCCGATGCACAGTACGGGCTCGGCGCGGGGCGTGCGCAGGCGGAGAAGGTCTTTTCGGAGGCGCTCTCCCGTCCGGCGCATCCTGTAGAGGGCGCGGTGGAGACGCTGACCGCGCTGCGGAACAAGTACCGCCTGTGCATCGCGACCAACGGGCTTGCGGCAATGCAGGCGGGCAGGCTTTCCGAGCTTGCGCCGCTGTTCGAGCGCGTGTTCGTCTCGGAAGAGATGGGCGTCGTCAAGCCCGATCCCGCCTTTTTCGCGCAGATGCTGCGGGCGCTCGGCACAACGGCGGACAGGTGTCTGATGATCGGCGATTCGCTTTCGTCCGACATTGCGGGGGCCGCCGCCGCGGGCATGGACAGCGTGTGGTTCAACCGCTGCGGCGCGCCGCTGCCTGC
Organism: uncultured Eubacteriales bacterium; assembly: GCA_900547645.1. Lineage (GTDB taxonomy): Bacteria > Bacillota > Clostridia > Christensenellales > Borkfalkiaceae > Gallimonas > Gallimonas faecium. The sequence goes on from URHP01000027.1 coordinate 3,907, forward strand.
GGGCGTACGGGTGAAAGCAGTCATATTGCGCCTGCCGCAGCTGCTTGCAATGTTATAAAAAGACCGCGTCCTTCGGTCGGGACGCGGTTTTGTTATGGTTTGTTTTGCTGTGAAAGGGGCGGCGCCGGTTCGGCGGGCGACTCCTGCGTTTCCGACGGCAGGGTGTGCGCCGTCTTCTTTTTGCTGTCCGTAAAGGCGGACACGCCCTTTTTCCGCATGCCGGAGACAAAGGCGTAGAGCGGCGTACCCAGCCCGATCACCCAGACCGTTTCCGTCAACAGGAAGGAAGCGAACGTCGTCCAGTAGACGGCGATCGTCGCGTCTGCGCCCTCGCTGCACAGGAAGACGATGACGGCGGGGATCACGAATGCGTTGAACAGGATGGGGAAGATGCCGCCCAGCCCCACTTTCAGCGCCGCGGCGCCCTTGCCCGTGTATTTGCGCAGCGCGACGCCGATCAGATAGGTGCAGACCGCCGCGGCGAGCGTGGCGAGCGGACCGATGGTCAGGTCGTACAGCAGGAAGGGAGAGGCGAGGTTCGCCAGCAGACACCCGACGTACAGTGCGGGGATCGCTTCGGGAAAGAAGAGGGGAAGGAGCGTGAGCGCCTCGCCCGGGCGGATCTGAAACACGCCGAAGGCGACGGGGGCGAACGCATAGGTCAGCGCCACATACAGCGCGGCAATGATGCCCGCGCGGCAGATGCGCTTTGCGGTAAAAAAGTTTCTGAACATGAAAAAACCTCGGTTTTTTTATTCGGAAGTGTTGACCGAAAACCTTCCGTACGGGCATCATTATAGTATAAAATCATCGGCGCGTCAAGCGTTTTCAGCGCAGCGGGCGCGTCGGACGGAAGGCGATCAGCCAGAAGACGAGCCAAAGCGCGGCAACGCCCGTCAGGGAGAGCAGCGCGCGGTAGACAAAGGGATTCCCGAAGGTGAGCGCGGCAAGCAGGTCAAAGCCCGTCAGCGCAAAGATGCAGGCGCCCAGCCCGAAGGCAATGAGGACGGCGCAGCAGAACAGCGTGGTGATCTTCATGCCGGCAGTATGTGCGCTTCCGCGCAAAATTAACGCCGCCGGGGCGTTCGCGTCCGGCGGCGGAAGAAATATGTCAGGTTACTGCGGCGCATCGTCCGTGCCGCCCATGTCCGCGGAGCCGTCCGAAGAGGGCGGGCATGTCCCATCCGCGGGGGGGGATGCCGTATCGGGTTCGGCAACGGAGCCGTCTGCTGCGGCGTGCTTTGCCGCCGCTTTCGCAAACTGTTTTTTGAAGATGCTCCGGCGGAACAGAAGGATGTTGAGCGCCACGAAGCATACGCCCACGATGATGCATACGATGAGCGCCGTCAGATTGCTCTCCGCCGCCCATGGCGCAAGGAACATGAGCGGGAATCCGAACACCATGGCGGGAAGGCTCTGGTAGACGAGGTTTTCGCTTGCGGGGGTGCGGTAGCTGCCGTCGATCTCGCGGAGCAAGATCATGCCCGTGCTTGCCGTGCCCGTCAGCATGCCGAAGAAGGCAAGGAACTGTTCGTGGCGGTAGGAGGGGAAGAGCTTCTTGCACACCCAATTGACGTAGAGGAAGGTTAGCACCGTGCCCGCGACGGCAAGCAGGATGAGCACGCCCCAATAGGTCGCCAGCAGGGGCAGCTGGATGGCGGCGACGCCCGCAACGATCATCAGGTCGAACGCAAGCCCGCTGATGCGGTCCATCATGTAGTTATTGACGATGCGTTTTTTGACGACGCCTTTGTCGTACAGCTTATTGAGGATCGCCTTGGCGGGGACGGTGAGCAGGACGCCGATCAGGAAGTTGAAGCCGAACAGCGTGTCGGCAAGCGAGGGGATGAGCGCGGACAGTCCGTACATGATGCCGAAGGAGATGGCGTAGACCGCAAGCACGATGGCGACCTGTACGGTCATCTTGTCCATGGAGGAGACAGCGGGGATCTCATTTTCGTCCTCGTAATCGGCGAGGGTGGAACGGCGCACCGAGGTGTCGATCTTGATCTGTCCCTTTTTGCGCATGACGTTGATATAGATGACGCCGCCGAAGCAGGCGACCAGAAAGCCGAGCGCCGCAACGGTCAGCCCGAAGTTTGCTCCGCCCGCAAAGCCGTACTGGTTTTCATAGATCCTGCCGTAGTTGAGCGCCTGCCCCGTGCCCTGTCCGAAGCCAAACGCAAGCAGAATGCCCGCCGCGCTGATCATGCCGTCCGTGCCGATCGCCCAGACCGCAATGATGGTGATGATGAGTCCCGCAAACGCCTGAATGAGGTATCCGTTGACCGTCGTCACGCCCGAGTCGAAGATCTCGCCCGCGCGCTTTTTCGTGAACTTCTTCTTGGAACCGCGCATGCCCGAAGCAATAAACCCGATGCCCAGACAGTGGTAGGTGATCATTTCCAGCACCTGCATGCCCGTTTTTGCGCCGTCCGTCCCGTCTCCGTATACGGGCAGGTTGAACAGATAGTTCCCCGCCGCAAAGTAGACGATGGTCGAGATGATCAGCAGGATGATCCCCCCGAGCACGGAGACGGGAATGAGCGTCTTCTGCAGAAAGGGGATAAACCGCTTGAGGATGCTTGCGACCAGCATGCTCGCGAGCAGCGTCGCAAAGACCATGATGAACGTCCAGATGCTCAGATCTGCAAAACTCATGCCTGTTCCTCCGATTGATGTTCTTCCGCCTGCGCATTCTGCGCCGCGCGGATGCCGTTAAAGGCATGCACATATTTTACGCCGCAAAAGCGTTTATGTCCTTTGACCTGATAGATCTTTCCCTGATAGTAGAAGTTGAACTTCTTTTTGCCCACTGCCGCCATGGCGTCGATTTCGGAAAGGGGGAAGACGCAGCTGCCGTTTTCACCCGTTATGGTGATCGCCTCTTTGTTCATGGAGACGGCATGCCCGTCCAAAAAGATCTTGCGCTTCAATTTGACGCTGTCGATAAAGCGGATGCCCTCGTCAAAGAGCGTTTCGCCCGCAAGCATGCGGGGCGTCAGTTCGGCGCGCTCCCAGTCGTACCATTCGTATACCTTCGTAAATCCGCCGAAGGGCGGATCGATCGTGAGTTGTTCGGTATATTCCGCCGTCGTGCCGCAGCCTAAGCAGGTGAAATGCGTTCCCTTTGAGGAGATCGTGCCGATCTTTTTGCAGACGGGACACATGTACAGCGCGCGTTCGATGAATTCCGCCCGCTTGCGGCTCTTGTAGCGTTCGTCCGAATCGGCGTCCACTACGTTGAGCTCGGTTTTGATGATCTCATACAGCTCTTCGACGGACATGTCCTTGTAGTCTTCGGGGTAGAGGATGCGCTTGACGCGCCCGACGTACTTCGTTCCCCGGCGCACGCTGTGTCCCCAGCGGGGATCGGTTCCGTAACCGCCGCACAGGTTGAAGAGGACGACGGGCACCTTCGCCGTCTTGCACAGTTTGGCTATGGCGTCCGGAACGGTCTCCCACTGCCTGCCGCTGAAGGTGCGGTTGCCCTCGGGCGCAATGCCCACGGCGCCGCCCTCTTTGAGGACGCGCAGCGCGTTCTTGACGGCGGCAAGGTCGGTCATCGACTTGGATTTCGGGATGGGCGCCGCCAGATAGCGGATGAGCGGCGAAACCTTCAGGTTGAACAGATCGTCCGACGTAATGAAGTAAATGGGAAAGCGGAACGCCTTGGAGACGAAAAAGGGATCCATCGTCGCCTGATGGTTGTGCAGGATGAGGCACGGTCCCTTTTTGATGGGCGCCTTTTCCGCCTTGTAGTGATACTTCAGCCGGATAAAGCCTGCCATTGCAAACCGCAGGAATGCGAATACGCGGGCGTGGCGTTTTTTCACCCACAGTTTTTTGGGTTTTTTCGTTGTTTTTTTCATGTGTTTGTGCCGTGATTCAGATATTTTACTTTTTTATCTTATCAAAAAACGGCGTCTTTGTCAACGCCGTTTGGTTTTTCCGGAAAGAAAAGCAAAAATTTCACAAAAGAATGGTCGTATCGGGGAGTCCTGTATAACGCCGTCTGCTTTCCGCCGCGCTATAAAATATTCTCCAGGATCAGACGGTCGAAGGGGACTTCCTCCATGAAGTCGGAGGGGCGGAATACCACGTGGTTGAATTTTGCATAGTTGAAGATGCTCGTTTTCAGAAGCACGGGCGTCGGAACGTCCAGCGCGTCGCAGATCTCCGCAAGATAGGTAAAAAACTGCGAATAGGAAAATTTCTCTTCGCGTTCGTACGTCGTCTGACGGATGATATGCCCTTCTTTCAAAACTTTTGCCCAGATGCGAAACATGGTACCATTATACGAAAGTTTCGCGAAAAAAGCAAATATAATTTGACTTGAAGGGCGCGCTAAGGTATAATATGAAAAATTGCACCGCGGAGGTGGGCGTATGAACAAGCTGGAAAAAGACATCCTCGGCATTCTGGAAGCGGACAGCCGTACGGACGCAAAGCAGATCGCCGTCATGCTCGGCGAGCGCGAGGAGACGGTGGAACAGGCCGTGCACGCCATGGAAAAGCGCGGCACGATCGTCAAATATACCGCGATCGCCAACCTTGACGAGGAAGAGGACGAGTGCGTCGAGGCGCTCATCGAGGTCAAGATCGCCCCCCGCAGCGGTTCGGGGTTTGACGGCGTCGCCGAAGAGATCGCCGCGCATGAAGAGGTCAAGACGCTCTATCTCATGAGCGGCGCGTACGACCTGCTCGTCATCGTGGAGGCAAGTTCCATCAAATCGGTTTCGCGGTTTGTCTCGGAGTGCATCTCCACGTTCGACTGCGTGCTTTCCACCGCGACGCATTTCATTCTCAAAAAATACAAGATCGAGGGAGCGCTCACGACAAAACGCGATAAGAACCGGAGACTTCCCGTTCAGGCATGAGGGATTTTCTCACCGAGCGCGCCAAGCAGCTCAAACCCAGCGGGATCCGCAAGTATTTCGACATCGTGGAAACGCTGCCCGACGCCATCTCCCTCGGCGTGGGCGAACCCGATTTTGTGACTCCCTGGGACATCCGCAGCGCGGGCATCCGGTCGCTGCAAAAGGGCTATACGTCCTACACGGGAAACCGCGGGCTTCCCGAACTGCGCGAACTCATTTCGCGCTATCTTGCCGAGCGCTTCGGCGCGGACTATGCGCCCGAACACATCATCGTCACGGTGGGGGCGAGCGAGGGCATCGATCTTGCGCTGCGCACCACCTGCGAAGCGGGCGACGAGGTGCTCGTGCCCGATCCCGCTTACGTCTCGTACGCGCCCATCGTCTCCCTGTGCGGCGGAGTGCCCGTCCCCGTGCGCTGCAGTGCGGAGAACGGCTTTATCCTGACGCCCGAGGCGATCGCGGCGGCGGCGTCGCCGCGCACGAAGGCGCTCATTCTGGCGTATCCGAACAACCCGACGGGCGGCGTGATGACGCGGGAACAGCTGCAGGCGATCGTCCCCGTCATTGAAAAATACGATCTGTTGGTCGTTTCGGACGAGATCTACGCCGAGCTCACCTACGGCGGCGCACACTGCTCGTTTGCCTCCCTCCCGGGCATGAAGGAGCGCACCGTGCTCCTGTCCGGATTTTCCAAGGCGTTCGCCATGACGGGCTGGCGCATCGGCTACGCCTGCGCGCCCGCCGCGCTCGACGCCGCCATGCTCAAAGTGCATCAGTATACCATGCTCTGTGCGCCGCGCATCGCCCAGCACGCCGCGGTCGCCGCCCTTTCCGGGGGCTTTGCGGACGGCTTTTCTTCCGTGGCGCAGATGCGCGCGGAGTACGACCGCCGCCGGCGCTTTCTCGTGGGCGCCTTCAACGACATGGGGCTGACCTGTTTCGAACCGCGCGGGGCGTTTTACGCGTTCCCCTGCGTGGCGGCGACGGGGCTGACGGGCGAACAGTTCGCCGAGCGCCTTCTGCGGGAGGAGCAGGTCGCCGTCGTGCCCGGGAATGCCTTCGGCGCGTGCGGAGGGGCGCACGTGCGCTGCTCGTACGCCACGGGCATGGACGAACTGCGCGAGGCGGTCGCCCGTATCGCCCGATTTGTTGAAAAATTGCGGAAAAATTCCTGACGCGGGGCAAAGCGGTTGACAAGTCCGCGCAAATTCCGTATAATAATAGGGTAAAGAGAGTGCCCGTGACTTCCGGAAACGGAAGTCACGGGTGCTTTCGGAGACTCCCGCACAAAAGGTGTTTGCGGGAGTCGATTTTGAATTTTCCGAGCATATGCTCCGAAAAAAAGCGAGGGTAAGAAAAAAGATGGCAGAATTTCTCATGACGCAGCAGGGGTACGAGGAGGCGGTCAAAAAGCTCGAGTATCTCCAGAAGGTCAAGCGCGCGGAGATCGTGCAGCGCATCGCCGAGGCGCGCAGCCACGGCGATCTTTCGGAGAACGCGGAGTATGACGCCGCGCGCAACGAGCAGGCGGCGAACGAACGCGCGATCGAGGAATTGGAATTTCAGGTGAAGAACGCCAAGGTCATTGAAGAGAACGCGGACAATTCCGCCGTGCACTTCGGCTCCGAAGTCACCGTGCACGATCTTGATTTCGACGAGGACGTCGTGTACACCATCATGGGCACGACGGAGGCGGATCCCATGAAGAATATCATCTCCAACGAGTCGCCCGTAGGCGCGGCGCTCATGGGCAAAAAGGCGGGCGATACGGTCACCGTGCAGGCGCCCAACGGCGAATACAAGCTGAAGATCCTCAAGATCAACTGATTTCAGGTCACAAGATGGAAGAAAACGTCAACGGCGCGGAGGAGCTCATCGAACAGGCGCGCATCCGCCGCGAAAAACTCAAAAAGCTTTCCGACGAGGGGAAAAATCCCTATCGCAAGACAAAGTTCGCCGTCACCGCCCGCTCGGGGCAGGTGAAGGGCGATTTTTCCGCATGGGAGGGCAGGGAAGTCTCTGTCGCCGGGCGGCTGATGTCCCGCCGCGTCATGGGCAAGGCGTCCTTTTCGCATGTCCGCGACGCCGAGGGCGATATCCAGATCTACGTCACCCGTCAGGATGTCGGCGAAGACGTGTACACGGCGTATAAAAAAGAGTTCGACATCGGCGACATCGTTGGCGTCACGGGCACCGTCTTCAAGACGCAGACGGGGGAAGTGACCATTCACGCCACCCGTTTCGAAATGCTCACCAAGTCCCTGCTGCCGCTGCCCGAAAAATACAACGGACTGCAGAACGTGGACATGAAGTACCGTCTCAGGCACGTCGATCTCATCATGAATGCGGACGTGCGCGAGACCTTCCGCCGCCGCGCGGCGATCATGCGCGAGATCCGTTCCTATCTCGACGGGCACGGCTATATGGAAGTGGAGACGCCCGTTCTGCTGACGCTGGAGATCGGCGCGGACGCGCGCCCCTTCAAGACGCACCACAACGCGCTCGACATCGACATGTACCTGCGCATCGAAACGGAGCTGTATTTGAAGCGGCTCATTGTCGGCGGGTACGAAAAGGTGTACGAAGTGGGGCGCATCTTCCGCAACGAGGGCATGGACTCCTCGCACAATCCCGAATTCACCACCATCGAAATGTATCAGGCGTACGTCGATTACGCGTACATGATGGACTTTATCGAAGGGCTGTACAAGCATGTCGCGCAGCAGGTGTGCGGCACGCTGCAGGTGCCCTTCCGCGGAAACATGATCGACCTTTCCCGCTGGGAGCGGCTGACCATGGTCGAAGCGGTGAAAAAGTACGCCGGCGTGGATTTTGCACAGATCGCCACCGACGACGCGGCGCGCGCCGCCGCAAGGGAACACGGCGTGGAGCTGGAGCAGGGCAAGGATACGAAGGGGCACGTCCTTTCGGCGTTTTTCGACGCCTTCGTGGAGGACAAGCTCATTCAGCCCACCTTCATCTACGATTATCCCGTGGAGATCAGCCCGCTTGCCAAGCGCAAGCCGGAAGATCCTTCCATGACCGAACGCTTCGAATACTTCATCTGCGGCATGGAGATGGGCAACGCCTTCTCCGAGCTGAACGATCCCATCGATCAACGCGCCCGCATGGAGGCCCAGGCGGAAAAGAAGCGCGCGCAGGGCGCGAACGCGCAGGTGGACGAGGACTTTTTGAACGCGCTCGAATACGGCATGCCGCCCACGGGCGGGCTGGGGATGGGCGTCGACCGCCTTGTCATGCTGCTCACGGACAGCGCGAGCATCCGCGACGTCCTGCTGTTCCCCACGATGAAACCCAAAAAATAAATGCGCGGGGCACGGATTTTTTCCGTGCCCTTCGATCAATTTGCGTATTTTACGGCAGAAAGGAGGTCTTCTTTGGACGCCCGCATCACAAAACAGAGGCTTGGCAATCTCATCTCATACGACTGGCTGAAGATGCTCGTCACCATTCTGATATTTGTTCTCGTGCTCGTGCTGCTGTTCACCATGACGGCGACGCGCCCCAAAAATACGCAGCGGTTCGACGTGTATGCCTATACCGATCTGTCGCCTACGACCTCGTTTACCGATCTGGGCGACGCGCTCGAGCGGGAGCATGCCTTCTCTTACGACATTTTGTCGGTGACGTCGGAGAATTTTTCCGGTCAGTATGCGTCCGCGGTCTTTACGACGCGCCGTTCTGCTTCGCAGGGGAACGTGATGTTCATGACGAACAACCGCGTCTACCGGACGGATGAAAACAACGAGCCGGTGCTTGGGGACGACGGCAATCCCGTGGTGGAGACGGAGTCGCAGCTGTACAGTTTTGCAATGGGAAACCAACGCAGCCCCGACAATCCGTATGCCTCCGTCGTGTACGATTCCGCCTATTATCTGCAGCTGTGCGAGGAATATCTGGTGCAGTTTTTCGGCGACGATTGGGCGGAGAACGACGCGTTTGACGGCGAACGGACGCCGGAGGAGAGCTTCGCGCGCAACGACGGCGACAAACGGTTCCGCACGGCGGAGCAGAAGGCGGCGGGGCTGCAGCAGGAGCGTGAGCGGCTGTGGAAGCTGCGCGAGGACTATCTCTATGTGCAGGACGCGTTTGCGGACGGCACGCTTTCTCACGCGACATATGAGGGGACCAAGGCGGACGGCTCCGCTTATACTGCCAGTCTCGCCATCGATCTGAGCGGGCTCAACCGCCTGCAGGAGCTGGTCTATTACACCGATTCCGAGGGAAACCGTACGGCGCAGAACGTCTGTCTGACGATTTTTTACAACAATCACCTCTACGGGGAAGATCTGTGCTTTGAAACGGTCTCGTTCGTGCGCTATCTTGTGGAGAAATACGACGACAGGACGGGCGCATGATGCGCTGTCATATCGCGCAGATGCTGCGCGCGCAGAAGCGGCACGTCTCCTTTCATACGCCCGGGCATAAGCGCGCGGGCGCAGACATCACGGAGCTTTCCTATTCGGACGATCTGTCCGATCCGACGGGCGTCATCGCACTGGCGCAGGCGGACGCTGCGCGCATTCTCGGCGCCGACGCGAGCTTTTTTCTGACGGACGGAAGCACCTGCGGCATATATTGCATGCTGTTTGCGCTCCGCCGCGCGGGCGCGGCGCGCATTGCCGTGCCGACGTATGCGCATAAGAGCGTCTTCCACGCGTGCGAAGCGCTCGGGCTGCAAGCGGTCCTCATTGCGCAGACGTACGTGCGGGGCATTCCCGCGCAGCCCTCGGCGCAGGCGGTCGCGGACGCGTTGGAGCGGGCGGACGCGCTGCTTTTGACTTCTCCCGATTATTACGGCTTTTTTCCGCCCCTGCGGGAGGCGCGCGCGCTCTGCGATGGGGCGGGCAAGCCCCTTGCCGTAGACGGCGCGCACGGTTCCCATCTGCACGGCACGCCCGCATACGCGGGGAATTTTGCCGATCTTTGGGTGGACGGCGTGCATAAGTCGCTGCCCGCGCTCACGCAGGGGGCGGTCGTCTCCGCCAAAGGCGCGTGGACGGAGCGGCTTGCGGAGGCGGCGGACTATTTCCGTACCTCGTCGCCCTCCTATCCCATTCTGGCAAGCGTGGAATACGCCGTCAAGTATCCGGCGAACGCGCGCATTGAGCGGGCGGCGGCGCGCGCGAAGGCGGAACTCGGCGCCATGGACAATGCCGACTGGACAAAGATCGTGCTTGCGTTCGGCGATCGTTCGGACGCGGCGCAGGCGTATTTTGAGCGCCGCGGCGTATATCCGGAATTCAACGACGGAAACTATCTGATGTTCTATCTCTCGCCCGCGACAAGGGAGCGGGAGCTGAAAAAGCTGGTGCGCCTTGCGCGTACCCTGCCGCGCGGGGAACTCGTTTTCAGCGCTTCCTCCGCGGGCATGGTGGGGGGCAAAACGGTCTTGCTGCCCCTTGACGGCGCGGTGGGACGCACCTGTGCGCGCGCCTGCGGCATGGTCCCGCCCTGCGTGCCGCTCATCGCCGCGGGCGAAGTCGTCACGGCGGAGGCGGCGGCGCGGCTGAAGCGGGCGCGGCACACGTTCGGCTTGACGGACGGAAAAATCACGGTTTACGGGGAGTGAGCGATGCGTCAGCTCTTTCGTTCGACAACGGTATACCGCGCGCTGGCGGAAAGCGCGGCGCGCAATGAAGCGGCGCACTTCACGCTCGTCCTGTTTGCGGACGCAAAGTACCTGCGCGCCTTTCTGACCGAGTGCGCCAAGGCGTTTTTTGCGGCGGAGGACGGTTCGCGGACCGCAAAGCTCATCGACGCAGAGAGCTTTTCCGACTGCCTGTTTTATCCCGCCGCGGGCGGGAAGCTGACGGCGGAGCTGGCGGGCGGGATCGCGGACGAGAGCCTGCTGCGTCCCGTCGAGGGGGAGAAAAAACTCTTTGTGCTCGACGCCTTCCAGACGGTCACCCCCCTCGTGCAGAACAAGCTGCTGAAGCTGCTGGAAGAGCCGCCCGCGGGCGTATATTTCCTTGCGGGCGCCACTGCCGAACACGCGGTGCTTCCCACGGTGCTCTCCCGCGCGAACGTGCGCAGGGTGGCGCCGTTTGCGGAGGAGGACGTGGAGCGGGCGCTCGGCAGGATGCATCCCGGCGCGGCGGGCGCGCTTGCGGCGGCTGCCGCTTGCGGCGGCGTGCTCTCCGCGGCGGAGGATCTGCTTGCGGGCGGCGGCGAAGATTTCCGCCTTGCCGTACGTTTTTTGCTCGGCGGCGCGGATGCGGAGCTCTGCCGCGCGGCGGGCGAGCGCGGAAAGCCCTTTTTTGCCGCGCTGCGGCTGGTACTGCGGGATGCGCTCTTCCGGCGCACGGGGCAGAAACAATACGCCGTACTGCCCGCGTCCGACATACAGCCGCTTGCGGCGCGCTATCCCGCGGGCGCCGCGATCGCCGCGCTCGGCTTTGCAGCCGACGCGGAGCGGGAAATTCAATTTAACGCCAATCCTGCGCAGGCGGCGCTGACGCTCGCGCTGCGCATCGGCGAGGAGAGAAACAAATGGCAGAAGTTGTCGTAGTAAAATTTCAGCGGGGCTGCAAGCCCTATTATTTCGGCGCGGGCGGACATACGCTCGCCAAGGGACAGGGCGTCATCGTAGAGACCGCGCGCGGTCTGGAATACGCCGTCGTCGTCGATCCCGCGCGCGAAGTGCCGGACGAGCAGGTCGTTCAGCCTCTGAAGAACGTCGTGCGCGCCGCCACGCAGAAGGACGAAGCGGCGATCGCCGAGCATGCCGCGCGCCGTCCCGAGGCGATGCGCATCTGCAAGGAAAAGATCGCGGCGCACAACCTTCCCATGAAGCTCATCGACTGCGAATTCACCTTCGACGGCAGCAAGGTGGTGTTCACGTTCACTTCGGAAGGGAGGGTGGATTTCCGCGAGCTCGTCCGCGATCTTGCGTCCGTGTTCCATCTGCGCATCGAGCTGCGGCAGGTGGGCATCCGCGACGAAGCGCGCCTTCTCGGGGGCATCGCACCCTGCGGCAGAGAGGTCTGCTGCGCGGGCTGTATGCCCGATTTCAAGAAGGTCAGCATCAAAATGGCGAAAAACCAGGGGCTTTCCCTCAATCCGGGCAAGATCAGCGGGCTGTGCGGGCGGCTGATGTGCTGCCTTGCGTATGAGGACGAATATTACGCTTCGGCGTGCAAGCAGGTCCCCAAGATCGGCGCCGCCGTCTCCACGCCCGAAGGCAGAGGCACGGTGGTGTCCGTCAATATGCTTAAAATGGAAGTGCGCGTCAAGATCGAAAAGGACGGCGCGCTCGTCTACCGCGATTTTCCCGCCGATCAGGTGCAGCGCGCCGAACGGTCTGAGCGCACGGAGACGGAACAGACCGACGCGCAGCAGGCGGATGCCGCCCGCGCAGACCGGGAGCGCCCCGAGCGCAGGAAAGAAAAGGAGCAGCAGCGTCCCGAGCGCGGCGAGCGCGGGCAGCAGGAGCGGCGCAGGGACAAGCGCCCGTATGACGCCCGCCCCGCAAACGACGGCGACGCCGCTGGCGGACAGCGCCGTCGGCGCGACCGCGGAAACCGCGGCGAAAACAGGGAGCGCGGCGATCGTCCCGTCCGTCCCGAGGGCGACGATCCCGGGAAAAATTCCTGAAAATCCCGCGTGCAGTTCGGGCAAAAGACTTTACGCGCGCGCAAAGTTGTGATATAATATAGACAAGTTTGTATTGGAGGTTATCGAAATGGCTCACGTGATTTCGGACGAATGCATCTCCTGCGGCGCTTGCGCAGATACCTGCCCCGTCAATGCGATCGCTCCCGGCGACACGAAGTACGTCGTCGATCCCGATGCCTGCATCGATTGCGGCGCCTGCGAAGACGGCTGCCCCGTCGGCGCGATCAAGGCGGAGTAACACAACTCACAAAAATCCGCTGCGGTGGCAGCGGATTTTTTTATTCGCCGTCCGGGAGGGGAAAATGGAAGTCGAAGAAGAACTGCTCATCGGCGGGTTCCGCATCCTGCAGGATACCGCGCTGTACCGTTTTACGTCGGACGCGGTGCTTCTGGCGCGCTTTCTGCGCGCAAAACGCGGGGAACGCGTCGCGGATTTTTGTTCGGGCAGCGGGATCGTCGGACTGCACTTTTACGCCGAAAATACGGGCGTGGAGCACGTCACCCTCTTCGAGATGCAGCCCGACCTTGCCGCCATGAGTGCGCGCACCGTCGCGCTCAACGGGCTGGAAAAGGCGTTCACCGTGGAAAACGTGCGTCTGCAGGACATTCCCGCGCAGTACGTGGAGGCGTTTTCGCTCATTCTGTGCAATCCGCCCTATGAGCGGGGCGGGTTCGGAAACGCCGACGAAAAGAAGGCGCTCTGCCGCAAGGAGCTCTCCCTGACGCTGGACGAGCTCTGCACGGCGGCGGCGCGCTGCCTGAAATTCGGAGGGCGGTTTGCGCTCGTTCACCGCGCCGACCGTCTGGCGGAAGTGGTTTACACGCTGCGCGCGCATGCGCTCGAACCCAAAAAAATACAGCCCGTCGCCGGAAAGACGGGCGCAAAGCCGTACGCCGTGCTCGTCGGGGCGGTCAAGGGCGGCAGACCGGGCACCGAACTTCTGCCCGCCGTCTGCAATGGAGAATGATATGATCAGTTTTGTCGCAACGCCCATCGGGAACTTAAAGGACATCACGCTGCGCGCGCTGGAGGCGCTCAGGGATGCGGACGCGGTCTTCTGCGAGGACACCCGCCGCACGCTCGGGCTGCTGAATGCCTACGAGATCAGAAAGCCCCTCTTTTCCTGTCATAAGTTCAACGAGCGGGAGGCGGCGGAGCGCATTCTCGCACTCTCGCGGGAGGGGAAACAGGTGTGCGTCGTCTCGGACGCGGGCATGCCCGTCGTGTCCGATCCGGGGCGGGAAGTCTGCCGCATCCTGAAGGAGGCGGGGGAACCGTACACCGTTCTGCCCGGAGCGAATGCCGCGCTCTGCGCGCTCGTGCTGTCCGCATTTCCCGCCGACCGTTTCACGTTTATCGGATTTCTGCCCGAAAAAAAGACGGAACGCGCGGAATTGCTCGCACGCTATGCCGCTTCCCGCGAGACGCTGCTCTTCCATTGCGCGCCGCAGGACGTGGACGGATATGTGCGGGCGATGTACGAGGCGTTCGGCGAGCGCCGCGCCTGCGCCGTGCGCGAGATCACCAAGCTGCACGAGGAGAGCGTCGGATTTTTGCTTTCGGAAGGGCTTCCCGGGGAGAAGCGGGGGGAGTACGTGCTCGTCGTCGAAGGGGCAAAGGCGGCGGAAAATCCGCTGAACGCCCTCTCGGTCAGGGAACACGTGCTTGCGTATATGGCGCAGGGGCTGGACAAGAAGGAGGCGCAGAAGCGCGCCGCGCGCGACCGCGGCGTGCCGAAGAGCGACGTCTATCGGGAGACGCTGGACGTCTGAAGGCAGAAACTCTCTTCCGGTCTGTGTGAGAATTGTGGAAATTTGTGGAGAAAAGGGCTTGTCATTCTGCCGCTCGGGTAGTATAATGAAATCATGCTTACCGAAGCTTTTCCCAAACTGAACGATTCGCGCGCCGTCATTGCTCTGCGCGCGTTTTTGCGTTCGGGGTGGTTCATCGGCGTCGTTGTGCTGTTGATGGCCTGCTCCGAACTTTTTTCTTTGGAGCTGTACGTCATCTACGCGTATGCCGTTCTCGGGCTGGTCATCGTTCTGCTGAGCGAGGACACGCTGCCCGTCGTGCCCATGGTCGTGTGCGGGTATATGCTGTTTTCTGCAAAGAACAATCCCGGCATGCATCCCGACGCCCTCTTTTCGCAGCCGTATGCGCAGGTCGCGCTCATCTTTGCCATCGCCGTCATTGCCGTGCTGCTCGTCGGGCGGCTGATTTCCAAACTGATGGAGGGCAAAAAGCGCGGCGCGCCCAAGCTGTTGGCGGGGTTCGCGCTGCTGGGCGCGGCGTATCTGCTCGGCGGGCTGTTTTCCCCCTACTATGCGGGCGATTCGGTGTTCTTCGGGTTTGTTCAGATCGCGGCGCTGTCGGGCTTCTATTTTTACTTTTATTTCACCGTCGATTGGGACAAGGTCCCCGAGCACCATCTCGCCCTGCTCTTTACGATCGTGGGCGTGGGCGTGTTTGCGGAAGTCGTCGGCATGTATTTCAACGAGGGTGCGCCCGGGCTGGACGGCACGGGCGACCGCAACAAGCTGTATACCGGCTGGGGCGTGTGGAACTGCGTGGGGTGCGTCATGGCAATGTGCATGCCCGCGCCCGTCTATTTTGCGGTGAAAAAGAAGCACGGCTGGATGTTCACCCTGCTTTCCTGCGTGTTCTATCTGGGCGTGATCCTGACGCAGAGCCGCGGTTCCATTCTGTTCGCCTCGGTCGTCTTCCTCGCCTGCATCGTCTATACGCTCGTCGCGTCGAAGGGCAGGGAAAAAATATGGAGCGCCGTTGTCTACGCCGCGCTTTTGCTGGGCGCGGGCTGCGCGTTCCTCATCTATCCCGACAAACTTGCCGATCTCTTCCGCTCCCTGGTCAATGTCGGCATGGACGATTCGGGACGGCTCGATCTGTACGATCAGTGCTGGAAGACCTTCCTGAATTTCCCCGTGTTCGGCGTGGGGTGGTACGACGCCCCCGGCATTCAGCTGGCGAACGGCATGATGCTCAACAACGGCGATCCGCGCCTGGAAGGGTACTTTATTCCCGGGTTTGCGCACAATACATTCTTCCAGCTCATCGCCATGGGCGGCGTGTTTGCCTTCCTCGCCTATCTCATCCACCGCGCGCAGACCGTGATCATGGTCGTGCGCGATCCGTCTCCCGTCAGGATCGTCGCCATGCTGTGCGTCTGTTCCATGCTGCTTACAAGCCTTGTGGACAATCACGTCTTCAACATGGGGCCCGGGCTCCTGTATTCCGTTCTGCTCGTCTTTGCCGAAAAGACGGGCGGGAGCGGACGGCGCCTTCCGTCCAAATCCTGAATGATGCAAAAGAGCGCTCCCGTCTGCGGCGGGAGCGCTTTTATGATATAGAGAAAAAGTTTTTCGGAAAACAGTAACTCCCCGAGACTTGCGTCTCGGGGAGTTACTATATGATAAGGGGGAAAAATGATGAGCTGTTTGAGGTCTTCGGCAAGGAGCTGTCTCACTTGCTTCTGACACCCATATTATAACCGCCCCATAGCGAAAAGTAAAATATTTCGTCGAAAAATTTTTAAAAAATTTGTTTCTGTGAATTTGTCGCAAACGGCAGAAAATTCTTTCAAAAAGAACCGTGAAAAAATTATCGATTCGCACAATCGGGCATTTTTTACAGGATCCGACAGAAAAGGCACCCGAAAATCAGGCTGACAAAGTTGGCGAGCAGCGCGATGACGACGGGCTTTGCAAGATTTTTTTTGCTGCCCGCAAAATAGACGGCGGAGATATAGAACACCGTCTCGCTCGAACCGTACGCCACGCATGCGCATCGTCCGATATAGCTCTCCGCGCCATAGGTCGCAAGCAGGTCGGATAAGAGCGCCGTCGAGCCGCTCCCCGAAAAGGGCTTCAGGAGAACGAGTTTGCCGATCTCGGGCGGGATGCCCAGAAAGGAGAAGACGGGGGAAAGCCCCTGCGTCAGGCGGGCGGACAGACCGCTGCGCTCGAACAGTTCCGACAGGATGAGGACGGAGACCAGGTAGGGAAAGATGGAGAGCACCAGGGGGACGGCGCCCTTCACGCCCTCGGTAAAGCAGTCGTACAGGCGCACTTTTTTGACGAGCGCGTACGCAAAGAGTGCAAGAAAGAGGACGGGAACGACGAGCGCGGCGTACTTCATGCGCGTTTCCTCGTAAGAATGACGAGCGCCGCGCCGAGTATGGTGGAAATGAGCGTGGAAAGGAGCGTCGGCAAAACAATGTCGGCGGGAGAAGCGGCGCCCGCGGCGGCGCGCAGCGCGATGACGGTGGCGGGCAGAAGCTGCAGGCTCGTTGCGTTGAGCACGAACAGCATATCCGCGGCGTAACCGTTCTTTGCGGCGAGGAATTTTTGCGTCGCGGCAACGCCGAGCGGGGTGGGCGCGCCGGGCAGTCCCAGAATGTTCGCGGCAAGGTTTTGACAGGCAAGGGACACCGCGCCGCGGTCCTCCGAGCGGAACAGCTTCCGCGCCGCGGGGAACAGGGCTTTGGAACATTTTTCGGCGAGTCCGCTGCGCTCCAGCACCTGAAAAAATCCCAGCCACACGCAGTAGGAGGCGAGCAGGGCGAGCGATACGGCCGCCGCTTTTTCGCCGCCAGCAAGCATGGCGGGGAGAAATCCGTCGGGATCGGAGACGAGAAAGACGATCGCCGCCGCCAGAAACACGACGGCAAAGATGACGTTCATAGGGTATTGTATGAGCGCGCGGGACAAAATATCATCAAACGCTTGACAGGCGGCGGGCGGAGGGATACAATAGAGGCATGAAACGCGACTTAGTTGTTCTGAACGCCATGCGCAGCGTGTTTGCGATGCAAATACGTTAGTTTGGCGTGTCTCATTTTTGAAAAGAAAGTCCGCCGAACGGCGGGCTTTTTTGATGTTCGGAGATCGGGCTGCGCCGTGGCGGGAAGGAGCATATCGTATGCAGCAGTCGGGCAGTAAAATTCTCGGAACGCAGCGGCTTATTCTGCGTCCCTTCCGCGCGTCCGACGCGGAGCAGGCGTTCGGCAATTGGATGAGCGATCCCGCCGTCACGCATTTTCTGACGTGGACGCCGCACAAGGACGTATCGTTCACGCGGAAGCTGCTGGCGGCGTGGGAGGAAGAGGCAAAATCGCCCGACGTGTACCATTGGGCAGTCGTATGGCGGGAGACGTGCGCGGTGATCGGCGATCCTGTCTCTTATACACATCTCCGAGCCCACGAGACTAGCGCTCATCTCGTA